>JAUWPO010000021.1 GCA_030611505.1 Chloroflexota bacterium
TGTGATCACCGCTTTCTTTGAGGACACTTTTAGTGAAGAGGATAATGACCTGCTCACGGATTACATGCCAGGTTTTATAGCCACTCGGGCAGTTAAGCCTTGATTTTATTGATGCCTAGGCAACCTCCCGCAGGTTAGACAGGACAGGTGCGAATTGGTTATTTGCATCTTGAAGAGGATGATTTGGCGGCAGGAATACGAAACCTGCGGGAGGTTTGGTAAATGCCGTCCACGAATGGCTGCACGAATACACGAATGGACTCCACCCATAAAAAGGGGAGGGGAAACAACCTGCGGGAGGTTTGGGAAGTTGGTACAATGATATAATATCCTAAATCTAAAATGAGGAAGAATTCATGACCACTTACACAGATTTAAACACTTCTGAGCGCATCCTTTTAGGTCCAGGACCGAGCATGGTTCACCCGCGTGTACTGCGGTTGATGACAACCCCACTAGTGGGGCATCTAGACCCGCAGTTCCTGACGGTTATGGATGAAGTCCAGGAACTGCTGCGCTTTGTCTTTCAAACCAAGAACGAATTCACTCTTCCCATATCCGGCACGGGCACCGCAGGGATGGAAGCGGCGTTATGTAATTTTATCCAGCCCGGGGATGAGGTCCTCATCGGGGTAATAGGTTACTTTGGTGAACGCCTGTGTAATATCGCCGAACGGTATGGGGCAATAGTGCGCCGCGTTGATAAGTCCTGGGGAGAGAACTTTTCGCCGGAAGAAATCGAAGCGGAATTGAAAAAGAAACCAGCCAAGCTTGTGGGGTTGGTGCACGCTGAGACATCCACCGGCGCGCTGCAGCCGATGGATGAAATCGGAGCAATTGTCCACAGGTACGGCGGATTGCTCGTGTTGGACTGCGTCACTTCTTTAGGTGGACTGCCGGTCAAGATCGATGAATGGGATGTGGATATAGCTTACAGCGGTTCCCAGAAATGCCTGAGCTGCCCGCCCGGGTTGGCACCCATCACGATCAGCGAACGGGCTCGCGAGGTGATGCACGAGCGCAAGACGCCGGTTGCCAACTGGTATCTGGATTTAAGTCTGTTGGACAATTACTGGGGCGAAGAACGCACTTACCATCATACCGCACCGATCACCATGATCTACGCCCTGCGAGAGGGGTTGCGGCTTGTATACGAAGAAGGGCTAGAAGCGCGCTTCGCACGCCACCAACGGCATGCCGAAATACTGTGGGAAGGTTTAGAAGGGATGGACCTGACCATGCACGTACCTGTGGAATACCGGCTTCCAACCCTATCAACACCCCGCATTCCGGAGGGTGTAGATGACCTCGCTATCCGTAAGCAATTGCTGAACGAGTACAACATCGAGATTGCGGGCGGTTTCGGTAAGCTGGCGGGTAAGGTGTGGCGCATCGGTCTAATGGGCTACTCGTCACGGGTGGAAAATGTGACCCTGCTGCTGGCTGCACTGGAGGAACTTCTCGGATAGTTTTTGCCCGCTGATCTGGGCTAATTCTCACGAATTATTTGAGGATTTTCGCTGACCTGCTACAATTTGTTTACCGTTGATCCATCACATGCGACAGTGTCGGCACGTTCGGGTTTACACTTAGCAAAATATTTTCCGCCAACTGTTGTAATTACCATTCTGCTAAAAGATATTTCTATATTACACTCGTGTATTGAAACGCCACCGGGTTAAAAAAGAACCGGTGGCGTATACTGTTAAAAGAAATATTTTTTAATGATATTATTTGATATTGAATGGGGGAGACCCTAAATTTATTATTCCTCCGTAGTCTCTTCCAATTCTTCTTCCAATTCCTGCAGAGGGCGCTTGAGGACGATCTCCGTGCCGTCGCGCACACCGGCCATACCGACAACTTCCCAGCCGCCGTCGCCCCTTTCGGCGAGGAATTCATACAACATTTGACCTATCGGCTGCCCGCTTGTCATAGTGCCGACCTCCTGCCCGTTGGCAAGCATCACCACACCGCCAAAAGTACGAACGACCAAGTATTCCCACTTCTGCATTTTCCACTCTCCTAGTGCGCTTTGAATAAATATTATGTCCTATAGTCTAGCATGTCTATGATGTGGTTGTCAATCGGTATTTGGACGAATGTATTTGGACGAATGTCTCGTTCAGGGATTCAATAATTTAAGCTGAATAAATGGGTGCGGTTCTAAGGCAATTCGTCCCCGCAGAGGCATCTGGTCATTAATTTCGTGTCCGAACGATCGAAATCAACTTGAAATCGTTTTAATTGGATAAACAAAGCCGTTACACCCGATTGTAAGAAGTGAGGAGCTGTCCCAATCCATTCAAGGCATGCGGGTCGAGGTATATGGTGTTCAGAACAAAATCGGCTGGCGGATCCAACTGTTCGCCTTCAACGATGCTTGAGAAGGGACTGCCCCCCAGCAGGCGGTTTACAAATGAAAGATACAAACGGTCCAGCACCCCCGCAGCCAACAGCAGGTGCAGCACCTTGGGACCGGTGGTGTTGTAGATTGTCCGGTAGCCCATTTCAAGTAGACTCTCTACTAACCTGTAACCATTGACGCTCCCCTCTCCGGCGATGATAACTTTCCCGGCCTGGCTTTCCAATGCCTTAATTCTTTCAGGATCGGCTCGGCTTGTGGTGATCACTACGATATTGCGGTCTCCCTGGATCAGCGCTGGCGGTACAGGGAAATCCAGGCTGCCGCTGATGACCGCCATGTCTGGCTGGGGGGAGAGACCGCGTTCAGTGCGCCAGTCCTTCAAATCGGCGAACTGCGGGTCGTCGTAGACGCGCAGGATTTCTTGAGCTCTACCTTCGGCGTAGTCTCGCAAATAGCGCCCGCTTGTGATGAGGATATCCGCCTGCACCGCCAGTTCTTGAAAGAGGCGCCAATCGCGAGGGTTGGTGATTTGGTCTGGTACCACCATCCCCGCTTTGGTGGGGTGCGGGACAGCAATGCGCCCATCCAGGCTGGTGACGTAATTGCTGTAAACGAAAGATTCCCCGGAATCGCGCTTGTTTTCCCTAAGATTATGGCTTAAATAGAGACCTTTGAGGGGGAACTCCTGGCTTGGAAGTGGGAAAAGTCGGATAATTGAATCGCTCATGCTGTTTGCTCCTTTGGTCTAATTCTACTATGAGGAGTCAGCTATGGGGGGGTAATCCTGGGGGGGGGAGAATCCCTTACTTTTTCCCTCCCTAAAACCCTCCCAGAGGGAGGGTGACCCTTCATCTAAAAGCGTGTATAGTTGCGATATTTGTATAGTTGTGATACTAACGTGGTGTTCCCGATGAGGGAATGGGCGGAAGGTAATCAACAGGAGCTAGAAAGTTAATGAAAATTGAAACAAGTGTGGTCATAAATCGTCCCATTGATAAGGTCTTTGTTTACTCCACCGACCCCGAGAATACTCCGGAGTGGCAGACCGGGCTCCTGGAATCAAGAGTAACCTCCGCAGGTCCTATTGGTGTAGGTTCAACGATCAGGGACGTGCGTGTGTTTATGGGGCGGCAGGCAGCGAGCACGGTACAAGTTATTGTGTATGAGCCGAATAAAGAGTTCACCTTGAAGGTTGAATCCGGAGAGATACAGTTCGAGGCCAGGCATTTATATGAGTCTACAGGCGATGGTACAAAGATCACATTTATTGCTGAAGGGAAGCCAAACGGCTTCTTCAAACATGCCGCACGGCTGATAGCACGCAAAATGCAGCAACAGTTCGAATCCGATTTTCTAAAATTAAAACATGTGCTGGAAGACGTGGAAGAGAGAACCGTGCGATCATCTCCATCTCTAGCAGCAAGTGTTTAGGAGTACATCTATGAATGACCTTTCTGGCTATAACCGGGGAATACCTTGTGCGGGTTGAACTCGCTCCGAATGGGAACTGGGACGTAAGCGTCCCGCGAAGGCTGGCTCAAAATACGTGAGAGGCTCAACGAAGTTGAGCTTGGCAAATGCGGCTCAAGATACGTGAGTTGGCATCTAAAAAACAGATGCTTGCATGTTTGCTCGTTTCACTTGCAAAATGCAGGCGCTAGTATTGGATTCCTCCCCTAAACCATGCCATCACTCTTTTACGTAGGGTTGTCCGAGCGCTTCAGGTTTTGCCGCCCCCCACTTTATCCTGAACCACTTCGTTGACATAATCAGTAAAACTAAAAGGGTTATGGCAAAGGGAACCATCCTCCAGATGTATCTGGACATAACGCCGGGGAGTACCAGTTGTGGGTTGAGTGAGAGCTGCCACAGGGTTCCAAAAAGTAAGGATCCAGAGAGCAGGATAAAAGGATTCCACATGGAGAAAAAGACGAGCGCCAGAGCGATGAACCCCCAACCCATGAGAAAGTTATAATTCCAGACCGGGTTGTAATCCAGAGAGTAAACCGCACCCGCAAGCCCCATGAGCATCCCGCCGATTGTCACACAGAGATAGCGAGTTTTGGCGACGTCTATACCTGAAACTTCCGCAACCGATGGATTCTCTCCCACCGATCTTATCCTCAACCCCAAGCTGGTCTTGGAGAGCACGAACCATGTAATGACTACAAGCGCGATCCCAAGATAAAAGAACGGGGAAAGACCCAAGATGGAGGGTATCCTCGGCATCCCCAAAGGACCTGTGTATGGGTTGCCTATGTAGGTGGTGAGACCGAAGCCCATGATCCATATGCCCATCCCGCTCACAACCTGGTCGACCCCCAGCGTTATAGAAAAGAATCCGTGCATAAGACCGAGCAAGCCTCCTATGGCGATCCCCACTAAGAAGCCGAGCAAGTAACTCCCAGTGGATTGAGCGGCGATGAAACCCAGGGTGGCACCGAAAAGCATCACACCTTCGATACCAACGTTCAGAACTCCTGAGCGCTGACCGATGAGTTCACCGAGAGCGGCGAGGGTAAAAATCGTTGAGGCATCTAGACTTCTAACGAAGAACTCCCACATCTGTCCTCTCCTTCCCTATTTTTATAAATACGATCTTATAACGGTAAAAGAATTGAAAAACGACTAGAGTAATCATTAAAACTCCGAGCAGGGCATAATCCAAACCAAAGCTCATACTGAGTTTTCCCTGGACGTATCTACCGCCTACGGACAATCCTCCGAATAGCAGGGCAACCGGGATCGCTGCTATAGGGTTACCCAGGGAAATCAGACCGCATATTATCCCATAGAAAGCCAGGTCGCCAAAAAACCCGTAGTTCCTGGCAATTTTATAAACTCCGGGTACCGCGGCGAAATAATGATAACCGGCCAAACCGGCAATGGCACCACCTAAAGTAAAAACCAGGAGCGGTATCTTGAATGGACTTATCCCGGCGTATTCGGCCGCAGCCGGGTTTTGACCGTAAGCCCTGATTTGATATCCAATTTTGGTTTTGGCGAACAAAAAGTAGATCAAAACGGCTAACCCAAGGGCAATGAAGATCGTGAAGGGGACGTTGTTGATCAGAGGTGCGTATACAGAAGGTGGCAGTTCAAAGCTTTCGCCTCTCCCTCCGGGGTTCATGAAGGGGCCTCCCTCTTTGATCATGAAGGAAACCAGCCAGAAAATAATAAAGTTTAACAACATGGTCACCACGATCTCGTTAATGTTGTACTTGCCCTTCAAAAAACCAGCAATCGCTCCAGGCACTGCACCGCCCAGGGCTGCAGCGATCAACATAAATGGGATGACAATTTCAAGGGAGAGATCCGCGCTTAGAGACGCCTTTCCGCCAAAGGCAAATAGGACTGCGAAAGCTCCCAACGCTCCGGCGTAAAGCTGTCCCGTCATCCCGATGTTCCAGAGCCCGGCTCTAAAGGGGATGATGAATGCGTACGTACAAAACAGCAGGAATATAAACCTGTTGATCGTCGGCGGAAGACCATAAGGGTTTATGAAAGCGAAGGAAAAAATTTCCCGATACGCTGACAGAGGGTTGATCCCGGCTAAGATGAAGATGATGCTGAAGAGCGCAAGGGCGAAGATTATGGCGAGGATCGATATGCTCGCTGCCTGCCAATTCGATAATGTCCCCCTTTTTTCGAGTTTCAATTCGTAGCTTCCGATCCTCATGTCTCTTCCCCCTCCAGATGTAGACCAGCCATCATGGCTCCCACTATCTCCCTCTTAACTTTCTCTCCAGGGATGATGTCCATGAGCTTTCCTTCGTAAACCGGTGCCACCCAATCGCTCAATGATAATATCTCATCGAGGTCCTCGGATATAAGGAGAACACCGGCTTTACCCTTTTTTGCTTCCACAAGCTTATTGCGAACGAATTCCGTCGCCCCTACATCAAGACCCTGTGTTGGTAGATCAGCGATTACAAGCCGAGGTTTGCGTGAAAGCACGCGAGCTAAGATGAGTTTTTGGAGGTTTCCGCCGGACAGGGTTTTGGCCTGCGTGTCTGGACTCGGAGTCGCCACGCCGTACTCGGAGACGATTTCTTCTGTGAGCTTACGTAATTTTTTATAATCCACGATCCCATAGCGGGAGTAATTATCATCGAAGTAATAATTCATCGTGGTGTTTTCCACCAAGGAGAAATCTCCGATCGAACCCACATCTATGCGATCGCAGGGAATGTATCCCATACCCCTCTGCCATCGTTCTAAGCTGGAGGAAAATGTGATGTCTATCTCATCAAGAATTACCTTGCCCTCCTCCGGATTTCGAAGACCGGCAATAACCTCAACTAACTCACGTTGCCCGTTACCGGAGATTCCAGCTATACCGAATATTTCACCTTCACTTATAGAAAACGAGACACCGCTCAAAGCCAAGACACCTTTGTCGCTGAGAGCGGAAAGGTTTTCTACCTGGAGAATTGGCTTCCCTCTTTCTACGCGTGTACGCTCTATCCTGAAGATGACTTCTCTCCCCACCATCTCCATAGCCAAACTCTTTTCAGTTGCATCCTTAGTATCTAATCGAGCCGTGACTTTTCCACGCCTAAGAACCGTCACCCTGTCGCTTATCGCCAGCACTATGGGGAGTTTGTGAGTGATGAAGGGGACTATGGCGAGTTCATCTTTTGACATGGCTTCGATGGATGTTAAGAGTTTCTCCGTTTCGATAGGTGTCAGTGCGGAGGTCGGCTCGTCCAAGATGAGGACCTCTGCTCCGCGATAGAGGGTCTTCAGGATCTCCACAACCTGCTTTTCCCCTTCTGAAAGCTGCCAGACTTTCGCCTTGAGGTCTACATGGAATCCGTATCTCTCGCAGAGTTCATTTATCTCGTCCCCCGCCCGATTAATGTTCAGAATTTTCCCTGCGCTCGGGTGTCCCAGGATTATGTTTTCGATAACCGTATGAGCGGGAATCAGTTTGCGGTGTTGGTGAACCATCCCTATTCCCATATCGATGGCGTCCAACGGTGATCGGAATTTGACGCTCTTACCACCGATGAATATTTCACCCTCGTCGGGTTGGTACAACCCGAACAGGATATTCATCAAGGTGGTTTTCCCGGCGCCGTTCTCCCCCAAGACTGCGTGAATCTCGCCAGCTTTTATCTCGAAATAAATTTGGTCATTTGCGACGACTCCCGGAAATCTCTTCGTGATTCCTCTCGCCTCTAAGACCGTCTCTCCGCGTTTTATCCCTTTCAGGGGTCCTTTTTGCACTTGTCCTTCTTCCGGGGGTTTCATCAATGAAAGTGTGTTATGTGCCCGGCACTTCTCGATAAACTCATGATTTTGAGTATCACAATCTATGTGCCGGGCACTTTTTAGCCCCTCAAGAATGGGAGCCTCGTACCTCTTAGCCCCTCAAGAATGGGAGCTTCGTACCTCTTAGCCGCCAGAGGTTGTTTACAATACAATAGGGAGAATTCCAGACTCCCATTTACTCGAGTATCACTGTGCCTTCCAGGTCGAAGTTGAACAATGAAAGCAGCCACTCATTAGTCGGCATCACTCCAGCTGGCTTGACCTCTGTCCCAGCGGCTGGAACTGGTGTACCCTCCAGATCCAAGCCGGTTCCGTTGCTGACGAAGGCGTGCTCGAAGAACGGATCCCACACTCCATTGATCATCTGATCCCTTCTTTGTTCAACGAGTGCTACGATCTCATCAGGAATTAATGGTAGTGCAGCCGGACTGATAGCCTCAATGCCCACCTTGTTGTCGTTCATGATGTCAACGGTTGGAACCACTGTGCCATCAGCCAGTGTCATTGAATCGGCCATGCCCAGATATAGCACTGTTTCTGGATTTTCATTGCCAGCCAACCAATTCTTGACTATATTCTCATAGAGGACTTCCCAACGCGTGTCGAACGATATGGCTACGGTATCTGTGTCAGACCAGCCGTAAAACCCCACGATGTCCATGTCCTTCCCTATGAACCAAATGCCCGATTCTTGGGCTACGTCCAGGGGGGATCCGGAATCGGTTTGCTGGGTTAAGACGTCAACGTCGTACTGAGTTATCAAGGTGTTTGCGATGTCCCTCTCTTCAGGGGGCAGGTACCAGTCACCGACGTACTTCACGTACACCGTGATGTCTTTGCCCAGCAATTCCGCTGCATCCTGCACTCCGAGGTAAAAGCCAGCCTGCCGCCTGATGACCTGAACAGATGGGAATGCCGAGACAACTCCTATGTTACCGGTCTCGGTCAACGCCCCAGCAATAAGCCCTTCCAGGTACAGCGCTTGATACTGCCTGGGGAAGAGTCTTATGAAGTTCCTCTTCGTGGTCAGATCGCTGGCAATGATGGAAGCAAAATAAACATCTGGGTACTGGTCAGCGATATCCTTCAAAGGCATCCCCATGAACTCTGCGTTTCCCACGACGATGCTGGCCCCATCAGCGATCATCTCTTCAGCGTATGGATTTGTGAGATCTGGTCCTACTTCCTCTCTGTAGACGTATTCAACATTCGGATATTTTTCAGCGATTCGTTTTCCGGCGCGATCGTGGGCTCCCGACCAAGTAGTTCCATCAATTATGCTGAAATGCTCGATCGCCAGTGTAGCACTCTCCTTAACTTCCTTCTCTACCTCGACGGTCTTGATGACCTCTTTTTCAACCTCGACGGTCTTGATGACCTCCTTTTCGACCTCGACAGTCTTGATGACCTCCTTTTCGACCTCGACAGTCTTGACGAC
The DNA here is from genome assembly GCA_030611505.1 of Chloroflexota bacterium. Classification (GTDB taxonomy): domain Bacteria; phylum Chloroflexota; class Anaerolineae; order Anaerolineales; family UBA4823; genus JAUWPO01. The sequence goes on from JAUWPO010000021.1 coordinate 9,084, forward strand.
CTCCTGAGGTTGGCAGGCTGCTAAAAGCAGGCTCACAACTACAAGTATCACAAACAATAGACCGAATTTCCTACTCATTTTTGTCTTCTCCTTTTCTTAACTAGTTATTGATAGTGGCTCCCGCATACAATTATCTGCGATCTGAGCCTCGCCGTCACTGCCACCTGCGTTCCCCCATGCTTGAATTAGCTTCCATTGTACATAATTGCTAATCGCTTGTCAATTCGTGCATTAGCATTTGTATTCGCAAAATTTAGTTGTTCCCCTGGACGTGGGAACCCAGGCAGCTGGCAGTAAAGACCACTGGGCAGCAAACGCCACATTGACTCATTTCTCCATTAACCACCTCCTAAATTTATCAATATCAGGGCAACAATAACAATGACGATGACGACGGCAACCGCAATCCATGTCGTCCGAGATGACGAGAGCGCTTCACCTGCCATGTCTTTTGCCACTGCCACCGCGAACTCGCTTTCCGAGGGTGGCTTATATTCAACTTCCCCACCCCCGGTCTTGACCGCAATGCGCGCCTGAAGCGCCTTGTTGAGGGTCTCTAAACCCTGGCGGATCATACTTTTGCTGGTGGTATCAAAAAGCCGCTGACCCACGCTGGCTAGCCGACCGCCAATTTGTATTTCTCCATCGTACTTCATGAGAGTTGTACTATCGCCCTGGTCGATCAGATTGACGTAGCCGGTTCCATTGATGAACCCCGGCTTACCTTTGCCCTCCACCGTCAGTGTGCAGGTTTCTGGTGGCACTTCATCCGAGACAACAATCCGCCCAGAAAAAACGCCGGCAACTGGTCCAATCCGGACATTCATCACCCCTTCGTATTCATTTTCACCAACCTGGTCCAGACTTTGGGTGCCGGGTAAAGCAGTGGCAAGCACATCTGGGTCCCTAACCAACTCCCAGACGTCCTCTTGAGGACCGTCAAAGATGTATTCTCCTTCCAGTTTCACAGCTCTCTCTCCTTTTCACGCAGCAATTCAAACAGCCGGTTGGGGCTGAGGGGGGCTTCGAGTATTTCCAAATCGTATTCGGGCAGGGCATTCTCCATTGCTTGTGCGAAGAGAGCCGGAACCGGGATAGCCCCAGCTTCACCAACGCCCTTGCTGCCAAGTGGGTTAAGCGGAGAGCGTGTTTCTTCATGTCCAATTTCAATCCGAGGAACCTCAGCAGCCGTGGGGATCAAATAATCCATCAGAGAGGCGTTGAGGAGCTGCCCGTTTTCATCGAAAACGAGCTTTTCGTAGTAGGAGTTACCGATACCCAAAGACACGCCGCCGTGAATCTGACCGTCCACGATCAGTGGATTGATCACAGTCCCGCAATCTTCGACGGCTACGTAGCGTTTGATCTCTATCATCATTGTCTGCGGGTCTACTTCAACGATCATGGCGTGGGTTCCAAAGGCTATGGCACCGTATTGGGGACCGAAGTAAGCGGTGGCTTCCAGTCCTGGTTCGGTGCCGGGCTCGACCGCCCCACGCAGGGGGTTAGCCAGCATCGCCAGTTCGCCCAGGCTGATGGATATGCGAGGGACATCGGCAACCCTTATCACACCATCAGCGAGTTCCAGTTCGTCTTCAGGCGCCTCGAGCACCTTGCTGGCGAGCGCAAGAATCTTTTCGCGAACTAACTTGGCGGAGGCATTAATGGCATTTGCCGCGACCACGGACCCGCGGCTGGCAAAGGTGCCGGTCCCCCAATGGAATTCGGCTGTATCGCCGGTCACCAGATGCACATCGCGCACATCCACCCCTAACTGATCGGCGACGATTTGGGCAAAGGAGGTGAAGTGACCTTGTCCCTGTGTACCGACACCGGTCGCCACGTTTATTTTGCCACTAGCTTCGACTGTCACCCTGGCTCCCTCGTAAGGACCAACGCCGGTCGTCTCTATAAAGGGAACGATGCCGATGCCCACGTGGCGACCCTCGGCGCGCAGGCGGGGCTGTTCGTCTTTCACAAACCGATCGTATCCAATCATGTCCGCAGCCTTCTCAAGGACGGGTTTGTAGTTTCCGCTGTCAAAAATAAGAGGTGCAAAAGCCTGGTCAATGATCTTGTGTTCGTAGGGAAAAGCGTCCGGAGGGATGAGATTTCGCTTCCGGATTTCAACCGGATCAATGCCCAATTCTTTCGCAGCCAAGTCCAGCAAACGTTCCACTATGAAGATTCCCTGCGGGCGACCTGCCCCTCGCACAGGAGTGACGATGGTCTTGTTGGTGAACACAACTTTGGACTCGGAGTAGTAATTGGCGATATCGTATGGTCCCATCATATGGCATTGTGTGTTCAGGGGGAGGGTCAGACCATATGGGTCGTATGCTCCACTATCGTGCAGGAATACATCGCTCACACCCAGAATACGCCCATCAAGGGTAAGGGCCATCTCAGCCTCGTGTACCTGTCCACGTTCCTGGGTGGTGGCATAAAAGTTCTCGTACCGGTCTTCTATCCATTTAATTGGTCGGTCCAATTTTATTGATACCCAGGGGATAAGCATCTCTTCCGGGTAAAACATCATCATTTTGGGACCAAAGGCACCACCGATAAACGGCGCAATCACCCTGACTTGATGTTCAGATAAATCAAGCCTGGCAGCGAGACCATTGCGGATGGCAATCGGAGCCTGAGTCGTGTCCCAGACCGTCAAACGCTGGCTTTTTGCATCCCATTGGGCCACGATACCCCGGTTTTCCATCGCTACCGCTGCGCCCCGGTCAATGACGATACGCCTCTTGATGATCAGGTCAGCCTCTTCTCGAATCGCTGCGTAATCGCCCTTTTCCTGTTCGATGTGAGCAGCCAGGTTCGAGTCCAGGTCATCGTGGACGAGGGGAGCATCCGGCTGCATGGCTTTCTCAATATCTACGACAACATCTAAGGGTTCCAGGTCAACCACAATGTCATCCACGGCATCTTCAGCAATGTAGCGACTTTCGGCGATAACGATAGCGATGGGCTCACCCACATGCCTGACCTTGTCTTTTACCAACGGTACCTGGGTGCGCGAATGGAAGATTACGTCCTCGACTGTAGGGGGAGGGGAGACTAAGGGTGGACCCGGCTGCCAATCATCCCCCATCGTCTCAGCGGTGAAAACTGCCACAACCCCCTCCCGTGCCTGGGCGGCAGAAACGTCGATGCTTTTTAGATAGGCGTGGGCATAATCACTGCGTAGAAAAGCCGCATGGAGCATGCCAGGGATCTCCACATCGTCTACAAACAAAGCTTCCCCGGTCAGCAGACGCGGGTCTTCACTTCGTTTTATCCGTTTACCAATATATTTTTTCGTCACGGATGCACTCCTGTTTTATTACACCGTAAAGCGTAGAACATGATATATAAGAGCTGTTCATATTGTTTTGAGTTTCAGGCGCTCATCTTTTGGGCTGCCAATTTGACCCCATCAACGATGTGTTGGTAGCCAGTACAACGGCAGAGATTTCCAGAGATGGCTGCGCGTATTTCATCCTCGTTTGGATTGGGATTTTCCTCCAGAAAAGGCACCAGTGTCATAAGAATTCCGGGTGTGCAGAAACCACACTGCACACTGTGGGCCTCCCAGAAGGCCTCTTGAAGAGGGTGAAGGTCCTCGGGGGTTCCCAGCCCTTCGACTGTGAGTATCTCATGTCCGTTGGCTTGCACGGCAAACATTAAACAAGAGCGGACCGGTTGTCCATCGAATAGAATCGTGCACGACCCACATACACCGTGTTCGCAGCCGACGTGTGTTCCGGTCAGACCAAGGTCATGGCGCAAGAAATCGCTCAACAGCAGACGCGGCTCAACGGTACGTTCATAACGGTTACCATTGACGGTTACACCAACATCGAAAAGATGCCTCATAATAATCTTCTCCTTAGAGTAAAAAAGGGAGACGAAAGGTAGTCATTTATCAAATCAACCCCTCCCCTTGGCTCGTTCGAAAGCCAAATCAAGAGCCCGGCGGGTTAAAACTCCAGCCAGGTGGCGGCGATATTCTGCCGATGCGTGAATATCACTTCCGGGGTCAATATCAGCAGTTGCAGCCGTCTCGGCTGCCGCGTGGATAATCTCTGGAGTAAGCGTTTGACCTGTGAGCGTCTCAGCAGCCCGGTGGGCTTCAACAGGACCATCGCCGACACTCAGGAACACTATGCGGGCTTTTTGACATTGATTCTTTTTATCCAGGGTCACCACAGCAGCGACACCCACTAAAGCGAAATCGTTGGGGCGGCGAGCCACTTCCTGTAATGCCCATCCGGTGCGTGGCGGCATATTTGGAAACGAAGCCTCCACCAGCAGCTCGTCGGGTTCCAAGAGTGTGGTGAACATTCCTATGAAGAACTCATTCGCCGGAACCCATCGTTCACCGGTTTGATTACGCAGGCGGAAGCGCCCGCCAAGCGCAATGCTGATCGCCCCCAGCTCAGCCGAGGGATCTGCGTGGGCAATGCTGCCGCCAAAAGTGCCCCGGCTGCGGATTTGCGGGGTGGCAATTTTGGGCATCGCTTCATATATCAATGGTGTTCGTTCAGAGACTAATGAACTGCGCTCCACTTGAAAGTGGCGGGTCATGGCACCCAGGCGCAAGCCGCCATTCTCATCTGGACGGATATAAAACAGTTCGGAGACGTTGTTCAAATCAACCAGAACAGAAGGTTGAGCCAGGCGAAAGTTCATCGTAGGAATCAGGCTCTGCCCTCCAGCAAGGGCTTTGGCATCGTAGCCATGTTCGGATAGGTGGACCAAGGCTTCTTCAACCGTGGTGGGGGCATAATATTCGAATGGAGGTGGTTTCATAAGAAATCCTTACAGTTTATAAAAACCTATCAAAAAAACAAGGTTTCTCCAAGAAACCCGGCTTCTTAATATGGACTAACTTCCTTCCCTGAAGGCAACGAACCGACCCCACATGGAGGCGATTTCCATACCTTTTTGCAGGTAGCAGCCGATGTAGTACCTGCCGCTCTCAACTTTGGAAATATCTTTGCCCAAGTTTTCGGCGTGGACGATCTTCTTAGGGAAGAGGTTCAGGTGTGTGTCCTGGTAATACTTGTCCAGCGGGAACATTTCATCCCAATCCTGACCAAAGTCTTCTACCAGTTTGCGGTTGGCTTCCTCGAAAGTCTTGGGGTGCCAAATGCGCTGGATGGTGTTCATTGGATGGTCCTGGCTGACGGCGTCGATGCCCAGCCACTTGATCTTTTTGTCAATGCACCAATCCGAGAAGTCGGGGGAAGGACCGGGGTGCTTGATCATGTAACGGAACTCATCCGAATCTAGGCTTTTCCAGCCATATTTGTACCAGCCGGTCTTGATGATGAGAATATCTCCCTCGCGAACTTCTACGACGCTTTCGATCATCTCGGGTGTGTAAACGCTGGAATCACTGACCAAATGGGATATATCGGCGATCACTCCGGGACCGACCCAATGCTCCAGCGGGACCTCGCCGATGGTCCGCCCGGCGGGCCAGAAATGCTTCTCGCCGTCCATATGAGTTGCCAGGTGGATGCTGGCATTACAGATAGAGCCATTTCTACCCATGCCAAAATGCTGCCCACCGACGCGCTTAGTGTAGGTGACCGTTAACGGCACATAGTTAGCCCACTGGGGCGTTTGGACGCTGAATGGTATTGTGAGGTCCAACATCTCAGCCGAGTCCATGATCTTGAAAAAATCACCCTCAGCCATCCCATTGGGGGGCAACAAAGCGCAGGCACGCGACCAGGCAGTCTCGACCTCCATGAAAGGGATAGGTTGTATCATGATCCAGGCACGTTGGTCCTTCAGCTCGTCGATTTCACCTACAATGGATTCCGCCAGGAGCAAATGGGCTTTGGGCATCCTAATGTGGGTCATGTGGTAGTATTCATCCTGGGGGAACATCTCGTCCCACGATTTGCCGTAATCCGCCATTAACTTGGTCTCCGCCTTCTTGAATTCATTCTCGTGCATGTAGCGGATGGGGGTGTTCATGGGATGTTCGGCGCAGCCGCAATCCAAGCCAATGACTTTAAGCTTCATGTCCAGCGCCCACTGGAAGAAATCGGGAGAAGGTCCGGGGTGCCTCACCAGAAATCCGAATTCCTTGGACTCCACACCGCCCTGGGCATCCGGGTTGTATATGTCGGGCTGGTCCCAGGAATACCTGTGATAGCCGGTATTGATGATCAGGATGTCGCCTTCTTTTACGGTTGCTCTTTCCATGATCATCTCAGGGGTGTAAAGACTATAATCAGAGACCGCATCTGAAATATCTACCACAACGCCGGGTCCACACAGATCGGTCAATGGGATGTCAGCCATCGCGCGACCACCGGAGTGGAATGCGGTTTCACCGACCAGGTGGGTGCCTACTGTGTTGCTCCAATTCAGCAACTGACCGTTGGCACCTTGCCCACCACCATAGGCGCCTGTGACTCTCTTGAAGAAGTGGACCTCCAAAGCTTTTTCTCCTGGCCACGGTGGCGTAAAGATGCTGCACCCCTGGGTTAAATCGTACAGTTTGGCGCCGGTCATGGTATTTATAAATTGTTCCCGATCCATGCGGTCCTCCTCTTCTAGTTATTGGATATCTGCTATAAAATAATAGATATTAGATATCTCCAATCCCTAATCTTTTAATACCCATACTCCTCAGCAAACGCCAACAGAGCATGTTCAAACATCTCCATTGGCGGGCGCACCAGACCTGCCCCTACCTGCCCTACACCGGCGTCCTTATGAGCGATGCCGGTATTTACGCGCGGGGTGATGCCCGTCTCTACTACCTTACGGATATCAATGCCGGTCGGAGTACCCCGGAAATCCAGCGGTGGCATAGTGAAGTACAAGTGCTCCGTATAGCATATTTCGTACATTTCCAGGGTTGCGTTTATGGCATCTTTGGGGGTTCCGCTGACGAATTTGACGATGGCTGGCGCGCTAGCCATCGCAAAGCCCCCAATACCAGCCGTCTCCGTGATGGTGCTGTCGCCGATGTCGCCGCTGGAATCTTCAGCCGTAAAACCAGGGAAGTAGAGACCCTGAGGGATATCGACCGGTGCGGTGAACCAGCGATCACCCAAACCGCTCACCCGGATGCCAAAGTCGGTGCCATTGCGAGCCATCACGCTGACTATTGTGCTGCCCTCAATCCCATGTGCAGCGTCCACCATCGCCTTACAGGCTGCCATGACCGGGTTGAGCACACTGAGAGCGTTATCGCCAAGAGTACGAATGATCTCCGAAGCGACCCCGGAGTTTGGGGCAGCCGTGGCGATAAAAGGAGCCAATTTTGTGGTGAACAGCACCGAGCCGGCTTTATTGCGGTTGTGCCCCTCATCTCCCATGTGCAATGACTCAGCTAAAAGAGCGCGCATGTCGATTCCCTCGCTCAAGATGATCGCCTCTCCCAGCACTGGAGCCATAACATCTTCCATCCAGCGCAAACGATCCAGCACATCCTGGCTGTAGGCGCCGTAGCGCAGCACTTTGCCGTAACCTTCGTTTAAGTTAGAAAAGGACTTATTGCCGTGGGTCTTGTTCTCGAGGATGTATACTGACATTGAGGGAGAGATGATGCCGGCCATCGGACCGACCGATTGGTGGTGGTGGCAAGGGTCAAGTTCAACCGTACCTGATTCGACCAGCGCCTGGGCTTGGGCTTCATTTTTTGCGTGACCCTCAAAAATTAAAGCGCCGGTAATCGCGCCTCGCATCGGTCCCGAGGCCCGTTCCCAGGTGATGGGTGGACCGGCGTGCAGCAGCAGGTCTTCCCGCATACCGGGGATCACATCCAGGGCTTTGCCCATCCCCAATACCACCGGGCGAGCTTCCATCATCCGTCCTGTGGCTTCAGTATTTGCTTTTTCAATGTCCATCGAATCTCCCTTTCTCGGATTTTATGATTGGAGGCAGTTTGGAGAGCTAAAACCGGTTTTTTATCATATCTAAGAACTCCAAACTCTACTCCTGGCGAGGGAAACGTTTGCCCGGTTCGAACCGGGAGCGAGCCTCTTTAAGGATTTCCTCGTAGAGCTGCAGATTGCGGTCTTCAAGGTGATCGAATGTTTGTAAACTCTTGCTGCCGAAAGTTATGTATCTCATCGGGTCAGGATCAAGCCTGGCAGAAATGATCTCTTCGGTACCACGCGCCTGGGCTAATCGCCAGGCGATGGGGTTGATGATCATACTATGCCCAAATCCGTAATTATCACACGCATCGGGACCAACTAAATTACTGGCGACCACGTATACATGATTGTCGTAAGCACGGGCAGCGTTGGTGATGTACCAGATATCATAACTTCGCTGGAGGGCTGAAGCCCTTACGATAATCTCGGCGCCTTTAACCGCCAGCAGGCGTGAAAGCTCTGGAAAGTCGCCGTCATAGCAGATAATCATACCGATGGTCCCCAGAGCAGTCTCGAACACGTCTGCCCGGGTGCCCACCTTCACCCAACCACCGCCGTCAGTACGCTCCCAGGGGGCAGGGTGAGTCTTGTCATAGATGCCGATAATCTCCCCATCCGGACCGATAAGAATGGCGGAATTGTAAACGGCGCCACGCTCCCCAGCGCGCCGGTAGGTCGGCCATACCACATGCACTCCTAAATTTTTAGCCGCAGCCTGGATATCATGCGTGATGCGACCCGGCGCCTCATCCACCAGGTCCCACAGTTCTTCAGGGGTTAAATTCGTCTCATAACCGGTAGTAACCGTTTCTGGAAAGACAACCAGTTCGGCTTCGTGCTCGCTGACTGCCTTTTCCAGCCACATAATCCCTTTTTTGATGTTTGCCCCCACATCATTGGGGGCAATCGCGATTTGCACGCAAGCCGCCACAAACTCTTGCATCAGTTCTCCCTATGACTTACTTTTCATGCGTTCCAGGATCGCCATCATTTTCTGGTCCCCACCGGCAGGGGGGCGCCAATCCACCTGGACCACTCCTGCATCCTGGGCTACCAGGCTCTCCATGAACGACTCAAGACCAACATTGATCGCTGCCAACGATTCCTGCAGGAAACTCAAATCCACGCTTTTCATAGGTTCCTGGATCTTGGGGTTAATCTCTGGATTGAGGCCGCGCAGCAAGCGACCAACGTAACGGGCGGCTTTATCGTTGCTGGTCTCCACGAGCGCTCCTGCCGCTTCCAACTGCTCCACCTGAGCGTGCATGTCCTGTGGGTCTTCATCGGTGCCAGACACAACAGCGACGACTTCCAGGTATCGCCCGGACGAATCTGCATTTGCTCGAGCCTTCGTGATGGCGGGAGCCAGTTCGCTGGCGGGGTCTGAATGAGCGCCGTAACCCAGTACCACATCCAGCAGGATAACGGCAACTTCCGGATCGCTGGCTTCTGCCTCCAGGCGCCGGATGCGCAGGTCGTTGTCCATCATGGGGTGCAGGCGACCCACTGTAAACTCGTCCTCCCCCAGGTCGATGAGTGTATGCTCCTTGCTGACCAGCAAGTCAGTCAAACGAAAACCTTTATCCAATGGAGCGTTAGAGTAAACCGCAGGCAGATAGTCTTGCAGGATGAGCAGAGCTTCATATGCCAGGGTTCCGCCTGAAAAAAGACCCCTCAGGTAGCGTTGGTCGGGCGAAAAACGCTCCAGGTTTAAATCTACAGAAAGTCCTTCTTCCGGTGAGGAGCTCGCTAATTCCACCGCCAGGCGAGCCGTCTCGTCGAAGGTGGTCGCAAAGTGCACGTTGTCCACCTGCCGGAGAGATGTGGCGTAGCCGATGAAGTCTACCACCACCGGTTTTCCTGCCAACCGGGCAGCCTTCACGAGGTCATCTGCCACTCCGGGTGAGGGCGGTTTGGAAACCAGCACGATGACCTGAGTTTCGGGATCACGGCTGAGGAGATCAAGCCCCTGGCGGGTCGTCACCGCATTGACTGCTTCTGATAGATCACGCCCCCCAGTGCCGAGAGCCTGGGTGATACCGCTTCCCATTTGATGAATTCGGGAACTCACCTGCTGCAATCCGGTTCCCGAGGCGGCTACCATACCGACCGGTCCGGGGCGCACTTTGTTGGCAAAGCCCAATCCGACCCCGTTCACAATTGCCGTGCCGCAGTCTGGACCCATAACCAGCAGACCTTTCTCTGAGGCAATCCGCTTCAACTCGATCTCGTCCTCCAGGGAGACGTTATCACTGTAGAGGAACACATGTTTATCTAAATGCAGCGCTTGGCGGGCAACCCCGGCCGCGTATCGACCCGGGACCGATACCAGCACCCAATTGGTCTCGGGTTTCATTCGAGCTGCAGATTCCAGGCTCTTAGGACGGTAATCAGCGACCTCCACTCCGGCGCCGCGCTTGGTGAGCAAATCGTCCACTTTTTTCATAGCATCATGAGCGGATGCTTCGTCCTCGCCAAGTACTACTATGACCAGATCGTCGGGTCCAGCAGACCGGACTTCAGGAGCCAGCAGGTCGCTGTGAGCGAGCACGTCTTTATTGGCGTCCGTACCCATGACCACCCCAGCGTCCAGCACACCGGGTTGTTCGCTGAGGGAGCGCTGCAACTGCATCAGGACGACGGAATCATAATATGCACCGGTTCGAATTTCAACTGCTGTTTTTGACATATTAATATCCACCTCTTATTAAACCACCCCTGCCTCACGCAGGGAGGTCACTTCCGGCAGGGTATAGTTCAACAACTCAACCAGTACTTCATCGGTGTGCTCTCCCAGCAGCGGTGGTGGGCGGCGCAATTCAGCGGGTGTTTCCGAAAACTTATAGGGAAATCCGGGAAATCCTACCAGCCCAGCCGTGGGATGCTCTATCTCCAACTTCAATTCTCGGGTCTCTGCCTGGGGGTGGTTGAAGACATCTTTGATGGCATTTATCGGTCCGCTGGGGATGCCGGCTTCTTGCAGTTTGCCCAGCCACTCAGCGGCGTCCCGGGTCGCAAAGACCTGATTCAGTATCTCGGACAACGCGTCCCGGTTGGCGACGCGGCTCGGATTATCGGCAAAATGGGGATCATCTACCAATTCTGGCATCTCTACAAACTCGCACAGCATCCCCCACTGCCTGGCATTCAAGGCGCCCAATGTAAACCAGCGATCGCGGGCCCGGAAGACCTCGTAAGGTGCGATGTTGAAATGGGCGTTGCCCATGCGGGCCGGTTCGACGCCTCCGACCAGATAGTTGGAGGCCACGTTAGCCAGCAGCGCCACCTGGGAATCCAGCAGGGAGAGATCTAAAAGTTGGCCTTCACCGGTGAGGTCGCGGGCGCGCAAGGCGGCTAATATTGCGGTTGAAGCGAACATACCGGTCGTGATGTCCACAATAGAAACACCTACCCTGTAGGGAGGCCCTTCCACCGGTCCGGTAACCCCCATAATGCCGCCCTCTGCCTGGATGATAAAGTCATAGCCGGGTCGCTTTGCGTAGGGTCCGGTGCGACCGTAGCCGCTGATGGAGCAGTAGACCAGACCCGGATTGCTTGCGTGCAGATCATCGTATCCTAAGCCCAGCTTTTCTAAAGAGCCGGTGCGAAAATTCTCCACCAGCACGTCAGATAGAGCTGCCAGCCGTTTGATGATGTCCTGCCCTGCGGCGCTTTTTAGATTGACTGTAAGACTGCGCTTGCTGCGGTTGATGGCCATGAAGTAGGCCGACTCGCCAGGGTAAGATTCATAAGGGTCGCCTACAAAAGGCGGTCCCCAACCACGGCTCTCGTCCCCGCGACCGGGCTGTTCGATCTTAATCACATCGGCGCCCAGGTCACCCAACATCATTGTGCAATAGGGACCAGCCAGGGCGCGCGAGATATCAAGCACCAGCAGACCCGCAAGTGGTCTTTTATCCCATTCTGTGTGTGAATTTTGTGAAGTCGTCTGCTCAGCCAATGTTTATACCTGAAGTGGTATGTCTATGTTATTGCCATGATAGGTGAGCAAAAGCTGCCTCTCTGTTTCAAAAACTGCACTAAAGCCAACGCTTAAGAATTATAACTCATAAAGACAGCAACCCTCATGGGAATTCTTGGGTTACCATGCGGTCCATCTGATACCTATATGCCTATATTTCTAATCCCATCCAGAGATTGTCGTAAAAAGTGTCATTTATGAATATTTCTTTCTTCAGAGTACCTTCAACCACAAAGCCCTTGTGCTTATACAAGGCAACCGCGCGATGATTATCGGCTCTCACTCTTAGGTTGATTTTCCTGACTATGTTAGCGTCTATTGACCATTCCAGGAGAGAATCTATGAGTGAAGACGCGACACCTATGCCCCAGTATTTTTTCAAAACAGAGATTCCGAACTCTCCAGCATGCTGGGTTCGAGGGCGAGCCCCAGCCTCAAAGGTGAGAGTACCAATAACTGTCTCCTCTAAAATGGCGAGTAAATAGAGACAATTCTCTGCTCCCCGGCATTTTTCGATATAGTCAAACTCCTCCTTCTGGGTGAGGCGAAACTCACCCGGACCAAAAGTCAAAAAATCAGTCTCCTGACTGATCAGGTCGAGGTACTCGAGTACCGCACTGGAATCTTTTCCCTGTGCCTCTCGAATCAAAAGAGTTCGCCCATCCTTGGTAATTTTCTCACTCGAATACATTAAACCTCCAAGGGATATAATTGGGTGCAAGCAACATCAAAGGCCAGGGTTGAGACGCTGGGCGGGTGTGGGAAAGTGTTACTACCACAGCGACCAACAAAAGCGCGTGTGACCGCCGATGTGCGCGGGGGATAGCCCGATAGGCTGCAACCCGTGGTTAGGTGAGCCATCTCCAACCCCGAAATCTACTTCGACGCCTTAAGCACATACCGGTGACCTTCTTCATACAGTGACAACCCGGTCAATACTTCCACCTCTGCAAATCCGGCTCTCCGCAGAACATTCAAGAACTCGTCCTTCCAGTACCAGCGGATCGACAAATCGTCGGTGATGCACTCACTCAGGTGGTTCTCCTTGTAGAACTCGTACCGGTATGTCCCGTGCTTCACCTGCTTCGATAGATCGATTTCGAATCGCTCAAACACGATACTCCGCTGACCGTTCGTTCGCCCTACGTCCCTTGTTACGTGATAGCTATCACGCCTCTGTGCGATGATGTCATCCCACGGAATGAAGATATCGGCGAGAAAAAAGCCACCATCAGTGAGGTGTTCTCGGATGCACTCCAGTGAGCGCAGCGCACTCTCTGGTGAAGTGAGTAACTGAAACGACCCAGAACCAACAAAGATGGCATCGTATTGTGTTGGGAGAGAAAACTCCTCCATAGGCTGATTGTACAGTTCAATACCCTCAATGTTGAGATCGGCGACCTTTCTCCAGAGTACGTCGAGCATATGCTGTGAAGAGTCCAACCCATGAATTGTGATACCCGATTCTGCAACAGGTATGAGCAGTCGACCTGTGCCACAGGCTAGCTCAAGAACCTGTCCCTGAAAGCCGTGAAAGAGCCCCGAATAGAAGGCCTTGTCAGCCGTGACTTCCCTGAGCCAATCATCGTACCATTCGGCTACAAGTCCTCTGTAGTGTTGACTTTGCATTGTCCTTCCTGCCTGCTAGCTGATTCCCGTGGCTCGCCTAGCGATAAGGCTCACCTGCCGCACTGGAGCACCGGCGGAATAATGGTCAGGCGCAGCGGGTGTTCTGCCACTCTAATGCGGTATGGATGCAATTGCAATGATGTGCCCGGTTACTCCCATGACCGACGGTTCATTTTCTAGCCAGCGCACAGCCTCAAGAATACGCTGCTGGCGCACTGGATCACTCCATTGCTCATCCAAGTCCTGCAAGAATACAGCAGCACCTTCGATCGCCAAGACTTCTTTAACGGCAAAGCCTCCTTCTTGCACTTCTTCCCTCAGCTCATCCGGATGGTGAAAGAATGCAGAGGTGAAATAATTGGCCTTGCCAGTTGGATTCCGATGCTGACCCTCCACAACATCACGCCTGGCGATGGCGACGAAATCAGCATCCTCGAAGTGTCCATCGATCAATCCCGCAAATGTTGATGCGAATCTTGAGATTCCAACAGCAATCAGCAAACCCGCTTGTTTGAGAACACGATAGGCTTCCTGCAACGCTGATATGCGGTCCAACCGCTCAGTAAGGTGGTAAAGAGGACCAAGCAGTAATACAACATCGGCATAACCGTCCGGATGATCAAGCTTGCGCGCATCTCCGAGCGTGATTGATTTAATCGGGAATTCGGGTTGATCCTGGGAAGCCCCTCTCGCTTGTTCCAAGTGAAGAGAAATGGGATCAGTCAGGTGAACTTCATATCCTTCTTGGGCAAGCCAGCATGCATATGCCCCAGGACCCCCGCCCACATCCAGAACAACCGCGGGCGGTCCAGGCAAATGGCGGCTGATGATCTCCTTTGTGCGGATGAACTCCAACTCTCCTACAGTACCTGATAGGCGCTGTGCCTCGAGACCCATCTCATAGTAAAGCGTGATCTCTTCTGCAAGTGAACGCGGTTGATTTTCTTTATTTTTCATTTCCAATTTATCATCCAAAGCAGTATACGGAAAAAGCTCACCCACCTGGTGGGGATTGGATAGCAACACACTATGTACCAGCGATCTGATTACCGATCTAGCTTCTTAACCAATGAAATCTCGTACAGCTGAAAGCCAAGGTCCTCAGAAAGTCGGCGGGATGGATTAGCAACCAACACGTTGAGGTCGGCTTCTTCCGCGTTCATACACCGTCCCCAATCAAGGGCTTTTTGAATCAGCTGTTTCGCGATACCCTGGTGACGCACATTGGGGTTTGTGTAAACTGCACTAATGTGCAGACGTTTCTTCGCCGCAAAGATGTTGTCTGGCGATTCTAGATTTGGGCTGCGAAACCGACAGTTGTCTGTACAGGTGATCTTAATCTGGCAATGAGATAGATGTAATCTTTTCGTCTGCTGTTAGTCTTCACAAGCTCTGCCATTGAAGACCATACTTCTGGTGAGTCATTAACCGCGTGACCACCATACAGTGCCATCTCGGTGACCATGCACCTAATTAAGTCGGTGATCAGCTTTGCGTCTTCTGATGTTGCTTGTCGAATCTCGATTTGTAGCATAGCTCAACGGGTTATGGTTTGCTAAACCCATGTCGAAGATCTAAAGCACAACGTATTTGCGAATAAGGCGTCTTAGCGCCCCAACGGTTAAGGGTTGAACTAAGCCGAGAACGAGACATGGTCAATTAAACCAGAGTATGTAATTTATGCTGAGTTCCCAAATGTGGACTTGTGTCTAAAAGCATAATGATCTAGAAGAATTGTAGCAATATCAGCGATTAAATGCAAGTAGCAGGAAGACCGGTATGTGGATAACGGCATGATAAAGAAATATTGATTATTTCAACACATGACGGGAGACTGCTTCGGGGCACTTTGCGCCTCTCGCAGAGACACCTTGAGTTAAAGAGTCGGGTAGTTAATTATTTTTGAGTAAAAAATAATCGCGAAACGAAGAGGAACGAATATTGGACGATAGAAGATGGCAGGGTTGGCTGATAGGGCGGTGAGAGTTGAACCGGTCATAGGAGATCCTTAGTAAAACTAATTTACGGTATGAAGCTTAATTAATAGCACAAAAGTTCTAGGAATGCAAGGGGAAATAGGGGGATTTAAAAA
>JAUWPO010000174.1 GCA_030611505.1 Chloroflexota bacterium
GACCCGCACACGGTCTCCAAAGATCCTTGCAAACTGAGTAGGTGAGAATTTTTGGAAAACGACCGTGATAGGAGCGTACAGCCTGGCATCATAATCCACATCACCCACCAACCCCTTTTCAGCCAGCACACCGATAACGGTCAACTTGGTGCCGTCTACCGTTACCGTTTGACCGACTGGGGGCGTCTCCCCAAAAAGCTCCTGCGCTAAACTGCTTCCCAGAACCGCCACTTTCTGCGTGCGATCCACTTCAGTTTGGTTAAAATAACGACCTGCCTCCATGGACATATCCCGCACCGCAGGAAAATCGGGCGTTGTGCCCAGGATGGATACTTCATCAATAGTAATACCATCCGCTTTGACGCTTTGGGTGCTACCCTGCTCAACGACTACCCCTGTTACTCCATCAACCTCTTCCGCGAGCGCAAAGGCATCGTCGTACACCAATCCACCGCTGCTGGGAGGCCCCTGACCTGCCCCACCCCGCTGGAAATTCGAGTAGACAAAGACCAAATTGGTCCCTAAACCTGTGATTTGTTCTTCGATCGTCGCTTCTGTGCCAGCGCTTATGGAGATCATAACGATCACCGCCGCGACGCCGATAATGACACCCAGCATGGTCAGCAGGGAACGCAGTTTATTGCTCGACAGCCCTTTCCAGGCAACTCGCAGTACTTTAGATAGCGACACGAGATTCTTCCTTTGAGCCGGCTGCAAGCGCTTCGTCCCCATTTGCCCCATCAAACTCAATACGACCGTCACGGAACCGGATGGTGCGCTGGGCGAAGGCAGCTATCTCCATTTCGTGGGTCACCATGACTATGGTGCTGCCCCCCTCGTGCAGTTCAGTTAAAAGCCCCAATATCTCTTCGCTTGATTTTGTGTCCAGGTTGCCGGTAGGCTCATCAGCCAAGATTATCAGCGGGTCGTTGACCAGCGCCCGGGCAATCGCCACGCGCTGCCCTTGACCTCCTGACAGCTCCTGGGGCTGGTGCTGCGCCCGGTCGGTCAGACCTACCGACGCCAACACTTCCAACGCCTTCTCTTTCTGTTCGGCGTCAGTCATACTATTGTGACGATTGTACAACAATGGCAGCATCACGTTTTCTATGGCCGGTGTGCGGGGCAGCAAATTGTATGATTGGAAGACGAAGCCGATTTGACGGTTGCGGATAGCTGCCAATTGCGCCTTGTCAAGATTGCTGACGTCCTCCCCTGCCAGGAGGTAACTCCCGGAAGTCGGTCGGTCTAAGCAGCCCAGGATGTTCATCAGGGTGCTCTTACCGGAGCCGGAGGGTCCCATAATTGCTACGAACTCATTCTCTTCAATGCGCACACTTACCTCATCCAGCGCTCGCACCTGGACCTCGCCCATACCGTAGATTTTAGTTACATCCATGGTTTGAATAATTGTCTGCTTTGTCATGTCCCCATCCACTATTTCGTCTCCACAATCCCGGTCGTAACAATTTCGCCGGGCTGCAAGCCGGTCAGGATTTCTGCCGAGGTGAAATCCATCAACCCAACAGTCACCACCCGCAGTTTTGGTTCCCCATCTTGCACCACAAAGACAGCGTACTCCCCGGGGCTCAATTCGTGCAAGGCTTCCACAGGAACGATAACCGCATCCTGCGCCTTTCCAGCGATCACATCTACTGAAGCGTTCAAACCAACGAGCAAAGTCTGAGGGTCAGCAAGAGAGCTTGAATCTAGTTGTGCGAGCGCACTTACCACCTGAGTGCCCGAAACGGTTATCAAACTGGGGTTAACTTCCACAATACGACCGCTAAAGACATCATCAACCAAGGCGTCGAAGATCACTTCCACTTCATAGCCGACCGCTACTTTGTCCAGATCGATTTCATCCAGGTAGACTTCTAACATCGGTTGGCTCAAGTCAGCCAGAGTAATGATAGCGGTTGAGCCCACGTTTTCACCTACGTTTGCCAATATATCCAAAACGGTACCGTCCATCGACGCCAACAGGTCAACGAAGACCTGGGCACCCTGCGCCTGAGCTAACTTGGCATCGGCGCTGGCAAGCTGAGCTTCCGCCAGGGCGATATCATCAGGATTGGGACCCGCTATCAATTTCTCGTAATCTGCTCTGGCTTTCTCCAGATTGGCTTCAGCAATTTCCACTTCATATTCATATTCCAGGCGTTTCACCGCCGCGTTGTAATCGCTCTGTGCATCATACATTTCATCCAGGAGTTTCTGGCGTGTCGAGTTGCTCGAAGACAAGTATTTATACGGCTCGAATGCATCCCGAGCCTGGTCTAGCTGCTCCTTCATCAGGTCGAGGGCATCTATAGGATCCAGATCCACCTGATCCATTTGCACCGTGTAGTTATCCAATTGGTATTGGGCGTCTTTTACTTCCAGCGCGTAAGCAGCAAGGGCTTGCATAGTTTCGGCTTTTTCTGCATCGGCGTTTAAATATAGATCATCCAATGCCTGCTGGGCTGAAATTATTGACAGCTCCGCATCGGCTATCGAAGATGCGATTGACTCATCCGTCTGGTTTGTCTGCAAACGCGCCAGGACCTGCCCTTGCTGTACTTCCTCCCCCACGCGTACGAGCATTTCGCTTAGCACGCCACTCTCCTGAAAACCGAGAGCGATCTCAGAAGCAGGGACGATCTGACCGGCTCCACCGGCGAAGATGGTGAGATCGCCGAGTCTGGCGACCGCTGTCTGGACGGGTGGCGCTTCTTCTTGGGTGTCTGCCGAATAGACGTTGTTGTAATAGAAGTAACCTGCGACCCCAAGGATGATCACTGAAACTACAATAAACCAAAATCCCTTTTTGCGTGTCATAATAATATGCCCTCAGCAATAATTTGTGATGATGTTTTTTGCAATCCTAATATAACAAATACGAGTGAAGAAATTATTAGGAAATTATGTAGAACTTATGAAGAAATTCGCGAATGAGTATGTATTTTAATCCTTCAGATGCCAACTTAAAAAGGGCGTGGTTTGTATCCACGCCCTTTTTAATGTCTCGTATCAACGGGGATCTAACGTTGGGTCATCATTTTCTCTCAAGCCTGTGCCGCTCACCAACCTCTGTTTTTGCGCACACTCAGATGGTTGAGCATTCGGTCAGCCTGTTCCTGGGTAATGCTGCCGTTAGCGACGGCTTGCTGAAGCATTTCAGCGCGGGCAGCCTGCAAAGCGGACTGAACATCGGTTATGTCGAGACCTAACTCTTCAACCAACGTGCGAATAGTCTCGCCACCAGCTAAACGTTCCTCAAGTACCTCTACCGGTATATCCAACGCTTCAGCAAGCGTGGTATGCCAGGCTGTGTCATCTTTATCTCTCAAGCCAAATCCGCCTTTCCCAGAGTGACCAAATACATTCAGCTCGCTCTGGCGATCGGTCATCTGCTCAGCCTGTTCTTGTGTAATATTGCCCTCAGCGACGGCTTGCTGCAGCATTTCAGCGCGGGCAGCCTGCAAAGCGGTCTGGAAATCGGTTGTGTCGAGACCCGACTCTTCGACCAACGAGCGGATAGTCTCGCCACCCGCTAAACGCTCCTCAAGTTGCTCTACCGGTATACCCAACGCTTCAGCAAACGTGGTCTGCCAGACTGTGCCATCTTTATCTCTCGAGCCAAGTCTGCCTTTCCCAACGTGACCAAATACATTCGACTCGCCCTGGCGATCGATCATCTGTTCAGCCCGTTCTTGTGTAATATTGCCCTCAGTGACGGCTTGCTGCAGCATTTCAGCGCGGGCAGCCTGCAAAGCGGTCTTAAAATCGATTATATCGAGACCCGACTTTTCAACCAACGTGCGAATAGTCTCACCACCGGCTAAAGCACCTTCGAGTTCCTCTACCGACATCCCGAGAAAATCGGCAATCGCGGCTTTATGGGTTTCATTGTCTCTAAAACCTGGACCTCTGCCTGGTCC
>JAUWPO010000160.1 GCA_030611505.1 Chloroflexota bacterium
AGGATATAAAGACTTTGCTGCAGGAAATATCGAAGCAGTCCTGGCCGTCTTTACCCCAGATGTTGAATGGAATGAGTGTAAGGGATTTCCATATGTATCTGGTGACGGGCTTATAATTGGACCGAATGCGATTGCTCAAGACATCTTCGCCAAGATTCCTGAGAACTATGATGGCTTCGACATCGATATCCGGGAACTGTTTGGAAGCGGAGATAAGGTTGTCATGGTTGGATATTACACGGGCGTTTGGAAAGCGACCGGTAAGAAATACAAGGCCAATGCAACTCATGTCTGGACGCTGAAAGATGGGAAAGCGACACATTTCTTCCAGGCTGTGGATACAGCAGAAATTATCAACCCATAGCGCCGATTTTTGGGCTGGATAATAAGCAGTAGGGCGGCTATCTTAGCCGCCACCTGTGGGGCAGGTATAGAAACCTGCCCTACATAGGCGTTTGTAATATGAAAAACTTTCTATCTAAACTCTTAGAAAAACATGCATTTTGTGAGCGAAGCGAGCAAACATGCAAAGCTCAACGAAGTTGAGCCGGATATCCCTGTCCGCCGAGTCTTTGGGTAAACTATTCCACCATCGGCAGGTATGGAAACCCGCCCTACATAGCCAACTTTGGATTGCTTATCATGCCAGGGGCATGACAGCCCTGCTTCAGCAATCCACACCTACTCTCTGGATGCCAAGCATCCGTTAAGCATCTGCCTTTTAGATGCCGCATCTGCCTTTTAGATGTCGGATGCCTGTGAGGGGTCTCCTTTCTCTTCTAGCCTACTATTTGTCACTTGCTATTCCTAATTTTTCTCTCCCCATATCCCCCTAATTGGTATTTTTCTGTAATTCCCCTATTTAACCCTTGCATTCCTGGAACAATTGTGCTATCAATTAAGCTCTTCACCGTAAACTAGTGTACAGTCATAATTGGACATTGAGTCCTTATCTAGTTTAGAGATTATTTACACTTGATAATACGACAGTTGCTGCGAGAGGCCGCGAAACATCTGCTCAAATCATCCGGTCTTTAGATGCCGGATGTCGAATCAACCGTCCTTTGCATGCCGGTAATCCTTTGGACTGCGCAAGCCATGCTTGCGCCTTTATGGTAATAAAGCTGAAGCATGGCTTCAGCAATCCACATCTAATCTCTGCTTGCCGAAGCATGTGTACTTTGCATGCCAGTTGAGGCGCCTCCCACACCACCTTGCCCTTTAATGATTAATTATCTGTTTTCTCGTCTTTCCTTCTCCGTCCGTCGTCCGTCCTCTATCGTTCGTCTTCTGTCGTCCGTCTTCTGCCCCCCGTCCTCCGTCCTCTGTCCTCTATCGCCCTGTTATTCGTTCCTCTTCGTTTCGTTATTATTTTTTACTCAAAAATACCATCATTGAACCGCTTCCCACACCGCCGACACCAACTCTACAATTTTGCGCTACATGTTAGCGAGATGCTTTGACAAAGGTAGACCCCCATGTTAAACTCTGGCTGTAATATAAAAGCCTTTGAGTCTGGAAGACGCTCTCTCCCGAGGGCATTTTTATTGCCCTGACTGTGTTAGGAATTGGACCGTCTATCATTAAAATCGGACTGAAGTCAAAGAAATCACATCTAGTAGAAATCGGGGTCAAAAATGAGAACAATTGAATGGAATTACGAAAATGGAGAATTAAACATGATCGACCAGCGCCTGCTGCCGTCTGAATTTCAGGTGGTCGCTTATGACGACTACCGCGAGGTGGCTGCTGCTATTCGTGATATGGTCGTGCGCGGCGCACCGGCCATCGGCGCTGCGGCTGCCTTTGGGATGGCGCTGGCTGCCAGACAGTCTTCTGCCACGAGTATGGATGATCTGCGAGTGGACTTAGAATTGGCGGCGGATGTGTTAGGTGAAGCACGCCCAACCGCCGTAAACCTGGTCTGGGCGCTGAAACGCATCATGCGCACTGCCGCTAGCACTGCGGGGGACGTAGACGACCTGCGGGCAGCGGTCTTGCTCGAAGCCCAGGAGATCGCCGATGAAGACGTGCAGATCAACAAGAGAATGGCGGGATACGGCGCGGCGCTGATCGAGGATGGAGACACGGTCATCCACCACTGCAACACCGGCGCTTTGGCGACCGTCGACTGGGGTACCGCGCTGGGAGTGATACGCACGGCGCACGAAGGTGGAAAACGGGTACATGTGCTGGTCGATGAAACACGTCCTCGTTTGCAGGGTGCGCGTTTGACAGCCTGGGAGCTGGAGCGCTACGGTATCCCATACGAGATCATTACAGATAATGCAGCCGGATACTTCTTGCGTTCCGGTCAGGTGGGTAAGGTGTTTTTCGGTGCGGACCGGGTGGCTGCTAACGGAGATGTTGCCAACAAGATCGGCACCTATATGCTTGCACTGGCTGCGAATGACAATGATGTACCCGCATATTCGGTCGTTCCTACGTCAACGATCGACTTATCACTGGCGCACGGTGGATTGATCCCTATTGAAGAGCGCGATGGCGCTGAGGTGCTTGATTTGCAAAAAAGTGGTCGAGCCATCGCTCCGGAGGGCGCAAAAGCGCGCAACCCGGCTTTTGATGTGACCCCAAACCGGCTGGTCAGCGCCATTATCACCGAAAACGGCGTAGTTTACCCACCGTTTGTGGATAACCTGGTCAAGGTTGTAGAGGGATAAGTCAGCATGGATATTGTATTAACCGGCTCGGTTGCTTTCGATTATTTGATGACCTTCCCGGGATATTTTAAGGATCACATCCTGCCCGAGCGTCTGGATTCGATCAGTCTTTCTTTTTTAGTCGACTCAATGGTGCGCATGCGCGGTGGTGTCGCTCCTAATATCGCTTATACGCTGGCGCTGTTGGGTGGGCGACCGCGCCTTTGGGCGACGGTTGGTGAGGATTTTGAGGTTTACCGGACCTGGTTGGAGAGCAAAGGTGTGGATACTTCCGGCGCAAAGGTCATTCCCGGCGAGTACACGGCCTCGTTTTTCGTCAACACGGATCGCTCCAATGCCCAGATCGCAAGTTTTTATCCTGGAGCAATGGCTTATGCCGCTCAAATATCTCTGCGAGACTTGAAACAAGACCCACCTGATATTGTCATGATCTCGCCCAACGCTCCCGAGGCGATGATCCAATATGCCGGCGAATGCCAGGACATGGGGATACCTTATATCTACGACCCCAGCCAACAGATTGTGCGCCTTTCGGGAGACGACCTGCAGCGAGACATCCAGGGAGCGTTGGCTCTGTTCGTTAACGATTACGAATTTGCATTGATCAATAAGATGACAGGCTGGGATCAAGACCAGATCCTCGCCAACGAAGCGCTGGCGTTCATAGTGGTCACACATGGAGAGAGTGGTACCAGGATATATTCAGAAGAGGGTACCTATCATATTCCAATCGTGGAGCCCAAACAAATTAGCGACCCGACCGGCGTGGGAGATGCTTTCCGGGGTGGGTTCCTGACGGGTTACAGCCACGGATTGGACCTAAACACTTGCGGTCGTATGGGTGCTCTGGCTGCCACTTATTGTTTGGAGAACCCAGGGCCTCAGGGACATTCATATACACCGGATGAGTATGTCCAAAGGTATCGAAGCATATTCGAAGATCAAGGAAAGTTGGATATTATCAAGGGATAAGGCACACTATTAAGGGGCTGTCTAATAATCTGTAGGACGGCTATCTTAGTCGCCTCCTGTGGGGGGCAGGTATGGAAAACTGCCATATGAAGTTTGTAGGGCGGATATCCCTATCCGCCGAAACTTTACATGTACCATTCATCATCGGCAGGTATGGATACCTGCCCTACGAAGTTTGTAGACCCTACGTAGTTTGTAGGGCGGATATCCCTATCCACCGAAACTTTACGTGGACCATTCATCATTGGCAGGTATGGATACCTGCCCTACATAGCCAACGGCATGTATGGAAAGCATTAACCAACTGTTTGGTTTGCTTTAACATGATTGTGATCAACTTTCGTTTATAATTGGGCACGCAAAAAAATGTATGGAAAATATTTATCGAGTATTTTTTTCTGCATTATTCGAAATACCTGATATAAAAAAAGATCAAACATGCAAAGGAGAAGAAACAATGTACAGTAAACTTTCAAAATCACACCCGACCCGGACCAAGAAGCCTGTTTTAAGTTTTGGTTTGGTAATTTTTCTGGTCGCGATTCTGCTGCTTGCAGCATGCAGCTCTGATACCAGCCAGACGGAACAACCGCAAACTCCGGCAGACGCTAGCGTCGCTCTGGTGAACACGACCTGGGTCCTGGTTGGTTATGGAGAGGCGGCTAATCCCACCGTAGTCGAAGAGGGAACTCTGGTAACCGTATTTTTCGCCCCGGACGGAAGCTTGAATGGTTCCGGCGGATGCAACACGTACAACACGAGTTACCAGGTAGATGGCGACCAGCTCACAATCGCCAGCCCGATCGCCTCCACTATGATGGCTTGCGAGAAGGGAGGAGATCAGGAGGCTTTCTACCGGGCCGCCCTTCAGGCAGCGCAAAGTTACCAGATCACCGAAGGTGGCGACCTGAACATCAAATTTGATTCGGGAGCGGGTTACGAAGAAGTGTTGACCTACATCCAGGAGCGCGCTCCGTTGGAAGGCACCATGTGGACGCTGGTCTCGATGGGACCTGCCGACAATCCGCAGCCGCCTGTTGCGGGAGCTAACTTCACCGCCCAATTCCTGCGGGATCCCAATTTTCCTACCGGTGAGTTGGTGGGCGGGACCGGATGCAACGACTACCGGTCTTCGTATTACGCCTCCCAGGATCAGATCAAGATCAACCTGCCTGGAGCGACTGCTAATACCGAGTGCCCGGCTGGATTACCAGAGCAGGAGCAGGCTTATTATCAAGCCTTGTACGCCGCTCGCAGTTACCGTATCGTCAGCCAGTCAATGCAAATATTCTACGGAGAGCAAGTGCTGAACTTCGCGGTTGGCGGTACGCCCAC
>JAUWPO010000077.1 GCA_030611505.1 Chloroflexota bacterium
TCGCCGATAGCAATATGGACGGTGCCTTTGATCTTCTCTGCTTCTAGTACATTATCGGGTCGACATGCGTTTGGATTGGTTCCAATTCCCAACTCAGCTAAGTTTCTGCGAGAACTGAACAGCTTATCATCGTTATTCAAGTTAAGTAGTTTGGAAAAACCCTTCCCAATCTCACCTCCACCCTGCAGGTCAACCACTAATCCCTTTTTAAATATTAGGACCATCTCTTCATTCATCTCGGGGTACCAACCTGCCAATATGACCAGTTGACCTTCTCCAGTCCCTTCTAAAGGTATAACGTAAGCTTCGCCCGCCGGTAAGTTGCCCCACAATTCCGGATCATCGCCCATGAGACCATGGTCTACCTGACCAAATCGACCAGATAATCTGAAGGACAAATCTGTTCCGTATGGTGTTTGTACAACTACCTGGTCCGCAGCGGAAAGTAAATCAGCAAATTTCCTGCAATCAGCAGAAACCTGTTGATAATCAACCGCCATCGGTCCATCTGGAGCAAACATTTTATGGTCAAAAGTCGGCATACTGGCGACACGCACGTTGGCTTTGGTCGCTGCTTCACGCGCATCGGTTTGTGAAAGCGAGTGTTCGGTCAGACAAATCAACACATCCGCGCTTTTCATTAAAGAAGCTGTCTCGCCATCAGGTTCTTTCCCACTCATCCCAGTAGCTAAAAAAGGATGAAACCGAACCTGCGTATCCACAAATTGTTCACGGGCTATTTCAGCAACCAATCGCGCAAGGATTACTCGCTCCAGCATGCCTTCAAGTCTCAAATAACTGTATTTGTGCCAGTCCTCAGGTCTTGGATAATCGCTTACTACCAGCAGTTTTTCACCAGCTTTCAATTTCATATTGACATTCAGCATATCGACTACGCTTTGTGTGATGGCGTTTTTATCAGGCCAACTCATATCAATAACCTCCCATCCCCATCTGGCGGCATAATTCCACTAACGCAGGGTGTGTATAACGACCATCCTCCTCAATCTGCATCTCGTCCAACCATACCGATGGATTTAAAACGACACCATCGCTGTGAGCCGGGGAGCCATATTCGGTAGCACCAATGCCAAACTGCATGCAACCGAAAATACGTTCATCCTCTAGGATACGACCGCTTGGTCGCACTACACCGGGATTAAAACCATAGCAGGCATGATCCATCAAATATGCCTCTGGGTGATTGAAGTCGCTTAACCAGCGCTCGTATATGAGAGCTTCATGTCCTCCTTCGATCTTTTTGATATAGCCGCTTTCAATCTCCAACCGCACCGGACTGTGCAAAATGCCAAGATCAGATGGGGGCCACAAAGTGCCATCGAACACTAACACTCCTTGATAGCTTTCGCGGAAGGCCATATATCCAGATTGTCCACCCAACATTTGGGGATATCCCCCTTCCGTTGGTGGTTCTTCCCAGAACGGGTCACCGGCTTTATCCACTTTCATACACAAGTCCGTCCCAGCAGGAGTAGTTAACTGCACAATTTCGGCTGCCTGGGACAGCTCATAAAGGACTGTGGCCATCTTCTGCATCGGTGAATAGTTAACCCGCCCCACAGTGCGAACCAGCATATCGACATCCATACCTGTCAGCTCAACATAAATACATCCATTTTCGATTGCTTTATGATATGCAGGGCTGTATAGCGTGTAAGCAACAGCGAAATTAATCCAAATGTCGGCGCTCAATGCGGCAGATGACACTGGTTTTGGCGGCTCTTGCATGGGCTCATCCAGGGTGTGATACGTAACAACGGTGGGGATACCGCCAACAGTGTAAACAGCTGAAGCAGTAGCTTGCACTACGCGCATATCAGAGGCTGTATCGGCTGTGATAAGCACTTGTTGTCCAACCTCTACTGGACGCATTTCGGTTACCAATTTATAGGCTGCTTGAGTAGCCTCGAGGGCGTAGTATTCGTTGCGCGGCTCTGTTCCTAGTTTGATCATTGATCTCCTTTCTCCTGTAGTGAGAGAACCATTCTACAGGTTTCTATCTGGATCATCTATCTATTTCAAGAGTTCCTCAATCGGCACGTAATCTAGATCGAAGCCAAAGTAGCGAGGTCCTGCCGCTTCGTTTAAACCAAATTCAGTGCGGAAAGATTCCAACCCCTTTATACCGACTGCGACAATCTCATCACCTTCCTTGATAAGCGTGTTTGTAGTCCCCGATCCGGTGTCCTTGTAAGCCAGCGTCACTAGGTCTGGGCTGCAAACCCAGGGCTCGCCATTAAGCCATGAAACATGGTTCTCGTTCTTGAACCAAACTTTAAGCGTTTGACCTGCGTAGTCTTCAATACCATCCAAGTAAATTGTCCCAAACATATATCCGTCGCGGTCTTCCCATTCTTTCTTAGATACAACACCTTCAAATAATCTCCAACCGCCAGTCTCGGCTATTGCGGCTTCAATTGGATCCCGGTTATTCTCTCTTGCTATTCGCATCGCACGACCAAGCTTGAGACATTTTGTCAGCGTCCCTGGCACTAGAATCTCCTTCATCTCCAGTGATGGTAGAGGTGTGGCTGCCATTGTAGTATTACCATAAGCTGCCACAGCCAACATTTTCCCGATGCGTTCAAGCATATGTGGGCTTACCGTATATTTGACAATGGTCACGTTACCCCATTGATCCACACTAGCAAAAGGCCAGCTGTGCTTGCCGTACAAGTAAGGAGTCCCCTGCATTTCATCCGGGATCGCTCGACCAGCATAATCGCCATCGACAACCCGGATCCCCAGTCTAGCGCCAGTGACTAGGGGTGCAGGTGTGTTACCGGCGCCCAGTTCAGCAGCCACAATACAGCCAATCGGCTCTCCTAAGTAAGTTTCCAGCTCTTTGACCGCTTCCTCCATAGAACGATCCCCGAATTTATTCACCAATCCGTGCCGTGCAATCTCCGCCTTGGTTTTTTCGGTGGTAGGTGCGATCGAGCCCATACCATAGGGAGTAACAGTCATCACATCCGCTGGTATGTCTGCCACATCAACCCACTCCAGGGATACACCGTCTTCCAGCGCTTCTTTAAGCATACCCAAGCCCCATTCCACATTGCCCCCTCCCCCGGTACCCATGAAAAGGCAACCCTCTACAAAGTCCTCACAATCTTGTAAGTTTTCCAATTTTCCGTATGGCATATTCATTTCTCCTTTTAATGTAGTTTCTGAAGCGCGGTGTGATCGGTTATTGAATCATCTCATCCGTGCTCTTCTCGATTGGATTAACAACAAAACAGGCAACCGGATGACCGGCGCCAGAATTATCAAGGACAGGTTCGGCTATTGAGCAAATTGGCATCGCCACTGGGCAACGAGGGTGGAAATTGCACCCTTTAGGTGGATTTGCTGCATCAGGAACAGATCCTTCTAGGATGATTTGCTTGCGTCGGAGTTCTTTTACAACTGACGGCATCGCGCTGAGCAAAGCCTGCGTGTAAGGGTGGTGGGCTTGGCCTTCGAAAATGGCTTCTGACGTATTCTGTTCAACAATTTTGCCCAGATACATCACCGTTACCCGGTTGCTGATATGCTGGACCACACTTAAATCGTGCGAAATAAAGAGATATGTCAATTTGAATTGACGTTGTAAATCCTGTAAAAGATTGATAATCTGAGCCTGGACTGACACATCAAGAGCCGATGTCGGCTCATCAAGCACAATAATTTTAGGATTCAGAGCCAGCGCACGTGCAATTGCGATGCGTTGAAGTTGACCACCGCTGAATTCATGAGCATAGCGATGCAATATCTCGCCCGGCATTCCCACCTGCTCAAGCAGCTCTCGCGCTCGTTTGGTTAAAGCCGCGCCGCGTAAATTGGTATGGATTTTCAAGGGTTCGGACACACATTTTATGATTGTAAAGCGTGGATCAAAAGACGTGTACGGATTCTGAAAGACCATTTGTATCTCGCGGTTGAAACTCTTTTTTGCATCTTTGCTCGCGTTTACCAGGTCTTGCCCATCAAATAATATCTGCCCTGAGGTAGGCGCGATCAGACCAATGATTGTGCGGCCTAGCGTGGTTTTTCCACAGCCAGATTCACCTACGATACCCAAGGTCTCCTGTTCATAAATGTCCAAATCAATCCCATCCAGTGCATGCACCTGTTTTTGATGGCGGTTCAGCATTCCAGCACTGGATGCAAACACTTTGCTCAGCCCTCTTATTTGAAGTAAAGATTTCCTTCTCATGTCATCTCTTTACGGTTGGCGGGATGTTCAGGTTTGAATCGCAATTACCTTTGTAAATCCATATTTGCGATCGAGTGATCATGCCGTCTCTTCCATGTATAGATAACAAGATGCGCTATGCTCTTTCTCTCCGACAATGATTAAGCTCGGAGGTTGGTCGAGACATATATCCATTACTTTCGGGCATCTAGGATGAAAGGAGCAACCCGAGACTGAATGCAGTCCATCAGGAACGCTGCCCTTGATGACTTCCAAAGACTGCTTGTGTCTAACTGTATCGGGCAGCGCAGCCAGCAAACCCTGAGTATAGGGGTGCTTGGTTTGATAAAGTACATCGTCCACTGTCCCAGATTCCACAATATGTCCATCATAAGTCACTGCCACTCTGTCGCAGGTTTCGGCAACCACCCCCAAATCATGAGTAATGAGTAAAATGGTCAGCCCTTCACTCTCCCTCAATTGGGATAGCAAGGCAAGAATTTGGGCTTGAATTGTTACATCAAGAGCAGTAGTAGGCTCATCGGCAATCAGCAGCTCTGCGCCAGAGGCCAATGCCATAGCGATCATTACACGCTGCTGCATTCCCCCACTTAATTCGTGGGGGTAGGTGTTGTAGATGGACTTCGCATGGGGCAAACCGACTTCTGAAAACATGTCAAAGGCGAGCTGTTTCGCCTCCTTTTTGCTGACATGACGGTGTTGTGTGATCTGAAGCGAAATCTGGTATCCAGCGGTGAACACGGGATTGAGCGAAGCCGTAGGATCCTGGAAAATCATGGCAATGCGACCGCCTCGGATATCTCTCATTTCAGATTCGCTCTTAGTGATCAGGTCTTCCCCTTGAAAGAAAATCCTGCCCTTCATGATACGTCCCGGAGAAGGAATAGCACGCATAATTGCTAATCCTGTGACTGTTTTGCCGCAGCCCGATTCTCCAACCAGACCAAACATCTCTCCCGAGCGGATTTCGAAACTGACTCCATTAACCGCACGAACTGTACCAGCATAGGTATTAAAATGGACGTGCAAGTCTTCAATCGCTAACAATGGGGCGTTCACTGGTTTAATATTATCCCTAACACTTTATTGTTTCCGGGTGTCCACTTTAATGCCGTTCGAAAACTAACGTCCCACATCAACCACTCGACGGGTGTGGGGATCGGCCGCATCGCGTACAGCGTCACCAAGCAGGTTGAAAGCAAGCGTGACCAGGAAAATTGCCAGTCCCGCCGATCCAGCATACCAGGGTCTTTCAATGAAGTAGATACGACCTATGCTGACCATTTGGCCCCAATCAGCCAATGGTGGCTGAACTCCTAGTCCGATAAAGCTAACCGCAGCGCCAACCAGAATTGCCCCTCCTAAATCCATGGTGGCTTGCACCATTACTGGTGTCATCACATTCGGTAATACATGACTGGTGATTATTTTCCAACTGGGTACACCTATACTGCGCGCTGCTTCGATAAAGTATCGCTCGCGCAATGATAGAGTTTGCGCCCTCACAAGTCGCGTATACCAGGGCCACCAGGTAAAGGAGATGGCGATCATCGTGTTAGTGAAACTTGCTCCCAGTGCAGACGCCAGAGCAATTGCCAACAGCAGTGGTGGAAAGGCCAGAAAAATATCTGTAATCCGCATTACTAGATTGTCAATCCACCCACCGTAATATCCCGAAATTGCACCCAAAGGTACACCAATCAATACCGCGACAATAACTACCAAAAAACCGATCGCAAGTGAACTTCGCCCACCATACAAAATGCGTGTCAGGACGTCACGTCCCAGGTAATCAGTACCCAAAAGGTGCCCCTGGTTCGGAGGGCTGAATTTTTCCAGGAGGTTGGGATCGCCTCGTCCTTGTTCTGGATACGGTGTCAGATTTGGAGCAAAGATGGCGCCCAATATGAAGCCAAGTAGGATGACCAGGCTTAGAACTGCGAGCGGGTCACGACGAAATGCCCACCACATCAGATGGTACTCGGTTACCCGTTTGCCTGCTTTTATATCCTCGATTGGAATCTCCAGGTCTGGTGCAACTGTTGTCATCGAAATCTCCCTAGCAGTTCACAGCCGGTACGGTGACCAGCAAACCAGCTGTCCAAAACACACCAGGTTTCAAACATAACATTTATGGAAAAGTATGTATTCATTCTATTTGCTAACCGATGATTACCCGCGGATCAATAAACGCTTGTAGTATATCCAGGATCAGGTTAATAGCGATGTAGAAAACGGTCATTATCAGGGTAACAGACACGATCACCGGGAAATCGACGCCCAAAACGGCGTTGGTGACATATGTTCCCAATCCTGGCCACGAGAAAATAATTTCTATCAATATTGCCCCTGTTAGAGAGTAGACGAACGCCAATCCCAGAGCGTTCAGGGTCGGAACGATTGCATTTTTGAGGGCCAAAATAAAAAGCACTGACCGTTCACGTATGCCGCTGATGCGGGCTGCCATAATATACTTCTCATTTAAGACCTCGATCATGGTCGAACGGGTCATACGGATTGCAAGAGCAATGGGGTATGTCGCCAGGGCTAACGCCGGAAGGATGAGATGAATGGAAGCATCTTTAAACGCTGTCCAATTTCCCGTCACGGCTGAATCAATCAGGTACATGCGCGTGATTGGAGTGACTGGGTGAAAGAGGGCCACTTCTGTTGAAACACGGGCGCCCAAAGGCAGCAGGCCAAGCTGCCTGAAGAACAATAGCTGCAGGAGCAGACCTAGTAAAAAGACCGGCATTGAGACACCTGCTATGGAAATTAGGCGAGTAAAGTGATCTAACCAGCTCCCCTTGAATGCACCTGAAAGTACACCCAATGGTATACCGATAAGAACCGCAATCAGCATACCGACGAAAACAAGCTCCAGCGTGGCTGGCAGGAAGGTTTTGATATCAGACAGGATGGGTTGATGAGTCCTGACTGATGTGCCCAAATCACCACTGAGCAAATCCTGCATGTAGCGTTGGTACTGCACATACAGAGGTTTATCAAGCCCCAATTCTAGGGTCGCTTTTTCTATCTGTTCCTTCGTAGGGTGAGGACCTACCCATGCTGCTGCCGGGTTAGAAGGGACTACACGGGCGATGAAAAATGTCAGGATTGAAACACTGATCAGAACAAAAATCGCCATCACCATACGTTTTAAGATATAGTCCAGACGCTGCATGATTGGTATCTCCTTTCAGGTGAAGGGGATATCGGCTAAATAACCGGGGTCTATTGACCACAAGTTCCTAATCTCCGACCAATTATCCCGCTGAACGATCCCAGATAGCCGGGAACAACCAGGCAAGTTTCCTGCGCGTTAACAAATGAGCAAGTGACAGCCAGTTAATTGTCGGTCGAAATTTACGATCAATTCAGGAAGCTGGTGCCGATCATATCCAAAGGATTCGGCACCAGCAGTATGTAATCCAAATTATCCGGATTCGAAAGAATCACAGACAATCAATTCTGGGTATCCGCTCTTATCGACTCAAGTTGTAAACGAAGACCACATGTGGATATGCCGGATTATCAACAAAGCCAGCAATATCAGTTCGGGCAACATGTGTATTTGCCAGATCGTAGAAGAAGATAGCGGCAGCATCCTCAACCAGAATCTCCTGTGCCTCGATGAAGAGCTTTGTAGCCTGTTCCCGGTCACTTCCGGAGGTAGCATCCCCAGTGTCAATTAACTCGTCAACAGTTTCGTTGCTGTAGTAACCAAGATTGAAAAGTGTCTCTTCCTCGGTCCGGAACATGCCGTACAGCCAGCTAACCGGGGAAACGTAGTCCGGCCACCAGTACATCACGAATACATCCTGGGCATTTTGTGGGTCCGACATTCCGAGATCCCACTGAGATTCCCAATTCATCCCTTGAACTTCCAGGTTGATCCCGAGTTTGGCAAGTTCTGCTTTCCATATCTCACCGGCGGTCTGTTCCTCGAGATCCCCTGTGGCGAATGTATAAACCAGATCGAAGCCCCCATCGGGGTAACCAGCCTCGGTCAATAATTCGCGCGCTTTGTCAAGATCATAGCTGTACTGGTGCAGGTCATCGCTGTGCCCCCATATGCCGGCCGGGACAGGCCCATGTGCTTGGGTCGCACGATCGCCCATCACACCTTCGATCATTTGTTGGTATGGGAAGGAATATGAAAGCGCCTGGCGCACAAGCGGGTCGTCAAGTGGTGGTTTTTGAGTATTGATTAAACCCAGCATATTTTGGAAAGAAGGGTTTATGTAAACAACAACATCATCACGTGCGTCCAGAGCTGCCAGGTTGTCAGGAGGAATTTCGAAGGTAAAATCGGCCGTACCCGCTTCTATCATCTGCTGGCGCACAACCGGGTCTTCGACTATATCAAATACGACCTTGTCGAATTGACCTTCAGACCAGCCTCCCCAGTAATCCTCATAGCGGGTCATGATCAAGCGGGAGCCACGATCGCGGCTTTCAATGGTGTAAGGGCCTGTGCCTGCACAATTGCCCTCATTGAGCCACTCGGTTCCTTTTTCAGCGTAAGTATTCGGATTGTAAATCCAGGATCCATATCCGGACGAAGCCACAAGATCAAGTGGGGCGGGGTAAGACAGATTAAATTGAACCGTGTACTCATCTACTGCTTCAATCGATTCGACTGGAGCCCAGATGTACGATGCTCCAGCGCCAATTTCTATCGTGTTTTCCATAGCTCCTTTAACTGCTTCTGCATTTAGAGGATCCCCATTATGAAAAGTAACGCCCTCTTGAAGGTGGAACGTCCAAACAGTATCATCTTCAGCCGACTCCCAGCTTTTAGCTAGTCCAGGGCCGAGAACATCTTCGCTGCCAGGCGGGTTGTAGACAGTCAGAGTTTCGTAACAATTGGAAACAATTTTGGAGTCGTCAGAAAAGCTGATTGCCGGATCAATATCTGCGAAGGAAGTCGTTGTGGCATAGACGAATACATTCGCTTCACTTTCCGCTTCTTCGGTTTCTTCTACCTCTTCCTCAGCTTCTGGAGCGGCTGCTTCCTCAGGAACTGCCTCTTCAGTCGGCTGCTGTGGAGTACTGCAAGCAGCCAGTAGAATCGACATAACGAGGACACTTACAAAAACACAAAGTAATTTGCGTCTGGTTTTCATTTTTCTTCTCCTTTATTCAAAAACATTTTTTCGCTGTCCAATAAAGTCAGGTTGATCGATGCATTGAATCGATCCTTTCCACTCAACTTATCCTTCAGATATTATAGATTGTAACTCAATTTTGCTCAGTATCACCTCCATTCATACTTCTTCCCTCCTCTTCATTTCTCTTGCTAACATGCGTGTTGAATCAATAAGGAATCCTTTAAAGGCCTCGTTATCTATACCCATCAAATCCAGACCCTTTTCACTTTCATCAATAAATGAGCGCGGCCAACTCTCATCTTCCAATCCCCCACTTTCAAGAGCATATTTTGTTAGACGATTGGCTGCATCGATCAGCCGCAGTGATGGATACAATTCCTCAAATTCTTCCCCTTGAGACATTAAATAGGCACTCGAAATCAGAAACGATAATAAATCATAAAAATGTTCTTCCTGCAAAACCAAATTTTTATCCATCACTAGTCCACTCCTTCCCATATTCGTTCTTATAAACAATATCCCTAATGGGTAATCTAGGTGGAGGTTCTGGATCTTCGGCTGGGTAACCCAGTGTGACAATAATATACGCCTTAATACTTTCAGGGATTCCGATCAAATCTTGTAGGGCGACATCCGCGAATGAAGCGACCATACAACTACCAATACCCAAAGAATATGCCGCCAGAACAATATTTTCCGCAGCAATTGCGCAGTCTGCCATGTACAATAATCGAGTAGCTTCTTTTATTAACTTTTGTTTTGGCTCTGCACAAATGACGATTATCGCTGCGGGGACATCGAATATTCCAGGGCAAAAATTCAGAATAAGCTTCTTTTGAATTGGCGACGTAACAACGACAAATCTCCAAGCGTTATTGTTCCCACCATTTGGTGCCCAACGAGCTGCATCTAAAATCTGCTCTAATATCCCATCTTCTATCGGTTTGTCAGTATATTTGCGGATACTCCTTCTTCCCATGATTGCTTCATATAATTCCATCTCTTTCCTCCAATTTGTAACTAGAAACTCAGGCAATCAAACCGGCGTGTTTACA
>JAUWPO010000132.1 GCA_030611505.1 Chloroflexota bacterium
TGTTTCTGCCGTGAGAAGGATGTGAAGACTAATAAAATCGGAGCGGGCGTAAAGTTCACTCAGGGGGACTGGATAAGAGTCGTTCCTTTTCGTTTCATCGTCTGTAAGGGTGATGTCATACCCAATGACTTCCATCCCCAGACTCGCAGCGCGACCGGCGACCATTGAACCTATGTTTCCCATGCCGATGACCCCCAGCGTTTTGCCGTTCAACTCCCCGCCGCACAGTTGCTTCTTGTTCCATGCGCCTTTCTTCATACTGGAATCGGCCTGCGGTATTGAGCGGGCAAGCGCAAAGAGCAAACCGATCGTCAGTTCCGCCACCGAAAGGCTGGTCGCTGTGGGCGTGTTCACGACGGTTACCCCATATTCTGAGGCTGCCTGTAGGTCGATATTATCAACCCCGACACCGACTCTACCGATGACTTTCAAGCAAAGGGCTGCTTTGATTACGGCAGCGGTGACTTTTGTCCGGCCGCGTACGATAAAAGCATCGTAGTTCCTGGCGACCTGAAGCAGATCATCCACTGAGATACCGTCCCTGTCATCCACATGAGCGGCGGTGCGAAGAATCGCCTGTCCGTAATTTTGTAAGCCATCGCTGAGCAGGATTTTCCAATCGGGCATGGATATTCTCCAATTATTACTCGTAACGCAGGGCTTCGACCGGTTCCAGGCTGGCTGCTCGATTGGCCGGGTACAACCCGAAAAATAATCCAACCGCGGCTGAAAATAACGTCGCCAGTAAGACAGTATCCAGACCGATCGAAGGTGTCAGGGGGGTATCGCTGGCAGCTGCAATTCTACCCACGGCGTACGAAATCAACGCACCCAGCCCAATTCCGATCACACCACCGATCAGACTGAGCAATGCTGATTCGGTCAGGAACTGCACCAGGATATCAATCCGCCGGGCGCCTAAAGCTTTGCGCAGACCAATTTCGCGCGTTCGTTCGGTTACGGAGACCAGCATGATGTTCATAATACCGATACCGCCCACCAAGAGCGAGATAGCAGCGATTCCGCCCAGGAAGATTGTTAGCACACCGGTGATGGTTTGGGCAGTTTCGAGAAAGTCCTGTTGGGTGAAAATGGTGAAGTCGTCGGCACCGATCACGGTGCGGTGGCGTGTTTGCAGTATGTGGGAGATCTCCTGGCTGGCGCCCGGAACTGTTTCAGCGCTGAATGCCTGCACCATGATCATATCAACGTTATCGTGCGACGAGCGCCGTATTAGGCGGGTTTGAGCGGTGGTCAGTGGCACTAAAATAATATCGTCCTCGTTTCTGAAACCGGAGCCGCCCTTAGATTCCAGAACACCGATAACTCGGAAGGGACGCCCCTCAATGCGCACTGTCTCTCCTACCAGACCTGCGGTGCGGGCAAATAGATCCTCAGCTACTTCAGTGCCCAGCAGTGCCACAGAAGCCTGTCCAAGGAGATGTTCTTGGTTGATAAATTCGCCCTCGGAAACATTGGCGTTGCGAACCGGACCATAGTCCGGTGTCACGCCGCTAATTTGAGTCGTGGTGCTCTCACCACCAGCGGTCACTTTGACTGAATCCTGCAGGATTGGAGCCACACCCACGACAGACGGAGCCTGAAATGGATCGGTCATGGCTTCAGCATCTCCCATTGTGAGCGGTTTCGGGTTGCGCACTTCTTCAGAGCCGCCCTGAGATACGAACAGCAGGTTGGTACCTATGCCTTGAATTGAACCAGTGATGGTCCCCTCGGCGCCGCGCCCAATAGACACGATAGCGATCACCGCTGCGACGCCGATCACTATTCCGATGATCGTCAGGCCAGAACGCGTCTTATTGGTCGCCAGGCTTTCGAGGGCCTCGATGAAGGATTGCCCGAAATTCATACTTTTTCCTCCACAACCCCGTCTTTTATATGGACGATGCGTTGGGTCTGGGCTGCGATCTCAGGATCATGGGTGACGATGACTAAGGTTGTGCCCCTCTCTTCGTTCAGTGAGAGCAGGATTTTCATGATCTCGTCTCCCGATTTGGTATCCAGGTTCCCAGTGGGTTCGTCTGCCAGGATGATAGCTGGATCATTGACCAGCGCTCTGGCCATGGCGACCCGCTGCTGTTCCCCACCCGATAATTCGTTCGGGCGGTGATGGATACGGTCTCCCAAGCCTACCGCTTCAAGTGCAGCGCGTGCACGCTGCACCCGGTTTTCCGTCTTTTTGGCATAGCGCAGTGGCAACTCAACATTAACCAGGGCGCTTGACCGTGGCAGTAGATTGAAGCTTTGGAAGACGAAGCCAACTTTGCGATTGCGGATTGAAGACAACTGGTCGTCATTCAGGTCTGGGACACGTTCGCCATCCAGGATATATTCTCCCGATGTTGGACGATCCAGACAGCCGATAATATTCATCAGGGTGGATTTGCCCGAACCGGATGGTCCCATAATGGCTAGTACTTCGCCGGGCGCCACTTCTAAGGAGAGGCCGCGCAAGGCGCGCACCTCAACGTCTCCCATTTGATAGACCTTGGTCAGGTCTTTTGCTTTGATGACCCAATCGCTCATAATGTGTCAGCCTGTAAATTTGACCTTGTAAACTTACCTTTTTATTCGGCGCCCTCCTCGCTCAGCTTAATGTCCGTCTTATCTAATGCACGAATGGAGGAGGCTGGTTTCTATCGAATTCTTGAGGGGGATTCAACACGATTAGGTCGCCCACTTGCAGTTCACCTTCCAGGACTTCGCTCATGGTGTCTGAAGAGACCCCCAGAGTGATCGCTGCTGGAGAAGGCTGGTTGTCGACCAGAATGTATACAACTCGCTGACCTTCTACGAACCGCACAGCCCGGTTGGGCACCAGCAGGACATCCTCTAAATTTTCTACTACGATATTGACGGCGGCTGTCATGCCGGGTTTGACGCCCTCATCGGCGTCTATCAGCTCTACTGTCACCGTGAAGTCCACAACGCCCTGGTTAGAAGTGCCAACCGGGTCGACCTCGATGACCGCACCATGATATTCTTTGTCGAGGATGGCGTCGAAACTTATTTTGACGTCTTGTCCACCTCTAATGCGATTGATATCTACCTCGGACACCTGCACATCCATCAGCAGGCGCGAGAGATCGTCCAGTCTGAAAGCCTCCATGTTAGGTGCAACCTGATCGCCGGGTTGAGGTTTTGCATTCGTGATTGTGCCGTCGAAGGGGGCTTCAATCCAAGCTTGTTTCAGCGTGGCTTCGGCGGCAGCGACCCTGGCCTCGGCTGCCGTAATATCACTCGGGTCCGGACCATCTTTCCAGGTCTCATAATCTTCTTTCGCCTTCGCCAGGTTATCTTTTGCTACTTCAACTTCGTACTCGTACTCTAAGCGTTTTACCGCCGAGTCGTAATCGCTTTGCGCCTCTGCTAAAACGTCCTTGAGCTTCTGGCGCGTTTGATTGCTGGAAGACAGATATCTGTAAGGTTCGAAAGCCTGGCGTGCCTCATTGAGTCTCTCTTCCATGACATTGAGTGCTTCCATGGTATCGAAATCAGCCTGGTTAGAAGGTACAGTGTAATTGTCCAATTGATACTGTGCATCTCGCTCTGATTTTGTGAAACTGGAAATGGCTTTCATCGCTTCGGTTTTGGCTGTCTTGGAGTTCGAATATAAATCGTCCATCGCCTTCTGGGCATTCACCAAATCTGCCTGCGCCATAATGACGTTCTGCGGCAGGGAAGTTTTTTCGAGTGTGGCGAGCACCTGTTTGGCTTCCACATAATCACCAACTGCGGCGTCCACTTCATCCACGCTGCCGGATGTCAGCCAGGTCAACAATGCGGATTGGTTGGAGCGCACTATCCCGGTTGCTCCCACAGTGGCTGTGAGATCACCTTCTGATGCAGAAACAGTTTGTAAATCGCTGATCGCCTGGGTGGCTTTTTGGCGGTTGTATTGTTGATACGCAAACCATCCAGCGACTGCGATGATGATAACGACGACCACCAATATAAGTTTTTTCATGAGCGATATTCCTTGTCGAAATGATTACGTCACCAATGGAAGTGAATATTTGTATGTATTGATCCAATTTATCAAAATTACTGTCAAAATATCGATACGCATTAAATTGTTAAATTATAAAATCACATCTTTATACCACGTCATTGGCT
The DNA here is from genome assembly GCA_030611505.1 of Chloroflexota bacterium. Lineage (GTDB taxonomy): Bacteria > Chloroflexota > Anaerolineae > Anaerolineales > UBA4823 > JAUWPO01. The sequence goes on from JAUWPO010000132.1 coordinate 4,138, forward strand.
TATATTCTGTAAGATTCCTGAAAGATTGTTGACTCTCATGAAAAATGGTTCTTAAAGGACAAAACCGGTCACCACTATAAAAATTACTGGCGAACTCATACTAGCGAACTCATGGTGACATTTTACTGTCTGTAGAGGTATAATTAATAGGTTGTCCGCAATGAGCGAGCAGCCTTTTTGATTGTAATTTACGCTGTTTTTTTGGCTTATCCGGTTCGCATAGCAACCCATATAAATTAAGTGTAAGCAGTTCTTTTAACCGCTTGGATTGTTCGTGATCAAACGTAAATCGTTCAAAACGAAGTAAGGGAGTTCGATGGATATTGGTTCTGTAAAGCAAGTAGATATTGACGATCAAATGCGCTCCGCCTATTTGGATTACGCTATGAGTGTGATCGTGGCGCGGGCATTGCCAGATGCCCGTGATGGTTTGAAACCTGTCCACCGCCGTATCTTATATGCGATGCACGATATGGGTATGCGCTCGAATACCCCACATCGAAAATCGGCTCGTATTGTGGGCGAGGTGCTGGGTAAATACCATCCTCATGGTGATCAATCAATTTATGATTCAATGGCGCGTATGGCTCAAGATTTCTCCATGCGTTATTTATTGGTGGATGGGCAGGGCAATTTCGGTTCGATCGACGGTGATACGCCTGCAGCCATGCGCTACACCGAAGCGCGCTTAAAATCGATGGCGGAAGAATTGCTGGCTGATATCGACATGGATACGGTCGACTTCGGGGACAATTTCGATGGCTCACTCAAGGAACCGCTGGTATTACCTTCACGTCTTCCAAACTTGCTGCTCAACGGCTCGTCAGGCATCGCTGTGGGTATGGCAACCAATATCCCTCCCCACAACCTGAACGAACTTGCAGATGCGATCACCTATCTGATCGACAACTACGATGACATCGACGAAATTCCGATGGAGGAACTGGTCAAACGGGTTCCCGGACCTGACTTTCCCACCGGTGGTGTGATTGTAGGCAATGAGGGCATTCTGCAGGCTTACAGCACCGGACGAGGGCGCATCGTCTTGAGGGGGCTGGCACACATTGAGGAGATGGGAGGCAATCGCCACAGAATCGTAATCACCGAGATACCGTACCAGCTTGGCAAGTCCGGCCTGCTCGAACGTATTGCGGCTTTGGCTCGCAGCGGAAAGTTGGGTGGCATCTCTGACCTGCGGGATGAGTCCGACCGGCGCGGGATGAGCATCGTTATTGAATTAAAACGCGCTGCTCAGCCGAAAAAGGTGCTCAACCAGCTTTATAAATTCACATCGCTGCAGTCCACTTTCGGTGTACAAATGCTGGCGCTGGTGAACAATGAACCGCGTCTTTTGTCGCTCAAACGGGCGCTGCAATTGTTCATTGAGCACCGCCGAGAGGTTATCACACGCCGTTCCGAATTTGAGCTAGCTAAAGCGCGCGAGCGCGCCCACATCCTGGAAGGACTGCTGATCGCATTGCGCAACCTGGATGCAGTGATTGAAACTATCCGTAAATCTCCGGATGCGAATGTTGCTAAAGATCGCTTGATGACCCGCTTCAATTTGAGTGAGCGGCAAGCTCAGGCGATCCTGGATATGCAACTGCGCCGGTTGGCGGCTCTTGAACGCCAAAAAATTGAAGACGAACACCACCAAACACTGGAACGTATCGCTTTTCTGGAAGATTTGCTGGCTAGCTCCAGGAAGATCCTGAACGTGATCAAAGATGATGTGGGTGAGATGGCTGAAAAATTTGGGGACGAGCGCCGCACCCATATTGCTTATGAAGCTACTGAAGAATTCAGTGACGAAGACCTGGTGCCGGACGAAGCGATACTGATCAGCATCACGCAGCGCGGCTATATCAAACGAGTGGCGGCAAAAACTTACCGCGCTCAAAGCCGGGGCGGGCGTGGCGTTGCAGGTCACGCTACAAAGGATAAGGACCATATCCTGATGCTTATTCCTGCCCGTACGCTAGACGCAATTCTCTTTTTCACAGACCGGGGTAAGGTCTATTCTGAGAGAGCCTACCAAATCCCGGATGCAGACCGCACCGGGCGCGGGATTCCGGTCGTGAATGTGCTCGCAATGGGTCCCGACGAGACGGTAACTGCGGCTGTTGCAGTCCCGAAATTTGATGACACTAATTACTGCATCATGACGACTCACAAAGGGCGCATGAAGCGCTTGGCTTTATCACAGCTCGCCTCAGTTCGATCGGCAGGAATTAGAGCCATCACCCTGGGTGAGGGCGATGAATTGGGTTGGGCGCGCCTTACAAACGGCGCAGACGAAGTGATCCTGGTAACACGCCAGGGTCAGGCAGTGCGGTTCCCAGAGAGCAATATCCGCGCGATGGGTCGCACGGCTGCCGGGGTTACTGGCATTCGCCTCGCTAAAGGCGATCGTGTCACCAGTATGGAGGTTGTTGAACCTGATGGAGATTTGCTCATAGTGACCGAAAAAGGTTTTGGTAAGCGAACACCGCTGGACGAATACCCCACAAGAAGCCGCGCCACAAAGGGGGTTCAGACAGTGAACAAAAAGATTTTGCCGGAAATTGGATTTGTGGCTGCAGCGCGCGTCGTCCATGAGGCTGATATTCTAACGATCATGTCAACGGGGGGAGTGGTACTGCGTACCATGGTTAAGAATATATCGTGCATCAGCAGAGCAACGCGCGGAGTGAAGGTTATGAACTTGGGGGAAGGGGACAGTGTTGCATCTATCGCAATTTTCTCCGACGCCGATCTGCGGCGGCTGGAGGAGGCGAATTGATGGGGGTGACGCGGTAGGCGCTGCTTTGCAAAGTGAATGAGTGTCCCTCCCGGGTGCGTAGGATGAGACCGCCATCCTGGTCGAGACCGAGCACCTGACCCTCCGCCGGGGGTTGAT
>JAUWPO010000056.1 GCA_030611505.1 Chloroflexota bacterium
CGCTGGATTTGGCAGACCAGGGCTTTAAGGTTTATCTTGTCGAAGAGAAATCAGCCATTGGCGGGCACATGGCGCAGTTGGATAAGACTTTCCCCACCAATGACTGCGCAATGTGCAACATCAGCCCGAAGTTGGTGGATACCGGTCGCCATCATAACATCGAAATCCTGACTGACAGCGACGTGCTCAAGGCAGACGGAGAGGCAGGAAATTTCACCGTCACGCTGCGGCGTAGGCCTCGTTATATCGACACCACCAAATGCGTGGGCTGCGGAGACTGTGCTGAAGTCTGTCCGGTATCGCTGCTCGACCTGTACGAAGAAGGGTTGAAAGAGCGCCGAGCCGCCTACCGCCTGTACGCCCAAGCCGTACCTGCCGCCTACGCGATCGATAAACTAGGGACGGCTCCCTGCAGGCACGCCTGTCCAGCAGAGCAGCGCGCCCAGGGTTACATTGCGCTGATCGCCGAGGGACGCTACCGGGAAGCCTTGCGGGTGATCAAAGAAGACAATCCCTTCCCAAGTGTCTGCGGTCGAACCTGCCACCACCCCTGCGAGAGCAAATGCGTGCGCGGGATGGTCGACCAGCCTGTGGGTATTATGTCGCTCAAACGCTTCGTGGTTGATTACGCCCTGGCTTACGGCAGGGAACCCGTCGACCAGGCAGCGCGCACCCGCCCGGAGTGGGTGGCAGTCATCGGCGCTGGTCCAGCCGGTCTCACTGCGGCTCATGACCTGGTGAAGATGGGCTACGGTGTGACGGTGTACGAAGCCTTACCAGTGCCAGGCGGTATGATGCGGGTCGGCATCCCCGCTCACCGGCTGCCGAAAGGCGTTCTCCAGCAGGATATTGATGATATTTTAGCGCTGGGCGTTGTGCTGAAGACCAGCACACCGGTTAAAGACCCCCCGGCACTTCTGGAACAGGGTTACGACGCGGTTTGCCTGGCGACCGGCATCTCGTCCCGCGACCTTTCCCTGGGTCTTGAGGGCGAAGATTCGGAGGGCGTAATTTCCGCCGCCACATTTTTGCGCAAAGTCAACCTGGGCGAACCCATTAGCGTTGGCGACCGTGTGGCTGTGGTCGGAGGCGGGATTACGGCGATGGATGCCGCCGCAGTTGCCCGGCGGTTAGGCGCCCAGGACGTGTACCTGGTGCTCGACCGCCCGCGCGGCGAGCTGCCGGCATACCATTGGGAAGTGGCAGCGATCGAAGCGGAGGGCATCCACCTATACGAACGCACTACCGCCACCTGCATACTCTCACGGGATGGGATTGTGACCGGCGTGGAGCTGGCAGAGATCAGCAAGGGCATGGCGGTCGACAAAAACGGTCGCCAGCGCCCCAAAACCAAACCGGGCACCGAATTCAGGATCGATGTTGACAACGTCATTGGAACGGTCGGTCAATATTCAGATCTGAGCTTTCTCGACCAACGCTTCGACGACCTGAATGTGGATGAAAACACATTGTCGAGCGAGATTGAGGGACTGTTTGTGGTCGGAGGGCGCAAGACCGGCGCCAGCTACATTATCGAAGCCGTCGCTCTTGGTCACCGGGTCGCAACCTCCATCCAGCACTACTTACAGGACCAACCGTTAGAAGAAATTGATACCTGCAGACCGCCGGTCGTGAAATTCACCCGTCAGGAGATCGAGCAGAGAGTCCTGAACGGGGAGATCACACCCCAGGAGAGGTTCGAACCCGCCATGCTTCCAATGGAGGAGCGAGTGACCAGCTTCCGGGAAGTTGTGCTAGGCTTGACAGAACGCCAGGCGCGTGCCGAGGCCCAACGCTGCCTGCAGTGTGGAATCTGTGCCGAGTGCTTGGCATGCGTTTATGCCTGCGGGGTTGATGCCATAGATCACAACATGGTTGAGCGGGAGGAACAAATACAAGTCGGCGCTATTCTGCTCGCTCCGGGATACCAGGCTTACAATGCGTCGCTCTCACAGGAATTCGGCTTCGGGCGCTATCCAAACGTGGTCACTGCTATGCAGTTTGAGCGCCTGCTTTCAGCCTCCGGTCCAACTATGGGGCACGTGGCTCGACCTTCAGACGGGAAAACGCCGCAGCGAATTGCCTTCCTGCAGTGCATCGGTTCGCGCGACCAAAGCCACGATTACTGCTCTTCAGTGTGCTGCATGTACGCCACCAAAGAAGCCATAATTGCAAAAGAACACCACCCCGAACTCGATATCCAAATATTCATGATGGACATGCGCGCCTTCTCGAAAGGATACTGGAGCTATTACATGCGCGCCCGCGACCAATACGGAGTCCAATATACTCGCTGCCGGGTGAGCAGTTTATATGAAGATCACGAGAGTAATGATTTAATCCTGGATTATGTGGACAAAGATGGGAAAGGTCAAACAGCGCGCTTCGATATGGTGGTGCTCTCTACCGGTATGGAGATTTCAAAACCGGTCCGTGATCTCAGCCAACGTTTAGAAGTCGATCTGGACACCTACGGGTTCTGCCAGACAGCGCAGTCCAACCCGTTGGAAACCAGCCGCCCCGGCATCTACGCAGTGGGTCCGTTCCGTGAGCCAAAAGACATCCCCGAATCGGTAGTGGAGGCAAGCGCAGCAGCCGCATCAGCAGCAAGCATCATGGCAGCATCCCGTTTCACACTCACAACCAGCGTTGAATTCCCTCCCGAACACGACGTGACGAACGAAGAAGCGCGCACCGGCGTGTTTGTCTGCCACTGCGGTTCGAACATTGCCGGTTTCCTCGACGTGAGCGCAGTCAGCGAACACGCCAGGGGACTGCCTCACGTGGTGCACGCAGAAACCAATCTGTACAGCTGCTCCCAGGACAGCATCCGCCACATTAGCGAAGTGATCGTAGAGCAAGGGCTTAACCGGGTTGTGGTCGCCAGCTGCTCTCCGCTCACCCACCAGCCGCTGTTCCAGGACAGCTTGCGTGCAGCCGGATTGAACCCTTACCTATTTAAGATGGCGAACATACGCAATCAATGTTCGTGGGTGCACTCGCACGACAACGAAGCCGCAACCAAAAAGGCAAAAGAGCTGGTTCAAATGGCGGTCGCCCGGGCAGCGCTTCTCAGCCCCCAGAAAACGGTTGAAGTACCCGTCCAGCAGACTGCACTGGTCGTCGGAGGTGGTGCGGCAGGAATGACCGCCGCCCTCACATTGGCAGGCGCCGGGTTCCCGGTTCACCTGGTGGAAAAGCAGGCTGAGTTAGGCGGCAACCTGAGACATATGTTCACTCCTGCAATCGGGCGGGACCCCCAGCAAATTTTAAACCGTCTCGTGGATGAAGTGCAGGCAGAAAAAAACATCACCCTGCACATGCAAAGCGAAATCGCAGCCACAAAAGGCTTCAAGGGAAATTTCGCTACCCTGATCGCATCTCGGGATGGAGAGCGGCAGGAACTCTCTCATGGTGCGACGATACTGGCAACCGGCGCCCAAGAATACCGCGGCCCGGAGTACGGCTACGGAGGCGACGCGCGCATCATCACTCAACATGAATTTGAGAAGCTATTAGCAGGCAATCAGGTAATCAAAGGTCAGGATATTAGTAATCAAGAAACCAGTAATCGGGCAACAAGGGAACAGCATCCTGATCACCTAATTGACCAATTACCTGATTCCATTGTTATGATCCAATGTATCGGTCCCGCCGAGCGGTTCTGCAGCCGGATTTGCTGCACGGTCGCACTGAAGAATGCGCTGGCATACAAGGATCTCAATCCGGAAGCTGAAATAGTCATCCTTTACAAAGACATCCGCACGTACGGTTTCAAGGAGCGCTCCTACACAGAAGCACGCCGGCGCGGTGTGATCTTCGTACGTTACGATGATGATCAGCGCCCACAGGTGAACACAGAAGATGATGGCACCCTGATCGTTCAAGTTTGGGATCCCATCTTGAATACGCAGCTTTTACTGAACCCGGGTTTGCTGGTTTTAAGTATGCCGGTTGTGGCAAATCCCGATGTCAAAAGTTTGTCCACCCTGTTCAAGGTACCCGTGGACGAAAACGGGTTCTTCATGGAGGCACACATCAAACTGCGACCGGTGGATTTCACTACTGAAGGCGTTTTTATGGCCGGAATGGCACACTACCCAAAGTTATTGGACGAAACCATGATCCAGGCTCAGGCTGCCGCTTCGCGGGCTGCAAGGGTGCTCAGCCAGAAAAACCTGACCGCCGGCGGCCGGGTTGCCGTGGTGGACGAAACCCTGTGTACCGGATGTTTGACCTGCGTTCGCATCTGCCCATTCCATGTTCCCCTGATCAAGCCCAATCTAACCGGCGTAGGGGAAATCCTGGGAGCCGCGTATATCGAACCCGCTACCTGCCAGGGATGCGGGTCTTGTGCAGCTGAATGCCCGGCGCGCGCCATCCAGTTGGTTTATTACACCGATGCCCAGATGGATGCTGAAGTGGACGCATTGGCGCAGACGGGAATTGGGTTTGTACCGATTGAAGAAGTGCTTGCGAGTTAGCTGATCAAGCAGCAGGCAACTAGATAAACAGGTGATCAGATATTAGGAAGTGAAGCAGGATTTAGATGGCAGAGGAACTACAAACAGGTACAATTGGCATTCATATAATCGCCTACTGCTGCGAACACTGCGCATACGCAGCAGCCGACCTTGCGGGCGGGCTGCGTATGCAGTACCCACCTCAGGTCAAGATCGTGCAGCTGCCCTGCTCAGGCAAATTGGATGAATTGATGGTCCTGCATGCCCTGGAAGACGGCATCGATGGTGTTATGGTGGCTGGTTGACTGCCGGGTGACTGCCATTACCTGGAAGGTAATGCCAACGCCAAACGCAGGGTAGAACGGATTATTGATTTGCTGAACCAAATCGGTTTAGAAACCGAAAGGGTGCGCATGTACAATATGTCATCAGCAATGGCAGGTGGATTTGTAGAAGCAGTTAAAGAAATGACTGATAAAATTACCGAATTAGGACCTAACCCATTAAGAAGTGTTGGCTAAAAGCAATTATTTGGATTTTTAATAAATCATATTCTGAATAAATTATATTCTTGAATAAATTATATTCTTAATAAATTATATTCTTAATAAATCCTATAGAAAACCAGAAGCGGAGGCAGGCTTATGATCATCGCCGAACAAAAATCCTTAGATGAAATAAAAACACTGATTGGAAATTCCGAGAAAGTGCTGGTGCTTGGGTGCGGCACATGCGTGACGGTTTGTTTTGCCGGTGGGGAGCGCGAGGCCGCTATCATGGCCTCCTCGTTGCGTATGGCGACCAAATTGGAAGGGAAAAGCAATGCGATCACCGACATCACTGTGCAGCGCCAGTGCGAATGGGAATACCTGGATCAAGTCGCCGAACAGATTGGAGAAGCCGACGTGGTGCTTTCCCTGGGCTGCGGTATCGGTGTCCAGGCGATCGCAGAACACTTCCCCAATACCTGGGTGGTGCCTGGTCTGAACACTTCCTTCCTGGGGCTGCCCAGCGAACAAGGAGTATGGGAAGAGCGCTGCGCGGCTTGCGGCGACTGCATCCTGGGCTTGACCGGCGGAATTTGTCCGATTGCACGCTGCTCGAAGACGCTGCTCAACGGACCCTGTGGCGGTTCAGAGGACGGGCACTGCGAGATTGATCCCGAAATTCCCTGCGCCTGGCAATTGATCTACGACCGACTCAGCAGCATGGACAAACTGGATGTTTTACTTGACCTGCAGCCGCCCAAAAACTGGAAAACATCGCGCGATGGCGGTCCGCGCAAGATTGTACGCGAAGATTTACGCTTATTGGAAGAGGAGGAATAAGCCATGGTCACAGAAATAAAAAGCGAGAGCAAAGAACTAACCAACGGCTACCTATCAGGATCGAACCTGGAAAAAATTCTGCGGGGGGGGCATTTTGCCGTCACCGGCGAACTGGGTCCACCACAAAGCGCAGACGGTGAAGTGATCCGGGAGAAAGCTGCCCTGTTAAAGGGCTACTGCGACGCGGTAAATATAACCGACAACCAGACTGCCATTGTGCGCATGTCCAGCATCGGCGCGGGAACGATCGTGGTTCAGGAGGGATTAGAACCTGTCATCCAGATGACCTGCCGCGACCGCAACCGCCTGGCGATACAAAGCGACCTGTTGGGCGCTTATGCACTTGGTATGCGCAACCTGCTCTGTCTGACCGGAGATCACCAGAGCTTCGGCAATCACCCCGAATCAAAGAACGTATTTGACATGGATTCTGTCCAGCTTGTGCAGGCAGTCGCTAACATGCGCGACGAATGCATCTTCCAATGCGGCGATGCATTCAAGGGAATCGAACCGCGCTTTTTCATAGGTGCGGCTGCGGCACCTTTCGCCGACCCAATTGATTTCCGTCCCTACCGCCTGGCAAAGAAAGTCAACGCGGGCGCCGATTTCATCCAGACCCAATTAGTGTACGATGTGGACGCTTTCGCCCAGTATATGGAGAAGGTGCGCGAACTCGGATTACACGAGAAAACCTTCATCCTGGCTGGCGTAGGACCACTAAAAAGCCCTGGCATGGCGCGCTACATGAAGAACAATGTGCCCGGCATCCTGGTTCCGGACGAGATTATTAAGGAAATGAACGCCGCCGGCGCACCCTGGGCTGGTAAGAAAAAAGAAGAATTGACGAAAGAGGATAAGAAAGCCCGTTCAGCAGCCTGGAAGGAAACGGGTATTAATATCTGCATCGACCTGATCCAGAAATTACGCGCCATCGAAGGCGTTGCCGGGGTGCATATTATGGCGATCGAGTGGGAGCGGGCAGTTAAACCTATCGTCGAGGGCGCCGGTCTTTACCCGCGCCCGCAGATCGAAGAGACAGTGTCAGAGGCATAAGGGCTTACATTTCATGCCCACAGGAGATGGTTCATGACCGATGAAACAAAATCTGCCGACAGAATAACAAGCATCAATCCTGAGCTAGCGCGGCGCATCCAGGACGAACTTGGGCAAAACGTTTACCTGTGCTACCAATGCGTCAAATGCTCCAGCGGATGCCCGGTAGCCGAGTTCTTCGACTGGCAGCCCAACCAGATCATGCGTGCTTTGCAGTTGGGTCAGGAGGATATCGCCCTGCAGTCGGAGACGCCGTGGCTGTGCGCCTCCTGCCAGACATGCACGACCCGCTGCCCGCAAGATCTGGATATTGCCGGGATCATGGAATGGTTGACCCGTGAGGCGCTCGAGCGCGGCATCAAACCTCCAGTTACAGAAGTGAAGATTTTCAACGATGCATTCATGCGCGAAGTGCGCATATGGGGACGAGCATACGAACCTGGTCTGATGGTAGAGATGAAACTTCGTGATCCCGGGTCAATGTTTAACGATATCGACCTGTATACCCGGATGTTAAAAAAGATGAAGGTGTCATTTATACCCAGCTTTGGACATCCGCCCCGTAATGTAAAACCCGTTCCAAACGCAGTCAATACAGTCGCTTACTACCCAGGCTGCTCGCTGGAATCAACATCGACCGAATTCAACGAGTCGGCCAAATCCGTATGTGCAGCGCTGGATCTAAAACTCTTCGAGCCTAAAGGCTGGGTATGCTGTGGCGCCACCGCGGCTCACCGTTCCGACCCAGAGACTGGATTACGTCTTCCTTTGGAGAATCTAGCGCTGATTGAGCGCAGCGGTTTCAGCGAAGTGACCATGCCCTGTGCAGCCTGCTTCAACCGTCATAAAGCAGCCCAGTATGAGATACGTCATGATGAGAGCCGCTGGCAAGCCATGGATGAAGTATTGGATTACCACTACCAGGACTCGGTCAAGGTAAATACCCTGATCGAAACGATACTCCAGCATGTAGGTGAGGAAAAGATCGCCGAGAAGGTGCAGAAACCGCTTGAAAATCTGAAAGTCGTCTGCTATTACGGATGCCTGCTGACACGCCCTCCCCAGGTAACTGAGGCTGAAAACCCCGAAAACCCCACCGATATGGACGAACTGGTGGCTGCTCTGGGGGCAGAAGTGCTTGATTGGTCTTACAAGACCTGCTGCTGTGGGGCGGCGCACTCGCTCACGCGCCCGGATATCGTAGTGAAATTGAGCGGCAACCTGGTAACGCATGCACGCCAGGCAGGCGCTGATGTGATCGCTGTGGCTTGCCCGCTATGCCACATAAACCTCGACGCTCGCCAGTTCCAGATGGATGTGGAAGAGCCGATGCCAATTATGTTCTTCACCCAACTGATGTCCTTGGCACTCGGGCTGCCTGAAAAGGAAGCGGTCCTGCACAAAAACATGGTCGACCCGCGGCCGCTCCTAAGAGAGAAGGGAATTATTTAGTAACCTCCCGTAGGTGTAAGCGCGGGTTTTTCAACCTCCCGCAGGTTAAATAATTGTTTTGGATAAACATCTATCTGCTGTCTGAGATTTCTCGGTAAGCCTGGATATTTTAGCAACCTCCCGCAGGTGTAAGCGCGGATTTTGCAACCTCCCGCAGGTTAAATAATTGTTATGGATAAACATCTAACTGCTGTCTGAGATTTCTCAGCGAGCCCAAATAAAATGCAACCTGCGGGAGGTTTTACCTGCGGGAGGGTTTTTGTTAGGGTTGATAAATTCTGGTTTCTGGTTTGAAGGCTGCCCAAGAGAACCAGAAGTGATTGACCGCAACGACTGGCTCAAGCTGGGTGCCTTCCAGCTCGCCGCTCAGCGCCTGACCAAGCACGTTCCATTCACTACCGGTCTGGTCGTCAAGGATATTGGAGCCATCGTAGCTAAAGGTCAAGGTCTGCCCATCAACCTCACGGGAGAAAGCATTGGCAGTGCCCACATCCCGGCCTCCGGCGACCGTACCCACATCCAGCGCAGAAGCCGTTCCGGTCTGCCAGAAAACAACAATATCCTGCCCAGCGACTGTGTCGTTGGCAACGTGTATCTCTTCCAGGGTGAGGTACGAGTATGCTACTGCTTCTGCACCTAAGTCAACCGTGAGCACACGCGCAACAGGCGGCAGCTCGTCAGGGGTACTTGGACCTCGATACAAAAACGGAGAGTTGTTGATGTTGTCATAACCCGTATATGGGTTGCGCCCATACGAGCGGTTAAAGCCCGTCTCACGTGAAAGCACTGTGCCATCCGGGAAACTGGATTTAAACTCCTCCCACGAGATAATTGAAGCTGGCAGGAAAGCAAGCTGAGTGCCCGTCAGGTCGCCGGCGATCGCTTCACCGGATGCCTGCTGCCACCATGTTTCAGTCTGGCGGTCGTACATGATCAGGTTGCTGAACCGCAGGCGACCGGTGGTGCCAAAGTCGAGCACCTCCCCATCCACCGTACGCTCAAAGGCGATGCCGGTGTTGCACAAGGGGCAGAATGTAACCACAACAGGAACATCACCCACGATGTCATTGACAATCTCGTGGTACATCAGAATTTGGATGGGATAAGCGCGCGCATCGTCGCCGACTTTGAAGAAGATCAGCGGCTCAAGCGGTTCTAACCATTCATCGGCTTCCTCTATACTGATGAACTGCGGGTCGTCGACAGCGGGAATCCCGTTTTTCGGAGGACCACCAGAGAGGATCTCGGAATAGGGCACCGTGTGTACGCTGAAATCAGTACTGAACTCGTTCTGTGTGCCCGAGGGAGGCTTTTCATCCGGATCCAGCAACACATCTCGGGATGGTGGCTCTGATTGGACCGGCTCTGTGGACTCGACTGGCTCCGTTTCAACGGTGGCGGAGACATCACTGGTCTCAACCTTTTCTTGAACCGAAGTCCCCTCTTCTGAGGGGTTAGTCTGGGGAGTATCTTGAACCTCTGTCTCCATGGGAGTCGATTCCTCCTGCGGTGCAGCCTGGAGTGCGGTGGCACAAGCGGCAAGCACTAATGTAGAGATAGAGACAACTTTGATAATCGATCGTATTTTTTTGTTCATAAAAACATCTCCTAGAATAATAATCTAATGTACTTTGATTATTAGACGTGATAGAGAATAAAGAAATTACGTGAACGGTGGGTAAGAATTTACTTTAGCATTTCGTAAGACTTGCCGAGGTAGAAAAAAAGACTGGTGCCAAGCGGTGACTGCTTCCGCTTGTGCACCAGTCATGGAAATTCCCGCATTCAAATCAAGCGGGAAGTAAGAGCGGGATTCTAATCCTCGCGGAAATCAACCGCGATCACCCTCTGATCGATTTCCTTTTGCAAGGCAGCAATTTCGTCCTTAACGACCGGTATGATCCGATCAGATAGAATTACCCTGCTATCCGCCTGGTCACGGCGTTTTAACTCCACACCGCCAGCTTTCAATGAGCGCTGGCTGACCGTCAGGCGGATGGGTAAACCGATAAGGTCGGCGTCGTTGAACTTCACCCCAGGGCTTTCCTGTCGGTCGTCGAACAGCACCTCCACACCGGCAGCCTGCAGATCAAAATACAACCGTTCAGCGACATCAGAAGACTCTTCGTCACCCTTTCCGGTCAATACAACCAGATGAACTTGATACGGCGCTACACTGACCGGCAATACCAACCCGTTCTCATCGTTGTATTCTTCAGCGACACAGGCAAGGGTACGACCGCTGCCGATACCGTAGGAACCCATAACGACAGGTTTTGACTCCCCGTCCGCATCCAGGAATTCGGCTCCCATCGCTTCACTGTAACGGGTACCCAGCTTGAAGATGTTGCCCACTTCAATACCCCGTTGCGCCTTCATCTTTGCCCCGCACTTCGGACAGGCGTCGCCATCCTGGGCTGCCGCGATGTCGACCACGATATCGGCCTGGTAATCGCGCCCATAGTTGACATTGCGCAGGTGATAGCCTGCCTGGTTAGCGCCCGCCACCAGGTTGGGTGAATCCGGGATAATATCATCGACCACGACAAGTACGTTCTCAAGTCCCAGCGGAGAAGCATATCCTGGTACAGCGCCCACAGCGATAATCTCGTCTTCCATAGCTGGACGCAGCGCCTGGGCTTTAATCGCATTGACGAGTTTGCTCTCGTTCAGTTCCATATCGCCGCGCAGGACTGCAAAGACGAACTGCTCGCGAGTGTCTTCCCCCTCTGGTATTGTGGCAATCAGGAAAACAGCCTTGGCGGTCTTCGACTCGGGTATATTCAGGAATTCCGCCAGGTCGGCTATGGTCTTCATTTCCGGAGTGGATACTTTCTCTACAAGCAGGGGCTCTTCGTGAGGCAGGAGGGGTTTCCGGAAAACCGCCACCTGCCGGTTGGCTGAATAGCCGCACCCTTCACACAGCATCAGCGTATCCTCGCCCACTGGCGCCAGGTACATAAACTCGTGCGCCAGCTTTCCTCCCATCATGCCGACGTCCGACTTGACTGCTATTACCGGCAGTCCACAGCGATGAAAGATGTTGAAATAAGCCTGGTAGTGGGCGCGATACTGGACATCCAACCCATCGAAATCGGCGTCCAAGCTGTAGCTGTCCTTCATTGTGAACTCGCGCACTCGAATCAACCCGGCGCGCGGCCGCGGGTCATCCCGCCACTTGGTCTGGATATGGTAGATCATAAGGGGAAGCTGGCGGTAAGAGTGAACCTCTCCCCGCACCAGATCAGCGACCACTTCTTCATGGGTCATCGCCAGCACCATGTCTCGTCCTGAGCGGTCTTGAAAGCGTCCCATCTCCGCGTCGATCTCATACCAGCGACCGGTTTTCTGCCATATCTCGGCGGGATGCACAACGGGCATGGATACTTCCTGCCCCCCGATAGCATCCATCTCCTGACGGATGATATTTTCGATCTTGGTCAACGACCGCCTTGCCAGGGGCAGGTAGCTGAAAATGCCTGCCGCAAGCTGGCGGATGAATCCCGCTCGTAATAGAAGTTGGTGGCTGGTAATCTCTGCTTCCGCCGGTGTTTCGCGCAGCGTGCGGCTGAAAAGTTTACTCATTCGCATGGTACTCCTCCTGGTATTCGAGCAAACATCTAATGTTAAAAAAGGTTTTGACTGTATGTTATGTTTCTGATTTTTAAAATCGTCACCCTCTGGCCGGTTTTTAGTCCAGAGGGCGTTAAAAGGTTAATCTATAAATCACCAATTAATCGCGCTCAGCATGAATAAATGCCCAGAAATTAACGTACGGTTCTGAGTTAAAGAATGGGTCTGGTATAAATAAATTTGCGTTCATCGCTAAAAGTTTACCATTATTGATTAATGTGTCAAGGAAATGACAGGAAAGACGAATTGAATTAAGTTAAATAAGCGTTATTCGCACAACTTGTATAACGTAACAATCATGACGGCGGCATCCGAACCTCAAAACCGGTACATTTCTGGTATCATATACAACCCTTAAACCAATCAACAAGATCTGCTTGATGATTTCTCGGAGTAGTAGACTATGCGCAATTTATTTAAACCGAAACCAGACAAATTCATTAGCCTCCTGATCGACCAGGCTGCGGTGACTCTAAAGGGTTTTGACCTGTTGAAGGAGTACATGGACACCTTCAGTCACGAAACTGCTGAGAAGCTCGGCGAAACCGAGAAGGAAGCCGATGAAATCCGGCGCATCCTAATCGACGAGTTGAACCGCACTTTCGTAACGCCCATCGACCGAGAGGACATTTTCGCCCTTTCACGGGCGGTTGACGACATGCTGGATTACGCCAATTCCACCGCGGATGAGATGGACATCCTTAACGTGCGCCCTACCGAGTACATGCTGCGCATTGCATCGCTCCTGCGAGATGCTGCTTACGAGATTCATCTTGCTATGCAGCGGCTGCAGAGGAATCCTAATGTAGCCATAGACCACGCCCAACGGGCGAAAGCCCTCGAAAACCGGGTCGAATCCGTTTACAGGGAGGCATTAGCAAAACTTTTTAAAGGTCCGGAAGACGTTAAGCACATCGTCAAAATGCTGAAAACGCGTGAGGTTTACCGTCATCTGAGCAATGCCGCCGACAGGGGAGATGAGGCAGCCAATATTATTTCCGACTGCGTTGTAAAAACAACCTGAGGGTGCAATGCAGACATTTTTAGAGCCCACGCTCATCCTGCTGATCCTCCTGGCAATAATCTTTGACTTCCTGAACGGTGTACACGATTCAAGCAACATCGTGGCGACGATGATCGCGTCGCGCGCTTTCACACCGCGGGTGGCGCTCGGCGTAACAGCGATTGCCAACTTCGTAGCGCCTTTTCTCTTCGGTGTCGCCGTAGCTACGACCATTGGTGAGGATATTATTGATGCAAGCGCTATCAATAACGGCGTGATCATCGCGGCTCTATTAAGTGCCATTTTATGGAGCCTGTTTACATGGTTCATGGGCATCCCCAGCAGTTCATCCCACGCCTTGGTCGGCGGTCTGATTGGCGCAGTTGCGGTCGGAGCCGGCTTACAGGCTATCTATCTGGATGGGATGGTGAAGGTGTTGATTGCGCTGTTCATCTCACCCATCATTGGCTTTATCGGTGGATTCCTGTTCACCAAATTGATTTTGTTTCTCGCCAGGGGAGCATCGCTGCGCATCAACTGGTTCTTTAAACGCTCCCAGATCATCACCGCCATCACACTGGCACTCAGCCACGGCACCAATGACGCTCAAAAGACCATGGGAATCATCACGCTGGGACTGGTGACTAGTGGGTTCCTGGATACTTTCTACGTGCCCTTGTGGGTGGTCGCGATCAGCGCCGGGGCGATTGGGCTGGGCACAGCCATGGGTGGCTGGCGATTGATCAAAACGCTGGGCGGCAAATTCTACAAGATTCGTCCAGTGGATGCCTTCAGCGCCCAGACCACTTCGACAGTCGTGATCCTGGGTGCATCTCTATTAGGAGAACCGGTCAGCACGACTCAGGTTGTCAGCTCGTCGATTATGGGTGTCGGTTCTGCGGAGCGTCTGAGCAAAGTGCGCTGGGGAGTGGGTAGAGATATGGCTATGGCTTGGCTGGTGACCATTCCAATTACAGCGCTGCTCGCGGCGGGCATATATTGGATCCTGGTTCAAATTGCGATCGC
>JAUWPO010000054.1 GCA_030611505.1 Chloroflexota bacterium
ATGCAGGCGATACCTTTTCTAATTCCCGGTTCCCCTCTTTGGACACATAGAGCGTGGCAGGTTTTCTTATGGATGGCTGCTACACTGATTACATCCGCAGTGCTGGCTCAACGTCTATCCATCTCCAACAATCTCCGGCGCTGGATGTTTATCGCCTGGACATTCCTGTTCTTCTTCCTTGGTCCGGTTTTCTACCATCTGCAAGTTGCCCTGATTATCATTCTGCTTGGATTTAACCGTCGTTTCTTCCGAACACCAAAATCGCGCATTTTCTTTTCAATCCTATCGTTGTTATCGGCTTCGGCATGGGCTGGTATAAGTCGGATTAACTGGTTTCCAGTTCCAGGGATGCTTGCAGCCGTGTTATTCTTTCTCGAAGAACCAGTTGCAGGTTTTTCAGACGACGATCGATATTTAATCCCTGAAAATTCCAACCATATTTGTGGGTTCAGTGTATCAGCCCTGAAATATGCTCTCAGACCGGTTGTGTGGACCATTTTTGGTATTCTGGTTGCATTCATGTCTCAAGCACTATACATAAGATGCTCTGGGAATCAGGCAGGAGAGTTCGGTACGAGCTTCACATCCGACTTGCTGTGGTACCGCCTCTTACCTAATCCCACCTATCCTCCAGGTATTTTGCTTGCCATCCTCATCATCTCCCTGCCCCTGTTCTTATTGATTTGGGATAAATTGACTGCACGGTTTGACGGAATGCCATATTGGCGTTTTTTGCACCCGCTCCGTTGGCTTGGTTTAGCAGCAATCCTTCTAGTTCTATTCATAGGCGGATCAATTGTCAGCACCAAAATCGGTGGGGGGAGCAACCTGCATAATCTCGACGCTTACATGGTTGTACTCCTGGTAATAACTGCCTTCTTATTCTTCGACAGAGCCGCCCCAGATATTCCCAATGCCAGTTATCAACGACTTAAAACCAGTGAATCATTAGAATTGATCACCCAAGCACGGATTAACAACAAAAACCTTCCCGAAAGGAACACCGCACAGCGGATAGTTTTTTATCTAGCCCTTTTATTAGCGATTCTGATCCCTTCTATTATGGCCTTATCCTCGTCCGGATCTAGATTTAGATTCCCAGATCAGGAAAAGATCACTAAGAGCTTGGCAAAAATCGCTGAGTTCACACAAGCTGCGCGTGAGCAAGACGGCGAAGTCCTGTTCATTACCAACCGTCATCTACTGACTTTCCATGATATTGAGGATGTACCTTTAATCTCTGATTACGAGAAAGTGTTTTTAATGGAGATGGCAATGGCGGGTAATCAGGTTTACCTGGACAGATTTCGCCAAGATCTCAGCAGCCATCGTTTTGCACTGATCGTCAGCGATCCTATTTTTTCCAAACTCAAAGGATCTTCAGAGAGATTCGGTGAGGAAAACGATGCCTGGGTCACACAGGTTGCCAAATACATTGAATGCTATTACGAGCCAGACAGGACGCTTCCGGATGTAAACATCCAATTGCTCACCCCAAAATTCAATGATGATCTTTGCCCGTAATTTCCTCCTTGACCTACATCAATCTTGAGTTATAATTCAACGGCTGAATTTTAGATATGATCACAAATAATCAACAAAACTCTGACCGCGAATTGATGTTGCTCGAACACATCGAGCGCGACCCGGATATCACTCAGGCTTCAATGGCTGCGCAACTGGGTGTTGCAGTTGGTACGGTCAATTGGCATATCAAACGCTTCATCGCCAAAGGATATGTCAAGGTAAAACGAGCTCAGCGGCGTAAACTAAGATATATCATCACCCCCGAAGGTCTGGCGTTCCGGGCTAGGTTAACCGTTAATTACATCGATTCATCTATGCGTCTTTACCGGAAAACACGCCAGCGCATTGGGGAACTGCTGATCGAATTGCAGCAAGCAGGATATAACCAGGTGTGCATCCATGGAGATGGAGACATCGCTGACATTTGTCGCTTATCCTGTCTTGAGCAGGGCATTAAGGTTATCGAAGAACACCCCCAATCGCCCGAGAACAACGCACCCGTACTAGATGTGATCGGCACAAAGGTCTTTTTGGAAATGGAGGTATAAACATGGCTATGGCACAGAGCAACTTTTGGCAAAACCAACGTGTTTGCGTCACCGGAGGAGCTGGTTTTTTCGGTTCATATGTAGTTGAGAAGCTGGAACAACTTGGAGCAGCCGAAATTTTCGTCCCCAGGATAGAACAATACGACCTTGTCAACTTGGATGATATCCGACGAATGCTGCGTGACGGGGACCCAAGCCTGATCATACACTTGGCGGCTTTGGTCGGCGGTATAGGAGCAAACCGGGCTCGTCCTGCCGATTTCTTTTACATAAACCTGATGATGGGCGTTCAATTGATGCACGAAGCCTGGAAGTATGGTGTAGACAAATTCGTCGCCGTTGGTACGATTTGTGCATATCCTAAGTTTACACCCGTGCCCTTCAAGGAAGAAAACCTTTGGGACGGTTACCCGGAGGAGACCAATGCCCCCTACGGACTGGCGAAGAAAATGCTCCTGGTACAGGCTCAGGCTTATCGGCAGCAATATGGTTTTAATGCGGTTTTTCCTCTTCCAGTGAATTTATACGGACCACGCGACAACTTTGACCTGGAGACCTCACATGTCATCCCAGCATTGATACGCAAGTACATAGAAGCCAAAGAGCAAGGTAAGAGTCAAGTGGTTTTATGGGGTGACGGTACACCTACTCGCGAATTTCTGTATGTCGAAGACGCCGTTGACGGTCTTTTGTTGGCAGCGGAGCATTACAACAGCAGTGAGCCCGTCAACCTTGGATCTGGTAATGAGATCAGCATTAAGGACCTAGCAGAAATGATCGCCTACCTCACTGGTTTCGAAGGCGAATTAGTTTGGGATACAACCAAACCCAATGGTCAACCGCGCCGCGCCTTAGATGTGAATCGTGCTAAGCAATTATTTGGCTTCCACGCTGAGACATCATTGAAAGAAGGATTAAAACAAACGATTGAATGGTATCAGGCGAACAAAACCAAGGGATAGAGGATAAGGGATAAGAAAAACAGCAGCACATAGGGATACAGCCCTTTCATCCCTTATATATCCTCTAATTCGAAAAATGGCTCAAACCGAGATTTCCACTACACAACAGGAAGAAGTAATTCGTCTACAACCATCTCGCGGTTGGACAGCGCTCAACTTGCCTGAGGTTTGGCGGTACAGGGAATTGGTTTACTTCCTGATCTGGCGCGATATTAAAGTTCGCTACAAACAGACTGCCCTGGGTGCTGCCTGGGCGATTATCCAACCCTTCTTCACCATGGTCGTCTTCACGATATTCTTCGGAAAGCTGGCCGGGGTGCCTTCGGATGGTGTGCCATACCCAATCTTTTCCTACACAGGACTGCTGCCCTGGGGTCTATTTGCAAAAGCGCTGTCAGATGCCGGAAGGTCTATGGTCGCTAATCGCAGCATGATAACTAAAGTCTACTTTCCGCGCCTGGTCATCCCCATCGCATCCGTCTTGAGTGGTCTGGTCGATTTCGCAATCGGCTCTGTTGTGCTGATAGGAATGATCATCTATTACAACCACATACCCATTCCTTCCGCACAAATCACTCCGACTGCTGCGATCATAACACTTCCGTTTTTCATCCTATTAGCTTTGATTACCGCTCTCGGTGTTGGTTTGTGGTTATCGGCTCTTAATGTTAAATACCGGGATATTAACTATGTAATCCCATTCCTGACCCAGTTCTGGCTTTTCATAACCCCAATTGCCTATCCTTCCAGCATAGTGCCCGAACAATGGAGGTGGCTGTATGCCCTCAACCCCATGACAGGTGTGGTGGAAGGATTTCGCTGGGCATTGCTAGGAGTCGAAACTGCCCCTGGTCTGATGTTGGCTGTTTCCTCTACTGTCTCGATCCTTACGCTTATCAGTGGAATGTTTTACTTCCGCCGCATGGAGCGCACATTTGCGGACATAGTGTAATGAGTGATATTGCTATACGTGTCGAAGATTTAGGTAAACAATATAAGATCGGTATGGGACCGAGCAACATCCATTACCACACGCTACGCGATACCATAGCAGATACCGCCAGCGCTCCATTTAAAAGCCTCTCTTCGCGATTTCATGCATCAAAAAGGAAAGGTGGTGACCAGAAAACCACCAAGAAGGACCCACAACACGGAGTGATCTGGGCATTGCGCGATATATCTTTTGATCTGCGTAAAGGGAAAGTCCTTGGCGTGATTGGTCGTAATGGAGCCGGCAAAAGCACGCTCCTAAAAATCCTCTCCCGCGTTACAGAGCCAACAGAAGGATATGCTGAGATTCATGGCAGGGTAGGTTCTTTACTTGAAGTGGGCACCGGTTTTCATCCCGAGTTGACGGGAAGAGAAAATATTTACTTAAACGGCGCCATCCTGGGTATGAAACGTTTAGAAATTGAAAGCAAATTCGACGAAATCGTTGCATTCGCCGAGGTTGAAAAATTTATCGATACACCCGTAAAACGATATTCCAGCGGAATGTATCTGCGTTTGGCGTTTGCTGTTGCCGCTCATTTGGAACCAGAGATATTGGTCGTAGATGAGGTTCTAGCCGTTGGAGATGCCGAATTTCAACGCAAGTGCCTGGGCAAAATGAGTGATGTTGCCGAAGAAGGACGAACAGTTCTGTTTGTCAGCCACAACATGTCCGCGATCCTGCGTCTGACAGAAGAGACCATCGTCTTAGATAAAGGGAAAATGGAACTTCGTGCTCCATCATCGAAGGCAGTGGATTACTATTTGTCATCCGGTTTCTCCCAAGTCGGTGAGCGGGTTTGGGCAAAAGATGAGACATCGGTTGCGACCGCTCCATTCCACCCATCCTCTTTACGCATCGTTGACAGATTTGGCCGGGTGGCGAATACCGTGCGCTCAACCGAGCCTATTACTATCGAAATGCACTACAGTCTCGAAGCACCAATAACCGGGCTGCGTGTAGGGATTTACCTGACATCTGCCAAGGGTGAGCATGTCTTTACTTCATTTGACACCGATGATTCCGATCTATATGACCGCTTTCGAGTACGCCAGATAGGCGAATATGTCAGCCGCTGTGTAATTCCAGCCGATCTTCTGAACGAGGGACGTTACATTCTGGGAGTGAATGCTAGCGCATTCCGCATTATGCGATATTTTCAAGATGAACAAGCTCTGACCTTTACTGTAGATGCATCTGGCGCCCCCGGAACGCAGTGGTCGGAAGCGCGTCTTGGACTGATCCGCCCTCGCTTGGAATGGCGGATTGAACAAGATCATGCAAAAGTCCGCGTACTTACACCAGGAGTGCCACCGATCTTAGATGGGCAGCCCTCCGGGGAGTACGACCATGATTAACAAGTCGGAAGTTAAACGCCTACTTGGTGATGTACCACTCACTGCAGAGGCATACTGGCTCTTACGCCAAAGAGGAAGACCGCTCAGCAAGAGCTTCTCCTTGCATCGTATAGAAGAAGCGCTTCCCGAATGGCTCTCTCAAGCCGGATCCTGCCGAGTGGAGTATAAAGAACAATCTAACAATCCGCGCCAACGCAGAGTGTTGATTTTCAGCACTCTGCGATACTGGATTGAACACTCTCTCCTTCTAGGAATTGCATTGGCCGGTATGGGACACGATGTTACGTTTACTTACTTGCCCTATGCAAACTGGCAGAAACAACTCAACCGTTTCGATTTAAGGCGCCAAAACGCCTACGCCCGCAAAGTCCTGAATAGAGCTTCACCCCTGTTGAAGCCCATTTCCTTGTTAGATATAAAGTGGGCAGATCCGGTAAATGGAAAATCGTTTACACTGCCAGATGGCTTAGAGGAATCTATTCAAGAAGTATCTTTACGCGATACACAGTACACCCTGCAAATTGAAGACATCGAAAAGGATAACAGCGAGTCTCAATCCGCCCAACTCTATCGCCTTCGGCTTGAGCGCAACGAGCACGCTGCATACACTGTCTATACTTGGTTAAAGGCTCTGGATATGGACCAGCGTCCCGACCTCATTATCACTCCCAACGGCAGCATTTTAGAGATGGGAGCTGTTTACCAGGTCGCACGTTACCTGGGTATACCGACTACAACTTATGAATTCGGCGAACAGCGTGGGCGCATCTGGTGCACACAAAATGGGGAAGTAATGCGCCAGGAAACTGGTGAATTGTGGACTGCATGCAAGGATAAGCCCTTCGACGAGGTGCAATACAAAAAAATGGGTCTGCTTTATGCGTCCCGCCAGAGCGCCAGCCTGTGGAAGAATTTTTCCCGTCTTTGGCAGGATCAACCTTCACAGGGTGGTGAACAGACCCGCAAAATACTAGGGTTGGATAGACGCCCCATTGTTCTCCTGGCTGCCAATGTGATCGGCGACAGCCTGACCTTAGGTCGGCAGGTGTTTAGTAAAAACATGACCGAGTGGCTAGAACACACTATCCAAACCTTCGCGAATCGTCATGATGTTCAATTCCTAATCCGCGTTCACCCCGGTGAACGCTACACTCAAGGGCCTTCAGTCGCGGAGTTGGTACGACAAACCCTTCCCAAACTCCCCGACCATATTCATCTCATAGAAGCCAAAGAACCCGTCAACACCTATGATTTGGTTGAAATCGCTGATATGGGCCTGGTTTACACCACCACAGTGGGAATGGAAATGGCAATGAGTGGGCTTCCGGTGATCGTTTCCGGGCAAACACATTACAGGAAAAAGGGATTTACCTTGGACCCAAGTTCTTGGGAAGAATTCGATGGACTTCTTGAACAAATCGTAGTCTCCCCAAACAAACATCGACTCACCCACGAGCAAGTGGAACGCGCCTGGCACTATGCTTACTGCTTTTTCTTCGAGTATCCTTTTTCTTTTCCGTGGCACTTGCTCAACTTTTGGGATGAACTGGAGACCTGGTCAATTGAAAGAGTTTTGTCTAACGAAGGTCAATCTGAATTCGGCAACACCTTTAGACACCTGGTTGGAGAACCGCGCGATTGGAAGACGCCACCACCTACTGATTTGAATGATGCATTGAACCAGACCGCTTTCCTGCGGCACACTCCGGAATGATTGTAATGAACGAAGTAAAACAAGAAGTGCGCCATTTCTACAATCAGATTGGCTGGCAATTGGTTGATGAGGATTTGTACCAAAATGCCCGTTATGAGGATCTGCGCCCGGTTTCGCAAGAATACCTTCATCGCTGTCACTTGCGCGTTTCCAGGTACCTAAAACCGGATGGACGGTATTTTCTCGATGCTGGGTCCGGTCCAATCCAATATCCCGATTATCTTCTATACAGTCGCGGCTACCGGTATCGTGTCTGCGCTGATATATCCATTACAGCCCTTAGAGAAGCCCGCAAACGCATCGGCAACCATGGCTTATTTGTAGTGTCTGACATCGCCAACCTGCCTTTCAAAGCGGGGATTTTTGAAGGCGAGGTCTCCTTACACACAATCCACCACTTACCAAGAAAGGAGCATTTGCGCGCTTACAAGGAATTGCACCGGGTGCTAGCACCAGATTGTACTGCAGCGGTGGTCAACAGTTGGTCAGAATCGAGAATGATGAATCTGTGCGATCCGCTCATTCGTGCCACAAACAGACTGAGAGGGATGGTCAAACGCTTGATAGGAACCCCCGCGATTATCACTGAACCCGCTTATAGAACCGCATCCGATGAGACAAATACAAAGAAGGAACAAGGGAAGAAACCACCTAAAGGTACATTCACTGCTCGTCACGATGTAGCATGGGTAAAAGACGAAGTAGGGGCACATATGCCGGTCGAAATTTACGTGTGGCGCAGTGTCAGCGTACGCTTCACACGCGCCTTGATCCATCCCAGCTTTGGAGGTCGCTATTGGCTACGACTTTTATTCTGGCTGGAAGATCGCTTTCCCCACTACTTTGGTGAGAATGGTCAATATCCGATAATTTTCGTCACTAAGAATAAGGAGGCACCGATAAATTAAATGGAATGGAAAGATCAATCCGTCCTAGTCACCGGCGGCACCGGTTCGTTCGGTAAAAAGTTCATCGAGATCATGCTGGACGAATACAAACCCGCCAAACTGATCGTATACAGCCGCGACGAACTCAAGCAGCACGAAATGCGTGCGGATGGCTTTGACCATCCAACATTGCGCTACTTTATCGGCGACGTTCGGGACTACCGTCGTCTGCGGCGTGCTATGAATGGCGTCGACGTCGTGATCCATGCAGCCGCCCTCAAACAAGTGCCAGCATGTGAGTACAATCCGATGGAGGCAATCAAGACTAACATCCTCGGCAGCAGCAATGTGATCGAAGCCGGACTGGATGCTGGTGTAGGTAGAGTCATGGCGCTAAGCAGCGATAAAGCTGTAAACCCGGTAAATTTATACGGCGCTACAAAACTAGCAGCCGAGAAGCTCTTCGTGCAGAGCAACGCTTATGCTGCAGGCACTTCTACTCGTTTCAGCTGCGTCCGCTACGGCAATGTTGTTGGCAGTCGCGGAAGTGTAATTCCCATCTTCATCCAGCAGCGCAAGAACGGCAAATTAACTATTACTGATAATCGCATGACCCGATTTTGGCTCACCCTTGAACAAGGTGTGCGCTTTGTCATCAAATGTACTGAACAAATGTATGGTGGTGAAGTCTTTGTTCCCAAAATCCCGTCTACCAAGATAATCGATCTGGCTAAAGTGATCGCTCCCCAAGCCGAGATAGAAGTAATCGGTATCCGTCCTGGCGAAAAGCTCCACGAAGTGCTGATCAACACGGATGAGGCTCGAGCAACGGTCGAATTGGATGATATGTTTATCGTCCAGCCCAGTGGTTCATTGTGGTTCGGTCACGATTGGAATGACGAAGGATTGTCACTCCCGGACGGTTTCCGCTATGGAAGCGACACCAACCCGCAGTGGTTGACGATCGAACAAATGCACGAAATCATAACTCCTTTCGAGGAGCTAGAGACGGTAAAGGATTCCGTCAAATAATTAACCAGTCTGATACACAATCATTCCGGTGGATAACAAGAACCCAGAATCCAATCCAGTTTATCAGTTATCCGCACCTTAATAACAATTGAATTACTCAGAAGGTAGAATGCACCGCCGGAGATAAGGCCATGCGCATTCTCGTAACCGGTGCCAGTGGACTGCTGGGTCTAAATCTTGCCCTTGAAGCCGCCAGGGACCACACCGTTTTTGGTGTGACGAACCGCAATCCGATAGACACGGATTCGTTCATGGTGCGTAATACAGATTTACTGGTTCCCGGTGCCTGTGAGCGTCTGCTGGATGAGACACAGCCCGATTGGGTTGTCCACTGCGCTGCGCTGGCAATCATAGACGCCTGTGAGGCTGACCCGGCACAGGCGCAGCAATTGAATACAGAAGTACCCGCAAAACTGGCATCTATTGTCGCCAGGGGCGGAGCGCGCTTCCTGCATGTTTCCACAGACGCGGTATTCGACGGTATACGCGGCAACTATGACGAGCAGGATACACCCAACCCGCTCAGCGTATACGCCAAAACGAAACTTGCAGGTGAACGAGCAGTAGCCGACACAAATCCCGACGCCATTATTGCCCGTGTGGTTTTATACGGTTGGAGCCTGAACGGGAAACGCAGCCTGGCTGAATTCTTCTTCAATAACCTGAGTGCCGGTAAACCGGTTATAGGTTTCACAGATGTATTTTTTTGCCCCCTGCTTGTTAACGATCTGGCACACATATTTCTCCAAATGCTGGCTGCCGGATTAAACGGTCTGTATCACGTTGTCAGCAGTGAATGCCTCAGTAAATATGATTTTGGCGTACGGATCGCCCGAAAGTTTGGCCTCAGTGAAGATCTAATTTCACCCACTTCAGTTGCCGAATCCGGCCTCGCTGCAGCCCGCTCCCCGAATTTGACCTTGCGCACAGATAAATTAGCCCGGGATCTTGGAGTTCCCCCTCCCGACATCTCTTCTGGTTTAGAAAATTTTTACTCCCTCTACAAACAAGGTTATCCACAAATGCTAAAAGCGATCAGGCATCAAACCAGAATGTGAAGATGATTAACAAACTACATACCATTGATTCCAAATTGTCTAATAACCTGATCGACTAATACCTAATCACCACTTACATAATCAATTAATCCCTTATCACTTCATTGTTAGAGGCAAAATGGATATACAAATTGGTGACCACAAAATTGGCAATAACCATCCCACGTATTTCATCGCCGATATCGGGACCAATCACGACGGCGACCTAGAGCGCGCCAGGATGCTCATACGCCTTGTCAAAGATGCTGGGGCAAATGCTGCGAAATTCCAAAACTTCCGTGCTCCAAAAATCGTTTCGGATTATGGATTCAAGTCTATGGATGGTCAGGTCTCGCACCAGGCTGCCTGGAAAAAATCGGTGTTTGATGTTTACCAGGACGCCTCAATTCCATTTGAGTGGACACCAATCCTGAAAGAGGAATGTGATAAGGCTGGCATTGATTACTTCTCCTCACCTTACGATTTCGAAGCGATTGATATGCTCGACCCATACGTGCCGGCATATAAAGTCGGATCAGGTGAGATAGATTGGATTGAAACATTGGAACGCATGGCTGAATTTGGTAAACCGATCTTGCTGGCGACTGGCGCTTCCACGATCGGCGAAGTACAGCGCGCCGTTCACACAATCCTGGCAATAAACCCTCAGTTAATCCTCATGCAGTGCAATACCAACTACACCGCCAGCCCTGACAATTTTGAACATATCAATCTGCGCGTACTCAATACGTACCGTAGCATGTTCCCGAATGTGGTTCTGGGTCTTTCTGATCACACTGACGGACATGCCACAGTCTTGGGAGCCGTCACGCTGGGAGCAAGAGTGATTGAAAAACACTTCACCAATGACAATAATCGCGTTGGTCCAGATCACAAGTACGCAATGAACCCCTCCACATGGGAGGAGATGGTCAAGCGCACCCGCGAGCTCGAACGTGCGCTTGGTAGTGGTGATAAATCCATTTGCGATAACGAAAAGGAAACTGCTATCGTACAACGCCGCTGTCTGCGCGCCGCAATAGATATTCAAGTGGGTGAAATTTTCACTCGAGAGATGATTGACGTACTGCGACCAGCCACACCCGGCGCTATCCTACCCCATGAAATTGATTCCGTGATTGGGACTGAAGCGATTACCAACCTTGGGGCCGGCAAAGAACTACGTTGGACGGACGTAACGTCGTAATAAGAAATGCGTGTTTTATATTTCACCCGCGACTACACCACTCACGACCACCGTTATCTGACTGCCCTAGCAAACTCAGAGTATAAGATATATTATCTACGTCTGGAACAGAGCACACATAAGACGGAGAATCAAGCCCTTCCGCCTGATATCGAGCCAGTCGCTTGGGTTGGGGGCAACCGCCCATACCATTGGCAAGATGCCCCGCGACTGTACAAAGACTTAAAAAGAGTGATCTCTGAGATAAAACCCAATCTCATCCACGCCGGTCCGTTACAAACCTGCGCCTTTCTATGCGCACTGAACGGCTTTCATCCTCTGGTCAGCATGTCTTGGGGATATGATTTGCTACAGGACGCCCAACGCGATCCATTAAACCAACGGATTACACGTTACACTCTCAGGCACACTGATGTATTGGTTGGCGATTGCGACACGGTTCGCAAGAAAGCCATCGAGCTGGGTATGGACGACGAACGTATCGTGACTTACCCGTGGGGCATCGACCTGGAGCACTTCAATTTTCCTTTAGGGAAGGCACAAAACGGAAGTACTTTTACGTTGATTTCGACCCGCGGCTGGGAGCCCATCTATGGTGTAAATGTGATCGCACACGCATTCGTCCAGGCAGTTAAACAAATACCAGAATTACGTCTCGTTATGCTTGGTGACGGTTCCCAGTCGGATATCCTGCGCATGATATTCGCGGACGGCGGAGTGCTCGATCGTGTGGACCTACCCGGTCAGATCAACCAAGCGGACCTACCGGATTTCTACCAATCTGCCAACTTATATATAGCGGCTTCACACAGCGACGGTACGTCCATTTCACTTCTAGAGGCCATGGCGTGCGGATGTCCTGCATTGGTTTCAGACATTCCAGGTAACCGCGAATGGATAACACCTGGGGTGCAGGGCTGGCTTTTCAAAGATGGGGACGTTAGCGCTCTGACCCGTGCTATCGTGCGGGCATATGATGATCGGGCGCTCTTACCCGAAATGGGTCGCAGTTCACGCTCGTTGGTTGAAGAACGTGCTGATTGGAACAAAAACTTCCCCCAGCTCTTGGAAGCATACCAGTCAGCCCTTCAATTTGTTGACTAATACAGCGAGCTTATCCTAATACACGACACGTATCCACTAATCTATTCATCGGGTTACTACTAAAGATTATGAAACCCCGTATAGTCGCCATAATTCAAGCTCGAATGGCTTCATCTCGTCTGCCAAATAAAGTGCTGCTCGATATCGCTGGTGAGCCAATGCTGGTGCGCGTCGTCGAACGCACCCGCAAGGCGAGAACCCTGGATGAAGTGGTTGTCGCTACGACGGTTGCCCCTACTGATGACGCAGTCGAAGCTCTTTGCAGCGAACGTAGTTATCCCTGTTATCGCGGAAGCAGTCAAGATGTACTTGATCGCTACTATCAGGCTGCCCGCACTTTCTACGCTGAGGTGATCGTACGCATAACTGCCGACTGTCCAATCATTGATCCAGGTGTAATTGATAAGACGGTCTACGCATTTCTTGGTGTAGAAAGTGATGAAATACACACCAAGACTTCGCCCTCTCAGCAGTCAACCCCCTATGATTACGCTGCCAACCGCCTGCCTCCGCCCTGGGGTCGCACTTATCCAATCGGTCTCGATACAGAAGTGTGTTCCTTTGATGGGTTGGAGACTGCCTGGAAGGAAGCAAAAAAAAACCACCAGCGAGAACATGTTATGCCGTTTTTCTACGAACAGCCCGAACGCTTTCGAATATTGCATGTTTCCCACGACCCAGATTACGGATCAATGCGCTGGACGGTAGACACTCAACAGGATTTAGAACTGCTCCGAGAGATTTACGCCAGTTTTCCAGGTCGCGATGATTTTACTTGGCGTGATGTCCTGGCATTATTCGAACAGGAGCCTGAACTGGCTTTAATCAATGCTCAAATACCTGCCAAGCATTACCGGCAGGTTGATACCCGCGCAGGTTATGAAGGTTAATGTAGATTCTAGTCTGCATTAAATAAACATGATTCCTTTGATCACCATTATCACTTCTCCAAAACCTTTCTCAAATTCACACATAGCAACCATCCAGCGCAACGCAATTCAATCATGGACACATTTAGGACCGGAAGTGGAAGTGATCCTGATCGGTAATGAGCCAGGGTTAATTGAAGTGGCTGAAGAGTACAAACTTAAACATCTCCCGGATGTTAAACGCAACGATAGTGGCACGCCCCTGGTCAGCTCCATTTTCTCCCTGGCACACCAATCCAGCCACAGCCCGTTTTTGGCTTATGTAAACGCTGATATTTTGCTGCTGCCTGATGTGATCGACGCCACAATACAAGTGGCAAAGCAAACAGAGCGCTTCCTGCTGATTGGACAGCGATGGGATTTGGATGTAAGTAATTTGCTAGATTTTTCCCCAGGCTGGGATAGTCGTATCCGGTCCGAAGTTCGCGAGCATGGTTGTCTGCATCTCCCAGCCGGCAGCGATTATTTCGTCTTCCCGAGAGAGCTTTTCATGGATTTGCCCGATTTCGCAATCGGCCGTGCTGGTTGGGACAATTGGATGATCTACCACGCTAAGCAGCAAGACTGGACTGTGGTGGATGGAACACCATCGATTATGGTGATCCACCAGAACCATGATTACAGCCACCTGCCGGGAGGGAGACCGCACTACGAGCAAGACGAATCGCGGGTCAACGAACAATTAGCCGGGGGAACACAAAACCTATTCATGGTTATAGACTGCGACATGCAGTTGCGTGAGGGTCGCCTTTTAAAACCCCGCCTGAATCTTGCATGGGCTTTACGGCGTGCTGAAGTCTGGTTCGCGCCGAGCGACAGGAATTATCGAAAAACCCGCAGG
>JAUWPO010000133.1 GCA_030611505.1 Chloroflexota bacterium
CCACCATAATTACATTTATCACTTGTGTTAAGGATTAAAATAGATTAAGCTAGATGTGAAGTTTGGGATTTTCCACAATTTCATTTGTCGTGAAGGAGACGAGCATGACGATTGTTATAGATGGTTCTGAACTGACGATCGAAAAATTGGTAAGTATCGCCAGACATGGTGAAAAGGTCACCCTGCACCCTGAAGCATTGGACCGCATAAATATATGCCGGGACATGCTGGAGGACAAAATCAGGGCGGGCGAGATCATGTACGGCGTTAATACGGGCATCGGCGAATTTTCGGAAGTTGTACTGACCGACGAGCAGGTCCAGCAATTCCAAAGATATTTGATCTACAACCACGCAGCCGGAATTGGAGAACCAGCACCCATTGAATACATACGCGGTGCGATGGCGGGCCGGATCAACGTCCACGCACATGGGAACTCTGGCTGCAGACCAGAAATAACCCAGACATTGGTTGAGATGCTGAACAAGGGCGTCACACCGGTCGTATGCCAGAAAGGTTCCGTCGGCGCCTGTGGAGACCTGGCACCGATGTCGCAAATTGCCTTATTGATGATGGGCGAGGGGGAAGCCTATTACAAAGGGCAGCGGCTGCCTGGCGAAGAAGCAATGGGCGCGGCGGGCATCTCGATTCCGAATCTGCAGGCGCGCGATGGGCTGGCGATAATAAACGGCTCTAACTTGCTGACTGCCATGAGTGCGCTGCAGCTATATGACATGAACCGCTGGCTTAAGCAAGCCGAAATCGCGTGCGCCATGAGCCTCGAAGCGCTTTTCGCCAACATGAAACCGTACGATGTGCGCCTGCACGAAATACGCGGGTTCAGTGGAGCTGTCCGCAGCGCAACAGCGATCATGAAATTAATCCAGGGCAGCGACCTGGTGACTGGCAAGTTAAAGATTAAAGTGCAAGACGCTTATTCAATGCGCTCCACGCCTCAAGTTATCGGAGCAGCCCACGACGCGATCGCATACGCAAAAAGCCAGGTTGAGATCGAATTGAACGGCGTTGGCGATAACCCGGTTTTCTTTCCCGAGCATAATCTGACAATTACAGGCGCAAACTTTCAAGGCTCACCCGTATCCCTGCCGATGGACATGATCAGCGCAGCCATTACGATGGTGAGCGTCATGTCGGAGCGGCGGCTCAACCGCCTAACCAATCCGGCATTAAGTGTCGGGCTGCCCGCCTTCTTGACAAAGGGAGCGGGCATGTTCTCCGGTTTAATGCTCAGCCAATATACAGCCTGCTCCTTGATCGTGGAGCAGCGCATCCTTTGCATGCCGGCTTCGGTTGGCTCTATACCCGCTGCAGCCGACCAGGAGGACTTCGTCTCGATGGGCATGAACACCGCCATAAAAAACGCACAAATATTAGATAACGCCTATGGTGTATTAGGGATCGAATTAATGGCTGCTGCCCAGGCTTTAGATTTCCGCAAAGCTGGGACTCCACCGTTAAAACCGGGTCTCGGCGTTGAGACGGCGCGTAAAGTGATTCGCAAGCACGTCGACCACCTCGACGAAGATCGACCATTATATCCCGACCATAATGAGATGAAAGCGCTGGTTGAGTCCTGTGAGATACTTGAGGCTGTAGAAGAAATTGTTGGCAGTCTTGAATAAGTATAAGTATTTTCAGAGTAACTGAACTTTATTCAAACCCACGCAAACCAATCACTGTGATATAGAAGAAATCACGCCCGAAGGGGTAGAGGTAACGGTCTAGATTTTCAGTCATCAGTTCGGGGAGCAGCGGTTCGGGAACAAGCTCATCCAAATCGCTGGGATAGACCACGAAATGCACCCAATAACTATTGATATCGAGCTGGATGCTTTCACTCACCCCTGCTGCGATCATACTCTTTGCCAGCCCATCCATGGTCAGCTTTGGACCTGCGAAATAATACAACGTCTTGCTGTCCTCGCTTATTCCCATCCCTGAGCGCAGCGTGGGAGAGACGTCATTGACGGTGTATCCCCAATCCTTCGGGTCATTATTGTAAATCTGCTGGTTGATCTCCCCATCCTTGACAACCAACGGTCCGTTTTGCCGCCAGGCGACCATATCATCCGTATCAAGAATCTCAGTACCCCATTCCGCCAAGCGCACTGAACCATCATGATAAATTGCCACCGTACCCAACCCATCGCGGGGCGGCAGGACGACAAGACCTTGAGACATGGCTCCAGCCCCCCCGTGTTGGGCTTTAAAACCCCCATTAAAAATCGCCAACAACAAACCTGGGACTTTATGCTCACCTGCCAATTTTCCGGAGCGTGGGGGGGCTTCAGGGTTGTAAGGTTCTTCAAAGCCAAGCACGAAATGCAAGCGCGTATATTCCAGGTCAAAAGCCACAACAGCCACAACGGAATAAGGACGCTCGGGGTCAGGTTGGAAAAAGGTGCGGTATGCTACGATCCGACCAGTAGAATCTCGAATATACGGCGTCCAAACACCCTCACCCTCCAAGGAACCAAGAGCCGCAGCCTGGACAGGAGCCCATATTGCAGTCGTTGGGGTCAATGTAGGGGGCACAGGTGTTGGCGGCGTTGTTGGACTACCGGGATCAACGGTCGAGGTCCCGTTTACCTCAGGGGTAGATGTGTTAACAACTGGAGAATGGGTTGGCACTGGAGTATTTTCCGGAATCTGGGTTAGGGCGAGTTTAGAAGGTGTTGCAACTACAACAGACACTTCCCAGGGAGCTTCCGGCTCGGACAAACCCAGCTTGTACTGCTGCTTCTGGACGCTATCTTGCGCTCGAAAGAACAGCATCTCCATTTCCGCTACCGGTCTATCACCCACAACGGCGCGCAGCATATCCGCCCCCTGTGCCCCAAGTGAAGGACGCTGGATGATTATGACGGTGGCGCCGGCAAGACCCACAACCAAAATAAATAAAGCGACCAGCAAACCTATGCTAATACATGCTCGTTTAGTCTTCATGTCTCCCCCCTTATCATCAGAACGACAGGACATTATCGCTCGGCACATATACACGAATTGCGGCTTCCCCGTTGATAGGGCACTTATACTCGCAAATCCCACAGCCAATGCACAGCTCACGATTCACATACGGAAGCTGGATTCGCTTGGTCTCTCCACCCCGGAGAATTACGGTCGCTTCCTCTAAGTAGATAGCTTTATCTGGAACCGGGCACATTTCCTCACACACGATACAGTCCTGATGATCAGACCAGGCGATACAGCGGTTCGTGTTGATATAGGCTGTACCTACCACTTGAGTACGTTTTTCTTCCAACGTCAGCGCGGGTATCGCCTCGACCGGGCAAACCTGCCCACATGCGCTGCACGAATAATCGCAATATCCCAGGCGCGGCACCAGGACCGGAGTCCACAATCCCTCGAGACCCGCCTCAAATACCGCTGGCTGCAGAGCAGCGGTTGGGCAGGCAGCCACGCACTCCCCGCAGCGGA
The DNA here is from genome assembly GCA_030611505.1 of Chloroflexota bacterium. Taxonomy (GTDB): domain Bacteria; phylum Chloroflexota; class Anaerolineae; order Anaerolineales; family UBA4823; genus JAUWPO01. The sequence goes on from JAUWPO010000133.1 coordinate 3,460, forward strand.
TGCACTTTTCTAAAAAATCATTCTCACGAGTTCCAGGCGGGCGCAGCAGATGTGACGGTTCACGAAAGGTGTGAGGTGTGCTTCGAACCAGGGCGACCCCGGCGACCGCTAAACCCAGGGAAGTCAGCGCCTGCCTGCGACCTGGATCGTACTCGTTCCAGGCTGCCGGTGAAACCCGCGCCTTAAATACAATACCGCTGCGCGGACAGGCTTCCAGACAATCCAAGCACATCGTGCACTCGCTGGGATCGCTGGCGTAATTCTTCTGGGGATCAATCGTGCCGGTCGGACAGACTTGAGTGCAAAGTGTGCATCCCTTGCAGCCCTCACCCACCTCCCGGCGTATGAGAGCCGCTTTGCTGATAATTCCCAAGAGACCGCCCAACGGGCACAGGTACCGGCACCAGAAGCGCGGTGCTTTCAAGTTGAGCGCAATGATGCCCAAAAATATTATCGCAAACACCAGTGCATTACGGTAATAAACCGGTTCGGATGGAAATATCTCTGGTCGCAGCCACATATCCAACGCCGATACCGGTGCAGCCAGGAATGGGATGCGGTATAACGCAACCTCGCTCGCCGTGATGATCTGGTCTAACGCAGGCCAGATGCTCGCTGCCAGCGTTCGATAGAACAACGTTAATGGATCGAGCACCAAGAGGGTCAAATTCCCGAGCAGTGCCGCCACCAGGATGACCATCAGCAGAAAATACTTCACCCCCCGCCACCCATCCGGTGGGGTCGCTGCATCTATTTTTCGGCAGCGATTTAATGAGAACAGGTCCAGGACAGTGCCCAACGGACACAGCCAGCCGCACCATGCGCGACCAAATATCAGGGTCAGCAGTACGGTCAGCAGGGCAAGGCTGGAACCCATTAGAAAAACACGGCTGGAAAGCAGGTTTGACAGCGCCAGCAGAGGATCAAGGCGCATAGGTATATTGACGATATCCCCCGCTGTATCACCCCGCCGCGCCAGGACGAACAGGACCAAGAAGACTAAGAGCGCCAGATACTGGACGACCTTACGGGTAGTGATCCAGGCGCCGGAGGGCTTCCAAGAGCGGCGCGGCTTCGATGTTGTAGCCCGTGTCATGTCGATTTCAATTTTACGCTAACCGGTTATCGTGTATAGATCAGATCTAGAATATCGGTAATCTTATTTGCTGCTCTTGAATGTTGAGAAGTCTATGCGTTGGCTGTAACTTCTTCGATGCGCAGCTCGTCCAATTTGCTGGTCCCGAGACCCATCTCCGCCCCAGCGCGGATGAAATCCAGGTTGTCAGGATGCATTCCAAACAAGGTTGCGGCATAACTGTCAGCAGCCACAATATCACGGCTAACGATGACGGTGTCCATATTCTTGACATCCGCCATGTTCCCGCCGGTTGGACCGTGATCCATCAACATGCGCACCGCATCAACGACGGTCAAATCCGGCATGACAAGGCTGGTCAGGTCTGCCAATCGCTGTCCCAGGTTGCGGTGCATGGCGGAACGATTCTTGATCACTCCCAATAGGTTCTTCATGCCCAGGGTCAATTTCGCCAGGCTGTGATGTTTTGCGATCGGCACATCGATCAGGACGTCAGTCGTCAGAATATCGTCGAATATCTCGACTTCGTGCACGTCTCTCCCCATTGGGATTTCCGTTGCCACATACTTAAAACCGGGCATGAACGCCATCTCTCCCCCCGCGGCCGCTACCTGCTCTGCGATGCCGCTCACAATATAAGCCTGTTCCGGTGTACCGCCAAAGGGATAATCCATCACCCGCACGCGCGAGGCTCCCGCTTCTAAGCACAGTTTCACCAGCGCCGCGACCACCCAGGGGTTGGTTGTAGTGGCGTACTCGTATGAATGGTATGCAATACAGATATTGGGCTTAATGATCACATCCACCCCCTTGGAAACGACCTGTTCCATGCCTCCTAAAGCAGCCATCGCATGCCGTATAAGTTCTTCCGGCTGACCTCCGCGGGCGACAACCAGGTCCGGACTGCCCAACGGCGTAGGGCTGGGTTCAGGAGACGGATCAGTTGTCGCCTGGGGAGCAATTTCACCTTGCTCTGTATGCGTGGCTGTAGGCGACTGTCTGGTTTCTGTCGGTATAAGTGCTTTGGTCCAGGTCGCTTTTGCAGTGTCCGTGGGCATCAGTGTCTCCGCGCTTTGACCACAAGCTGCCAGAAACTGGTTCAAAGTAGCCGCGCTAGTACCCAAAGCCAAGTAGCGCAAGAATTCACGGCGCGTCATTTTTGCCATTTTAGGCACTCTCCTTTGTCCTTTTCAAATTTCAATACTACCTTTGCAGCATTGCTTCACAAGAATGTCCCAAGCATTTTTACCACAAAGACCGCTAAGATCATTGAGAAAAATACTGGAGTTTCCTGTGAGCTCCGCGGGTTCCAATGTAAAATTCAAAACTTAGAGTAAAGTGCAAATTTAGTCATACCAACAAACTACTCCAAACCAGCGGTATGTTTATTTTATCAAAGATTATAGGCTTTCGAAGAATTAGGTTAAATCCTGGTGAATGCTCATAAATTTATCCAGTTTATCTAAAATGTTTTTTAATAATTCGCGCCAATTCGCGGATGTAGTATAAAGAAGAGTGCTCGTCTACTTCAACGAACACCCTCTCAGCGGGGAGGGCGGGGCGCCCTGGATAGTCATAGTCGATCCAATTAGACCAAGGAGCTTGGGTATCAAATAGGGCTGCTGGTTTGGAAAATATGGTAAGGGTGGCAGAACCAATAGCAATATCACATACGCAAGATCTAAATATAATATTGCATGAACTCCTCAAAGTTAGTGTGAAAAGATGATATCCATGCTTCAATAAAAACGCGTTGTTCAAATAGAGGCAGCAAATCGATCTCTAAATCACTTCGTCTGATCTTCCCCACTTTCTCTTGTAAAGCAAGCATAGCAGATTGTACGCTATATGATTCCGCACCATCGCTTACCAATTTCTGATCAAGCGGCTGAATACGTTGCTGCATAAACCACAATAAATCGTAGAAATCACGCCCTTTTACGGCGATTGCCGTTGTCCCTACCCGAAAACTGCGTTCCAGGCAAGCTAGCATCTTCCCAGCCATCATTGTCTCCAATGAAAAATGAGATGGTACAAAACTCCGTCCAAGGTGGATTACCGGGGTGTGTTTGATGACAGCAACCTGGCGGTGCTGGCTGATCTCCACTTTCAAATGCAACATTTCATCTCTATGAGTAGACAACCCCAGTTCATGCAGAACAGGAAATCTAAGAGTCTCCCTTATTATCCCTTTCTGGCTTTCCTGCTGTTTCAAAGAAGCATCCCGATACCCTAAAAACTTATTGAAATGGTGCAACAAGTCTTCTCCAAAGTTATCAAGTTCAACGCCCTGACTGTTATCCAGATCGATATCTTCTGACAGGCGATTCAAGCCATAGATTACATGCAAACACGTACCACCATAAAAATTTAATCCACGGTAAAGACGATGATTATAAATGTAGTCCAGTACAAGGGCTTGTAAGGTCTCCTTAAGAAGGATACGTTTGGTCTCATTTGCTAGCAAAGGAT
>JAUWPO010000005.1 GCA_030611505.1 Chloroflexota bacterium
GCGATGTCACCCAGCAGGTCTGCTGCCTCGTCCGGTTCCATCCTATTGAGAATCGGAGCCAGCTCATTCGTTTCCAAGCGCGTGGCGATTTCGGCCGCCTCTTCATCTTCCAGTTCCTCTAGAATATCGGCTGAGTCTTCCGGGTCGAGGCGGGGCAGAAGTTCGTCCTGAGTCTCCGGAGAGAGTTCATTGAACACATAGGCTTGGTCCGCAGGGCGCAGCGCTTCCACAATGTCGACTGCGTGATCCCAATCCTCTTTTGTCAATGCCTCTCGTAGCTGCGACAGTACATCATCCAGATTTACTTGATCGATTGCCATCATATTTTCCCGTGTATCCGTGATTATTTTTAATTTTACTGTACAATGGGCAATTAATGCGCAGTTTCTCTGGGTTCGTATCCTGTTCTCTATTATGGATCCAGACCAACATGGGTTAATATAACCATACAAACCTCTGATAAGCGTACAGGAAAACCGGCTGACCCAAACCTGTCCGATAAGTACCCCGTATGGCGGCAGGCAAACTTTAAACTATGACTCAAGCGCTTGGGGAACACTGTATAATTAACTGATCAGTACGTATGTTAAGATCAACCACCCAAACCCAAGTAGCTGACAGAAAACAGGAATGATAATGAATTCAATATGCATATACTGCGGATCTTCTGACAAAACAAAACCCATATACTTAGACGCAGCCTATGAGATGGGGAAAGAAATCGCCCAGCGCGGTTTACTATTATGGTTTGGAGCAGGCAGTACGGGCTTGATGGGCGCTGTGGCAGACGGCGCCTTAGAAGCGGGCGGCGAAGTGATTGGTGTGATCCCAGATTACTTCAACACCCCGGTATTGGCTCATCAATGTCTTACGAAACTGGAAGTGGTCGTATCGATGCGGGAACAAATGGAGCGCCTGATGGAGCAGTCAGATTCATTTATAGCGCTCCCAGGTGGTTATGGAACCTATAAAGAACTTTTTGAGACTCTGACTCTGGCTCAAATTGGCAGGCATCAAAAACCAGTTGGTCTGCTGAACACCAATAACTATTTCTCTCCCCTCCTGGTGATGATCCAGCATACACAGGATGAGGGCTTTATATACGACGAACACAGCGACCTGTTCACCTACACCGATAAACCTGCTGAATTGGTGGATGCATTATCAAACTATCATCGTCCTGCGGGGCTTGAACGTTGGATGACACGTAATGATGAATAAGAGTATCAACCCGATAATTTTGCGCACTTCCTCGGTATTGGGGGTACTGTATCGTCTTTTAAAATACTGTGGTATAATTTTCCCGTCTGGGGAAACCTTCTGAAGTTATCTAGCCTAGTTGTTTCTACCGAGTAATTCGGTATTAAGTAGGGCGGGAGCACCTGTGATCGGTGTTTTAAATATTTATAATTCCTTAAAATTAGAACTGTTTTTTTAACGGTAATTTGATTTAGAGTATTTACACGACTATAGGCGCGTGTTATTTGGTCCATTGAATACTATAAAGAAAACCTAACTGTTATTCTTCAGCACTCACATATCCCCTTTTGGCACTCATATTTTGGCGTCATTCCTCAATCACCCATCTTGATTGTCCAATAAGCGGACATGTTCTATTGGCGGATATTAAAACCAAGCGGATATCTAAACTCAACCGAATTTAAGACCAACATCCTAGAGTAAAATAATATGAATTTTCTTGAACTGGAAAACACATCTCTAACAAAACTGCGTAAGATGGCAATCGACCTTGATGTTAAAAATGCCAAACGTTTTAAAAAGGAAGATTTGATCCTGCGTATCCAACAGGCTGAAGCTGAGGCGAAAGGCTTGGAGCTGCGCGGCGGCATCCTTGAAATCATGAGCGAAGGCATCGGATTCCTGCGCTTTGACCAGTACAAACCAGGTCCTCTCGATATTTATGTCTCACAATCACAAATCCGGCGCTTCCGGTTGCGCAACGGTGATCTGGTGATTGGACATGTGCGCCCGCCGCGCGAGTCTGAGCGTCATTATGGGCTGCTCAAAGTGGAGAGCGTTAACGGTCTCGCACCTGAGGAATCGAAGAACAGACCGATTTTCGAATCGCTTGTACCCATTTTCCCTGACGTGCGCTTTGATCTTGAGATGGATCGCCATACTGTTGCCACACGGCTTATTAACCTGGTAACACCAATCGGCCGCGGGCAGCGCGGACTCATCGTTTCACCGCCAAAAGCTGGTAAAACCACCATCCTCAAACAAATCGCCAATTCGATCTCGTATAAATATCCTGGGGTGTACCTGATGGTCGCCTTGATCGGTGAACGTCCTGAGGAAGTCACCGACATGGACCGGTCGGTGGATGCCGAAGTGATCTCCTCGACCTTCGACGAGCCAGTCACAGCGCATGTGCGCGCAGCAGAGATAGCGCTGGAGCGTGCCAAGCGTCTTGTTGAAATTGGACGTGATGTGGTGATTTTGATGGACTCAATCACCCGTCTGGCACGCGCCTACAACCTGGTCGTTACTCCTTCAGGGCGTACATTATCAGGAGGGATTGATCCATCTGCCTTGTACCCACCCAAACGCTTCTTCGGTGCAGCTCGCAATATCGAGGATGGCGGTTCCCTGACCATCATCGCAACTTGCCTGATCGACACAGGGTCGCGCATGGACGACGTGGTATATGAGGAGTTCAAGGGTACCGGCAATATGGAACTCCATCTCTCACGCCACCTGCAAGAAAGGCGCGTATTCCCGGCTATCGACATCGATCGTTCCTCTACCCGGAGGGAGGAGCTGTTACTCGGTCCGGACATCACTCCGCGCGTTTGGCTGATGCGCCGGATGTACGATCAAATGATAACATCACCTCCCCATGGTGCCGGGTTGGGTATCACAACAGCTACCGAGGCCATAATTCAGCGTCTTGCTCGCACCGAAAATAATATGGAATTTCTGGAAAACTTGACCGAGGATTAATAACTGCAATCAACTCTTCTCAAGAGTCCGGACACTCTCACTTAAAAAAACCACGTAGGAACAACTATGACAAGCGAGATACCTGAACCCAAAACAAAAGTGATCGCTGAAACAGACAATTATATGGCCTGGCAAGCAGATGAACCCGACGGGGAGAGGACTTATCACCTCGAGCTCCAAAATTTTACACTACACTTTTTTCAAGAAGAATGGGAGGAGTTCCTTAACTTAATCTGTGCGCTGAGAGAATAAACCCAATTTTCTAACATCATTCGGTTTCGGTGATTTTCTCAACGTAAGGTATCACACCTTTACAAGGTTCTGTGAAATATTCCTGCACCTGCTCCCAGTTAAGCAGCCCAACGTTCAGCCAGGTTTGATGAATGGCATAAGAAACACACCCCGGTCCAGCGTGATAATTGGCAACCGTAAAACGCCACAAATCCTCATAAGTGGAGACGTCCCCCGCTAATTCTCCTGTCGCATTATCTATGGTCTGGCAAATTTGAGCACAGTTCGCCATCAACATGTTAGCGAACAGAGATACACTGAAACTCGTTTGGGTCAGATCAATTCCGGTGGGACATTCCTCACAATCAGTCTTTGCCTGTAGCGCCACCGCTCCCCTTAAGATAGCCTGTTCATGGTCACTCAAACTTAAATACCCCTCATCACAAGTCTCTTCAACAAGCACCAAGGGACAAAACTGTTCATAGAACGGAGTATTCCACAATAAAACGGAATCGGCGCCCGTATCTGTAACCTGACCCAAGCCGAATTCGTATCGAACTCGAAAGACCCCGGGCCAAAACTGGCTTTCTTGGGCGAACAGATTCTTCATCAATTGTGCCGGGATGCCTGACTCCTGGGCGACCTCAATGATCCTCTGATCAAATTGATTTTGCCAATCATCTAGAATTGGTCTGGCTTTTTCAAGACCACAAACATCTGCATAACCGTTCGGCAGCAAGCCTCCCGAGGTGCAACCCGAAACATCAATTAACCCTTGAGATATCAACCTGCCAGCCAAGTAGTAGTAAGGCTCATCGGACGCTATTAGTTCTTCTCGTTCAGGAGTTGTCAGCCAATCGGGTGAACCTCCAATAGGCGGGAACGACTTCCATATCCGGGCACAGCTTGCTAAAGGATCCCCAACCCATTGGGTGCTGATCACATCCACGTACCAGCCACCACCCCCCGGTGCCGTAGAAACACCCGTGTCAATAACCCGTACATGCGCCGTGTACTTTTCGCTCGTATCACCGTAACTGGATTCGGCCCAGAACTCCACCACTGATCCGAGCAGCGGCGTGGCACGTAAGGGAAGAGAGCAGGATTGCTCCGGGCAGACAAAAGGTTCCCCATCGTATGTGCCGTGAATAGCTACGATTTCCTCGTTCGGGAGCGGCTCTTCACCAATGAGCAGCAGGTTGGGGATTTCGGGACAGAAATTCGTAGGCGGAGTGGGCGCACACCCTTCAAGATCCACCCATACAACCGGTTCTGGTAATTCTACGACGACTTCCTTCTCTTGTGGTTGGGATGAAGCCAGGTACAGGTATAAACCCTTGCAATCTATAGTTGGGGTACTTTCCTCGTTGGATATCTTACAGGGGGGTGTTATTTGCCACAACTTACCTAACTTATTTCCGCAATCCCGGAAAACTTCCTCAGTAGTTGGTAGCCCCTCGTGGTCGGCATATATCCGGCATACGACCTCATTATTTGACCAGGATATTAACCACCACTCATATTCTGTGTACGGGACAATGATCGTCGTAGTACGACCGGATTCATCAGCAGAAACAACTCCCACCTGGAACGCAAAAACAACCAGGAGGAGCACGGTTAAGGAAACTACGACGAAGATCCTTTTTTCCCACTCCATCTGTATAAAAAATAACATATTCACGGTAGCCTGTCAACCATTTTTAAGATTTGGTTAAGAACAACACCGTTTCACTTTTACTATCACAGACCGGCACTGACCATTTTGCCTTTGACTTGCTCCCTCGAATAGCCCATGATAAACTCTAATCGAATTGAAGAACCAATTTTTTTACTAGGGAATTGTGGTCAAAACCGATTAAATAAAGTATTTCTATCAGCCAGCCGGATTTGAAAGGTGATCTATGCCCCAAACTTTGTACCTTATCGACGGTCACGCTTTGGCTTACCGCACATACTTCGCCCTAACGCGGGGTGGATCCTCAGGATTTACGACCCGCAGTGGAGAGCCTACCGCGGGCGTTTTTGGATTCGCCAGTGTGCTCTTACACATTTTGGAACAAGAAAATCCCGATTTTCTCGCAGTTGCTTTTGACACTGGGCGCACATTCCGCGATGAGCTGTACTCTGAATACAAAGCCACGCGTGCCAAAATGCCGGATGATCTGCGTCCTCAAATCGAACGTATTCGCCAACTTGTGGACGCGTTCAACATTCCGCGCCTCGAATTGGAAGGTTATGAAGCGGATGATGTTCTGGGAAGTGCAGCCCACCAGGCAGTTGAACACGGTCTGGGCGTTAAGATCATCACCGGAGATCGCGACCTGCTCCAGTTGGTAGACGAACGTGTCATCGTCACCCTGCCGGGAAAAAGCCTTTCCGATTCCAAGGATTACACGTCTAAAGATGTTATTGAGGCCCTCGGGGTACGTCCAGACCAGGTGGTGGATTACAAGGCGCTGGTTGGCGATAAATCCGACAATATCCCGGGGGTAGCCGGAATCGGTCCGAAGACAGCTGTCTCCCTACTGGGTTCTTATGATGACCTGGATGGCGTTTATGCACATTTAGATGATCTTTCTCCCAACCTGCAGAAGAAATTGGAAACCAGCCGCGAAAACGCTTACATGAGCCAGGAATTGGCCAGGATTGTCACACAATTGGATGTACCCCTGGATTTAGAACAAGCGCGACCGGAAGAATTCGAACCGCAGGAAGTTGAAGAGCTTTTTCGCGAGCTTGAATTCCGTACCCTTCGAAAGCGGTTAACCGCTCTGGAACTTTTCTACGGCAAAACAAGCGTAAGACAAGGACAGCAGCTTACGATGTTCGAATCAAATGGTACTAAGCTCCAAACTCCTCCTCATGCAGTCCAGCCCTCATTCACCTATGCGCTCCAGACTATTATCATCGATTCTCATGAAGCACTTAATGACCTTATCAAACGATTATCCCAGGCAGAGGTAATCTCTATTGACACCGAAACAACTTCCACCGACCAGATGAGCGCCGAATTGGTGGGCATCTCTTTGGCAGTTGAGCTTGGGACGGGTTATTACATTCCACTCGGACACAGCGGGAGTGACGATTCACAACTACCAGTAAAGACCGTATTGGATGCGCTGCGTGGTCCTCTTACGGATACTAATATCTCCAAAATTGGACACAACATTAAGTACGATTATGTGGTTCTCGCACGCAATGGGTTGCGCGCCAGCCCCCTAACATTCGACACGATGATCGCAGAATGGTTGATCAACCCCACTTCGCGCAATCTGGGTTTGAAGAATCTGGCATGGGTGCGCCAGGGTATTGCAATGACTGGCATAGAGGAATTGATCGGCAAAGGAAAACAGCAGCTTTCGATGAGCGATGTTTCTATCGAGAAAGCAGCACCCTACGCGGCGGCAGATGCTGAGATCGTTTTAAGCTTGATGTCTGAATTAAAGGAAGAATTGGGCGGAAGAAATGGGAGTGCACTATTCAAAGAGCTTGAAATGCCTCTCGTGCCGGTCTTGGCCGAGATGGAGATAACGGGTGTAGCCCTGGATACAGGTTTTCTAAACCGGATGTCATCTGAACTGAATGAACGCTTGCTGGAAATCGAACAAAAAATCTTTGCAGAAGTTGGAGAATCGTTCAATCTCAACTCTCCCCAACAGCTCTCGGTGGCGCTGTTTGAAAAGCTGCAGATCACACCCCCCGACCGGACGAAACGCACCGCCAGTGGTTTTTATTCCACTGCCGCCAGTGTCCTTGAATCGCTGGGCGGACAACACACGGTTGTAGATTGGGTGCTGGAATACCGCGAACTTGCCAAATTAAAGTCAACTTACGTGGATGCACTTCCGCTGCAGGTGAATCCAACAACAGGCAGGGTACACACATCTTTCAACCAGACCGGTTCAGTAACGGGCAGGATCGCTTCTTCCAAACCCAATCTTCAGAATATCCCCATACGCACCGAAATTGGGCGGAAAGTTCGCAAGGCGTTTGTCGCATCAGCAGGGCATCTTTTTCTCTCAGTTGACTACTCGCAGATCGAACTGCGTATCGTAGCCCATATGGCAGAGGATAAAGCCATGCTGGATGCTTTCCGAGCCGGACAGGATATTCACGCCGCTACGGCTGCGGCTATATACAAAGTTCCTCTTGATGAAGTGTCAAAGGAGCAGCGCCGCCGTGCTAAGGGTATCAATTTTGGATTAATATATGGGATGAGCGCTTTTGGGCTGACACGATACACAGATTTAACCCTGGCTGAATCAGAAGATTTTATGCACGCATATTTCCAGCAATTCCCCGGTATCAAACGATATTTAGAAAAAATACGCCAACTGGCTGCTGAACAAGGCTACGTCGAGACTCTGCTTGGTCGCAGGCGCTATTTCCCGGGGTTGAAACACCAATCCAACCGCAATGTCCGCAACCGGGAAGAGCGAGAAGCGATCAACGCCCCAATTCAAGGAACAGCTGCCGATATTATGAAAATTGCCATGCTGCACGTTCCCAAAGCGCTTTCGGATGCAGGTCTATCAGCACGCATGATCCTGCAAGTACACGACGAGTTAGTGTGGGAGTGCCCGGATAATGAGCTGATGGAAACAGGGGAACTCGTGCAACGTGTAATGGAAAACGCCTATTCACTCAGTGTTGCTCTAATTACAGATGCGCGTTACGGACCTAATTGGGCTCAAATGACTCCGCTCAGCAACAGTAAGCAGCGATCTGACCGATCCATCTAATTTTGTCTATGGCGACCAAACCTTTAAGATTTATCGGCGAACCAGTTGAAGTTCACTTCAACCAACCTCCAACGCTTGAGAAAAAGCCCGGTCCTCCAGATAGCTTCACGTGGCGGGGAGAAACTTTCGTCATTACTGAGATATTAAGCGAGTGGCACGATTACGCTCGCTACGGGCGTATGGCTCGAAATATGACAGCCGAACACAGCCGGCGAGCGGGACAACGCGGCTCCTGGGGGGTTGGACAGGACTATTACCGCATTCAGACGTCAAATGGACGTATCTTTGACCTGTATTACGACCGGGCACCGAAGAGCGTAGACCAGCGCAAAGGTGCATGGTTCCTGGATAGGGAATTGGAGTCCTTCAGCGAGTGAAGTCAGGGCAGGGATGTTTGCGATCTATCATTGTCCAGAATCATGCAAAGCGGCTGAGAATGCTGCCCCCGATAAAGAGAGCCACACCACCAACTACGAGAACTGCGATAACCATCTTTATAGTGTCAACGCCGGAGGGAAGAAACGCGCTCAGCGCCGAGGGCTGAGGAGTGGGCGTTGCCTGAAGGTTCGCCATTGCAGTTTGCGTTAACGCAACATCAGCACCTGACAATGTAGTGGGAGTTGCGCTTGGTATTTTTGTGGCTGTATGTGGGACCTGCGTCGCTGTTTCCTGCGAAGCGGGCGTGGGGGTTCCAACCGGGGGTTTAATGACCAGCTTATCTCCGGTATAAATTACCGAATTAGTTGAGAGCTTATTCAACTTCAGGAGCTCCTCCAACTCGATCCCGTAAATTGCAGCCACATTCCACAACGCCTGTCCTTCCTGCACCACATGAATGACCGAACCATCCGGCATAGGCGTCGCAGTATCGACAGGAGGCGCAGCCGGATAAACGGTCACCGCTGCCCGTCCGGATGTTGAAGCGCCGCTGCCCGGGCTACCGGAAACGTAACCCACATCCAGCGTGAAATAAACCGTGTGACCTGAGACCGCTACACCAGCTCCGGCGTCAGTATAATCTGACGAAAGCATCGTATCCATGTGCAGACTGTCCCCCTGCCAGATTTGGACAGCATCTTGTGCAGTCCAATCATATCCGGCAGCAATATTCTCGGAAACGAAAACCGCTGCGCCGCCGCCATAGCCAGCCGAAATTGCCCGATCCCTGGCTCTCGTACCACCACTGCCCGAGTGTGTGACGGCTCCGGTTGACGCCATGTACTCGCTGTGCGCCTGGGCAGCAGCCATCAGGGCACCGTTAATCTGGTACGGTGGAAGACCATTGGCTGCGCGCAACTGGTTGACAGCCGCGATCACATCATATCCACTTGCCTGCGCCTGGGTTGTATCAGCATTCGCTCCAAGCAACGGTAGGAAAATTAATAAGCACAAGAATAAGAAAAGCGTTTTACGATACAGCAAACAGGGTAACTCCATACTCGGTTGTTGTAACCAGCATTACTGGATTGCTCAATATTTGAATCATAACATATCTGCCAGCAGCGAATGGTGCTGCACGCCGTCATGCAGAGCGAGCAACACCCCTGCTCTTCAACCAAACGAGCAAGCGCTCGGCTGTCCAGGTGTTTATTACATTTTCTGGGGTGACCCATCCACGGCGTGCGGTCGCGACGCCGAAATGTAGCAAGTCCATATCACTGGCACTGTGAGCATCGGTATTAATGCTCAAGTTGATGCCCATTTCTATTGCCCGGCGTGCGTAGATATCGTCAAGGTCGAGACGGGCTGGGTGGGCGTTGATTTCCAGAGCAACGCCGTGTTCGGCTGCGGCTTCCAGCACAGCAGCCATATCCAGGTCCGCCCCCTCCCGGTTTGGTATAATTCTGCCTGTTGGGTGAGCAATCACATCCACATGCGGGTTGCGAATGGCGTTCAGGAGTCTTTGAGTGACCTTCTCTCTAGGCTGGCGCAAACCGGTGTGCAGCGAGGCTATCACGATATCCAGGTCTATTAAGATGTCATCAGGATAATCCAACGATCCATCGGAGCGTATTTCGACTTCACTACCCTGTAAGAGGTGGATTGTTTCGCCCAAAACATCCTGGACGGCATCAATTTCCTGACGCTGCTCCTTCAATCTCCGCACAGTAAGACCACCAGCTACCCCCAAACTTGCAGAGTGATCGGTGATTGCAAGCACTTTCAACCCTCTTTCGATAGCCGCATCTGCCATTTCTTGGATGGATAATTTGCCATCGCTCCAGGTTGAATGTGTGTGCAGGTCGCTCAAAAGGTCGCCAACCTCTATTAAGACTGGCAGTACCCCAGCCTGCGCGGCCTGGATTTCGCCGCGATCTTCACGAAGTTCCGGTGGAATCCAGGGCAGTCCCAAGATTTCATAGACATCCTCTTCCTCAGCGCACAGGACTTCAGAGCCATCTTTACGCAGGAAGGCTTGGTCGGAGAGCGATAAATCCTGCTTCAGAGCCAGTTCGCGCAGACGGACGTTATGCTCCTTCGAGCCGGTTGCGTACTGAAGAGCCGTTCCAAACCGTTCCGGAGGATGCACCCACAATTGGGCACGGATATTGTTAGCAAATTCGACACTGGATTTCGTATCACCGCGACTAATCATATCAATAACATCAGGATGTCCGACAAAAGCATCCATGACCGGTCCTGAATCTTCGGCTGCCGCCAATAGGTCCAAATCGCCAACAGTTGCTTTCATCCGCCGCAGGCTGCCCCCCACCTCTACTGCTTGAACACTTTCAATTGAATCTAGGAAACCCAACAGCTCTTGGGCAAAGGGCCAAGCCGTGCCCAACGGAATTCGATCTGTACGACGGGCTAGCGCTTCAATCCCAGTAATGATCCTGGTTTCAGATTTAATACCCATTCCAGGCAAGTCGCGCAAACTGCCCGCCCGTGCTGCGGATTCCAATTCCGCTAAGGTCGTAATTCCTGCATCGTGCCAGAACAGGGCTGCTTTCTTTGGTCCCACGTCAGGTACCTGGAGGATCTCTACCAACGTGGTAGGCACTTCTTCATTGAGTTTATCCAAGAAATCGAGATGTCCGGTCGTTAATAGCTCTTCGATCTTGTTCGCAATCGCCTTACCAACTCCGGGTATATCCGTCAGATCACCCTCACGCCAGATCTCGTTGACATCTCTACCCAGATTCCTGAGGTTGTCTGCAGCTTTACGATACGCCAGAGTTTTATAGATCACCTCGCCTTTGATCTCGAGTAAATCTGCGATAGTATCAAAAACATCGGCAAGCTGTTGGTTGTTAAATCGTTTTTCTTGAGCCATCTCCATATATATACAATAATAGGAGCATTAAAAGGACAAATTGGTTAGCAGGGTACCGCGCATAAAGCCACCCAGTCTCCCAACTGGCGGCGGGTTTCTACGCGCAAGCCGCTGCGGCATGCTGCATGTTCAACCTCGTCTACCTGATCAGAGATAATTCCAGCCAAAATAAGACGACCACCATTAGTCACCAATTCACCCACTCCTTCACTTAGTAAGCGTATCAGAACCGGAGCCAGGATATTTGCGAAAACAAGCCGCGCCTGTTTGATCGTGAAATTACCGGATTGAATTTCCGTTATTGATCCCATCCCCACTTCCATGCGCTCTGCAACCCCGTTCAACACGGCATTTTCACATGCGCTTCGTACCGCTATAGGGTCGATATCAACACATAAGGCTTTTTTAGCACCCAATTTCAAGGCAGCCACGCTCAATATGCCCGAGCCACAACCTATGTCAATTATATTTAAACCGCCAACATCCTCTATCATCTCAAGACACAACTGCGTAGACGGGTGCGTGCCAGTGCCGAATGCCATCCCCGGATCCATTCGAATAGGGATGCGTTCGCCCCCCGGTACCTTTAGCCATGCCGGCACGATGATCAATCTTCGCCCAACGGGTATAGGGTGGTAATGCTCCTTCCAGGCTTCTGCCCAATCTGCATCTTTCACGCTCCGGAACTGCAGGGATGGAAGTGGATGGATGCGACCCAGATACCACAGGGCTTCTTCTAATCGCCCGCGCGTATCTTCAAGCCGGTCATCCACAGGCAGATAGCACGATGTACGCAGTGGTCCCACAAAATGTTTTGAATCTCCTTCAGCATCAACGGCGTCCTGTGTGCTTTCAATAGCAACACCATTAGGTGCAAACCTCGACATGACTTCGGCAACAGCCTCAGCTAATTCACCACCGGTAGTGAGAGAGACTTCTAACCAGGTTGTTTCAGACATAGGTGATATTTTAGAATATAGTGACCGGGCAGCACTTGTACATAATATGATGTGGCAGCATTTTCACTTTATGTGATGGAGAAG
Source organism: Chloroflexota bacterium (assembly GCA_030611505.1). GTDB lineage: Bacteria > Chloroflexota > Anaerolineae > Anaerolineales > UBA4823 > JAUWPO01. Next base: position 12,258 of record JAUWPO010000005.1, read on the forward strand.
CAATTGCCCTGGTACTCCATTACTCAACCTACTTCAACTGCTCAAAGCTTCTTTCAACCAGTCCAGGAAACCCCGCTCCTGCGGTCGCACCTCGCTGCCCAGGCTTTCAGCCAACTGTTCAAACAACTGGCGCTGGTCGTTATCCACATTAATAGGCACCTCCACATTAATCACGACCAACTGATCCCCGCGTCCGTTGCCGCGCAGCTTGGGAATACCCTTGCCACGCAAACGCAAGATTTTTCCGGGTTGGGTGCCATTAGGAATTTTTAACATAGTAGGTCCATCCACAGTCGGGATTTCCACTTCGGCGCCCAAAGTTGCCTGAGCGATGTTTACGTTCAAATCCAGTAAAACATCATATTCTCTGCGGTGAAAGTATTTATGCGCCTTAACTTTTATCGCAATGAAAAGATTCCCGTTCGGCCCGCCGTACAACCCCGGCTGCCCTTCACCTGCAAGACGGATTTGAGTTCCGGAATCCACTCCAGCCGGAACGCTGATAACTTTCTTACGGTTGCGTCGCTCCAGTCCACGCCCTTTACATGTGTGGCATGGTGTGCTGATGATTTCTCCCTGACCATTGCATGCCGGGCAGGTTGTGACCTGCACCATAGAGCCCAGGATAGTCTGACGAGTCCTGCGCACTTCTCCACTACCGTTGCATGTCGAACAACGAACTGGTGATGTGCCCGGTTCTGCGCCGCTGCCGTTGCAGGTCGCACATAATTCATCGCGTGTGATTTCAATCTCTTTCTCTACTCCGAATACTGCTTCTTCAAAGGTAAGGTCAAGCCGATACTGCAGATCAGCCCCACGTCTGGGAGCATTGCGAGCGCGTTGCGAAGTACGTCCAAAACCGCCAAATCCAAACAAATCCCCGAAAACGTCGGCGAAGTCAGAGAAATCAACGGTGAAATTGGGCATTCCATTCGGTCCCCGTACACCCTCATGCCCATAACGATCATAGGCTCCCCGTCTCTGTTCGTCAGAGAGCACTGCGAAAGCCTCGTTGATCTCCTTGAAGCGCTCTTCGGCATCTGGAGAATCATTAACGTCGGGATGGTACTGGCGAGCCAGCCGGCGGAAGGCAGCTTTCAGTTCATCTTGGGTGGCGCTACGGGAGACACCCAAAACCTCATAGTAATCACGTTGTGCCATATTTCACTTAATAGATATGCTTATTTGCTTAAGAGCATACACTGTTGTGTGTCTAAATCACATCTAATCTAGGCGTCCTCAAATTCTCCATCGACAACATCTTCATCATCCGAAGTGCCATTGTCAGTTTCGGGTTCTGCGTCAGGGGACGGTTCACCCTCAGCAGGATCGGCTTGCGCATAAGCCGCTGCACCGATCTGCTGCACAATTTGGTTCAGGTCTGCTGTTGTTTTTGTGATCGCTTCGATGTCATCGCTGCCCATCACCTCGCGCACGCTGACAACCCCATCCTCCACTTTACTCTTCATATCCGCCGGAACCTTATCACCCAAATCCTTGAGCACCTTCTCTGCCGTATATGCTATGTTATCAGCGCTGTTGCGAGCTTCGACCAGATTCTTATGTTGGAGGTCATCAGCAGCATGCTGCTCTGCATCTTTACGCATACGCTCGACTTCCTCATCGCTCAGACCCGAAGAAGCTGTAATGGTTATATTTTGACTCCTTCCAGTAGCTTTATCTTGGGCAGTAACCTTGAGAATTCCGTTCGCATCGATGTCAAATGTCACATCAATCTGGGGGATGCCGCGCGGAGCAGGCGGTATCCCATCCAGGGCAAATCGACCCAGCGACTTATTATCGTTTGCCATAGGTCGCTCACCCTGCAGGACATTGATCTCAACCTGAGATTGGCTGTCGCTGGCGGTGGAAAAGATCTGGCTCTTGCGTGTCGGGATCGTGGTGTTGCGCTCGATCAAAGCCGTAGCAACACCTCCCAGTGTCTCGATCGATAATGTTAGTGGAGTAACATCTAGCAATAAAATGTCTTTAACTTCACCGCCTAACACCCCGGCTTGAATCGCAGCCCCTAAGGCAACGACCTCATCAGGATTTACACCTTTATGCGGTTCTTTGTCAAAGAGCTTACGCACAGCTTCCTGCACCGCCGGCATACGGGTCATTCCACCTACCAAAATCACCTCATTTACTGCAGATGGTTCAATGCCGGCGTCCTTCAATGCCTGTTTTACAGGACCAAGCGAGCGGTCAATCATGTCGTTGGTCAACTGTTCGAGTTTTGCACGGGTAAGTGTCATTACAAGATGTTTCGGACCGCTGGCATCTGCAGTGATGTAAGGGAGGTTTATTTCGGTCTGCATCATAGTGGAAAGCTCAATTTTAGCTTTTTCAGCGGCTTCCTTAAGACGCTGCAGCGACTGGCGGTCGTCACGCAGGTCGATGCCCTGTTCTTTCTTGAACTCATCCGCTATGTAATCAATGACACGTTCGTCAAAATCATCTCCACCAAGGAACGTATCTCCACTGGTGGAACGCACCTGGAAAACCCCATCCCCAACATCGAGAATTGAGATATCAAAGGTGCCACCGCCCAGGTCATATACTGCGATAACCTGGTCATTCTTTTTATCAAGACCATAGGCGAGGGAGGATGCAGTTGGTTCGTTAATTATCCGCAGCACCTCCAATCCGGCAATCTTACCGGCATCTTTTGTGGCGTTCCGCTGGGCATCATTGAAATATGCCGGAACAGTGATCACGGCTTGGGTGACTGGTTCACCCAAATATGCTTCAGCATCAGCTTTTATCTTGCTCAAGATCATGGCCGAAATTTCGGGTGGGGAATAATCTTTGTTATCCAGCATAACATGCACATCCCCATTGGAGGCTTCATTAACCGTATACGGCATGCGAGCAACCACCCGTTGCACCGGCTGGTCGTTGTACTTTCGTCCCATAAAGCGCTTGATTGAGAAGATCGTGTTTTCAGGATTCACTACGGCTTGATTGCGGGCTACCCGCCCGGTCAGACGCTCGTGATTCTTATTAACCGCTACAACCGACGAAATCAGACGCTCGCCTTCTGCAGACGGGATGATGGTCGGTTCTCCGCCTTCCATGATTGCCATCACGGAATTCGTTGTTCCCAGGTCAATCCCAATAATTTTTGACATAGTCAATCCTCCAGTTTTTTATGATAAATGATGTCTTTCAGTGAGGTTCCCCTCACACTACCCTGTTAGTTGATATTTTATTTTGCCACTCGAACCATTGCTGGGCGCAGGACCCTATTTCCGATCATGTAACCCGGTTGCAGTACTTCAATAATCTCTCCACTCTTATACGTGTCACTTTCCTCTGAAGTGATAGCTTCGTGCAAGTTGGGGTCGAAGACCTGCCCCTGAGCATCCATCCGTACTACGCCCTCATTCTGGAGAATGGCGAGCAGTTTGCGATAAATCAGATCAACTCCGTTTGCCCATTCAGCACCATCACTACCTAGCGGTTTATTACTCAACGCCCGTTCGAAATCATCCGTTATTTCCATATACTGTTTGATTATGTTCCCCGTGACTGTCTGGTAAATTTGAGCCTGCTCACGTTCTATTCGCTTCTTGTAATTGGTAAATTCTGCCCGCGCCCGCTGCCAACCGTCCAGGTACTCGTTTGCCTTAGCGCGTGTTTCTTCCAATTCCTGCAACAAAGCAGGGACATCCTCAACGGAATATTCTTCAAGCGGTTCACCTGCCTCTTCAATTAAATCCTGTTGGTGTTCCTTAACTTCAGATGCACCTTCCACTTGTTCGGTATCAATGTCCTTATTGGCATATTGGTCATTCTGAATTTCCACCATCATCTTCTTATAAACTCCTCGATTTGTATTGTCTATACTTTCGGCTGCTCAAATCATCCAGTAAATAATCCCTATTCCAACAGTATGTCCTCGACAAGGTCGCTGAGCAGACTGGCTACAAATCTAACCGTAGAAATCGTTCGCCCATATGGCATTCGAATTGGCCCTAAGACGCCCAGTGTGCCAGTCGCCAGACCAGGTGCACCATAACGTGCTAAAACTATCGAAAAATCACGCAGTTCCTCCCAGTTCCCCTCCCCACCAATTAGAACTTGGACACCGCTCAAGTCATTAGAAAGAACAGTGCGAGTGAGTAAATCCTCCAATAATTGTCGTTCCTCAAAAACGCGTAATGCGTTGCGAGCGATATCGGCGGTTTCAAATTCCGGTTCGGTCAGGACGTGGGCTAATCCATCATGATAGATCTCACCGGTGAGCATATCGCTGGTATGACGCAGGTCGTCCAGTATAAGGGTGATGATGTCCTGTTCAAGAGCATCGAATTTAACAGACAACGCAGCGATTGATTCGCTGTCCAATCCAAGCAGCAAATCGTTGAACGATTGAGCGACAATACTCAACCGTTCCTGAGAAATTGGCTCTGCTAAAGTGAGCATCTGCTGGTTCACTTCACCACCCGAAAGCACAAGCACCATCAAAACCTGGCGGCCGCGTGTACTGATCAATTCCAGGTGTTTGAAAACTGAACGCTCAGAGCGAGGCGCTGTCACCAGTGAGGCTGCCTGTGATTGGTGTGCTAGGACGGAAGCCGCCAGGCGCATCCAACGGTCAATGTCCATGCCAGCCTGGTAAAACTGGTGAACGATCGTACGTTTGGTCGTCGATGGCAATTCTGTATGACCCATTAACTGGCGCACAAAGAAGCGGTAACCATCTTCCGTGGGAATGCGACCGGCTGAAGTATGCGGTTGGCGCAGATAGCCTGTCTCGCTTAGCGCCAACATGTCATTGCGCACCGTGGCAGAGCTAACATTTAGATTGTAATTTTCAACCAAATACCGCGATCCAATAGGTTGGGCTGTCTCTATATAGTCCCGGATGATCAAAGCCAGGATGAGTTTTTGCCTTTCAGTCAGGGTATTCATGGTAGATTTACAATTTTAGCACTCTCGTATCGAGAGTGCTAAAATTACGGTAATGATGATACCATGCCGCTTAATGTACGTCAAGAAATCCCCCTCTTAAATGGTCAGATTCTAACAAGAGGTTAACAACACACGATATCTTCCTTCAAAAAAATGGGGCAAAATCAGGTTTATTCACAAGAAACCCAAATCCGTCATAAATGACTTTCCACAGGGAGAATACTGCTTCATGGTCCCTTCTCAGAATCTTTCTTGATAGATTAGACCAAATAATGGTCGCTATCAATCCTCTAAACGCAAACCTTCATTACCTTGCAACGACGCCAGGAATTCGCGATCTTCCTCAGACAAGAGGGCAGTCTCGAACAAGTCCGGACGGCGCTGCCAAGTACGCAGAAGCGCCTGTTCACGCCTCCATCTGTCAATTCGGGCATGATCTCCTGAGAGTAGCACATCGGGGACATTCCAACCTCGAAAGACCGCCGGACGCGTGAAATGCGGATATTCAATCAACCCGCTGGCGTGCGAATCATCAATCGCCCCACTCGGGTCTCCAAGCACTCCCGGTATTAAACGTACAACCGCGTCAATCAGGACTAAAGCCGCCAATTCACCACCTGTGAGCACGTAATCTCCAATTGATATTTCATCACTCACCAGGTGCTGGCGAACACGCTCGTCTACCCCTTCATAACGACCACACAGCAGCGCCAAGCGACGGGGTCCCTCATCTGACTGGGCATCGTCTTCCAAGCGCAGCGCAACCCCTGCCAGTTCCCTAGCAACAGCCTGAGTAAAAACCCGACCTTGTGGAGTGAGTAAAATCAGCGGACACGCAGGCGGAGAACCAAGCACACCTTCGACGGCAGCGAAGACAGGTTCTGGCTTCATCACCATACCGCCGCCGCCGCCATAAGGTTCGTCATCCGTCACATGATGACGGTCGGTTGTCCACTGGCGAATATAATGCAAGCGGACAGTCAGGATTTCCCGTTGGCGGGCACGCTGCATGATGCTGGTGTGTAAATATGGTTCGAAGACTTCGGGGAATAGAGTAAAAACATCAAATATAACGGCTTTCTGCATGGCAACCTCGCCGGGTGGCTCGCAACAATGAGACGGGTTTACAAACTCATTCTCAATTGAACTAACGGATTCTTTAGAACATTCTTGTATTTCGTCATTCTAGCTGTATGGGGCTAGATTGACAAGACCATCAATGCATGCCAACAACAATCTTGATTTTATTTCACTCGATCCAGAACAAAGGACCAGAGACTAACGATGAATCGTGGAATTAGATTACCAGCTTACAGGAAAAGTCAAAAATGAGCTAAATTGTTAACAATATTAGAATATAACTTTAAGAGTTGTTTAGAACAAATTGCTGCAGCAACAATCTTGCTTGACTGCAAATCTTTTAGGATGATAATATGGTGATATGTATTTGCGTGGTAACAAATTAAACATGACCCGCAGTCCTAAACGGCGTCCAAATCTACTGCGGATATTTATACTTATAACCCTCATAGGGGCGGCTCTTTACGTAAGTCAAGTTGTAGTGCCAGCCACACCTCCGTTATTTATTCCAACGCCAACTCCAACCCGGAGCCCAGAATCATTCGTAAACCAGGGAGAGGAATTATTCAATTCGGGCAAGTTAACATTAGCCGCGGAAGCCTACAAAGATGCCATTAACACAGACCCAGGAAATCCGTCGAATTACATCACACTGGCACGAATTCAGGTCTGGTTGGGCGAATATGATGACGCTATCCTAAACACTCAAAACGCATTATTAAATAACCCCAATAACCCCTTAGCACATGCGGTCCAGGGTTGGGCTCTTGGTTTCCAGGAGAAATATGCTGAAGCGGAGGTGGAAATTAAGAAAGCACTTGAGCTGGATCCCAATAGCGCATTGGCGCACGCTTATTATGCAGAAATTCTGATCAATCAAGCCGATTTTGGTCTGTATGAAAAAGCTGCCAGCGAATCAAAAATCGCCCAGAACTTAGACCCGACACTGCTAGAGACACACCGCGTCCGGGGCATCGTCCTTTACAACACCCAAAACCTTGAGCAAGCTGTGGACGAATTTCAGACTGCCATAACTATCAACAAGAACATTGCTAATCTACACCTTTACTTGGGTATAACGTATAAAGCCCTGGGACAATATGACCAGGCGCATGAGGTATTGCTTGCAGCAATTGCACTTAATCCTTATGATGCCATCGCTCTAACTGAGCTTTCACGCGCATTTTTTGCAGATGGACGTTACGCACAGGCTGCACAGTACGCAGAAGAAGCTGTCGAAGTGGAACCCAGTGACGCGAGGCAGCACGGTAACCTGGGAATTGTACATTACAAAAATGGCGATTACGATAAGGCTATCACTGAATTAGCCCTCGGTGTGCGCGGTGGGTATACCGAAGATGGCGTTCCCGTGGAAGGTCTTGCGCTCGAATATGGCAGGGTCGAAGAATATTACTGGTACTACGGTTTTGCTCTGGCGCGGATTAATCGCTGCGCCGAGGCCGTTCCGGTTTTCCAGGAAATTCTAGCCGGCGTTCCGGATGATGAAATCGCGGTGTACAATGCCACGGAAGGTCTGGCAGTGTGCCAGCAAAACCTGGACACTCCCCCTACTTCTTCCCCAGATGTTGAAGAGACTGCTACCCCAACTCCTGAAAGCTGATGGATCGTAAAATCGTTGGTAAACGACCAACCTTTCGACCTGCGCGGAAAGGACCAAATTTCTATTGGATCATGATCTTACTGGCTTTGATCCTGGCAGGGATATGGGTGCTGCTTAATATCGAGCGAGGCCAAATAAAATCTCCCTTCGAGCCGACACCCACACCTACACGAGTAACGGAATCTTATTTAATGGAAGCCCAGGCTTACATCGACGCGGGCAAACTTGACGATCCCAGCAACACCACCCTCAGCGATGATGTGCCTCCCATTAATGACGCGATTGAGGCTTACCAGGAAGCCCTAGAGAGAAATCCGGACAATGCTCAAGCTTGGGCTGAACTGGCCCGCATTCAAGCCTATTCCTCCAGCATGTTGAGAAATGATACCGATCGCATGAAACGTCTGGAAGAAGCTATGGAATCAGCTGACAAGTCTGTAGAATTGGCGCCCGATGAAAGCACCAACCACGCTATTCGGGCATTTGTCCTTGACTGGTATGCCTTTAATTCACTGCTTTCAGACGAGCAGAGTCAGGAATATCTAATTGAAGCAGAACGCGAAGCAACACGCGCTTTCCAGCTTGATCCTGAAAACGCACTGGCTCTGGCGTTTTACGCCGAAATATTAGCCGACCAGCAAAAATGGCTGCAAGCCGAAAAATATGCTTCACAAGCTGTGGCTCTGGATCCCAATTCGATGGATACCCATCGCGTGTTCGGCTACGTACTGGAAACCTTGGGGCAGTACAACAGCGCTATCCAACAATATCAGAGGGCAGCCGAGATTACCCCAAACCTGACTTTCTTATACGTTCGAATAGGTCAGAACTTTCGTGAAGGGATCAGGGATCCAGCCCGGGCGCTGGAATATTTCGAAAAAGCCGCGAATATAGATAAACAGTTAGGCGTAGAAAACCCGGTGCCTTACCTGGAAATCGCCAGAACCTACTCCCAGGAGGGTCAATTCTTCACCGCTTCCCTCAATGCAGAAGAAGCTTTAGCCCTGGATCCAACCCGTGCCCATACTTACGGGCAATTTGGTTTAATCTACCGGAGGGCGCGCAACTACGAGGGTGCTCTGCCTTTGCTTAAGTGTGCCGTTCGAGGCTGCACGGCTGAAGAAAATGAAATGGGTGCAGTGGACGTAGAGGGATTGCCGCTTACCAACCTGAGGATTGCCTACTATTATTTGGAATACGGTACAAATCTGGCGTTTTTAAGTCGCCCCCACGAGAATTACTGCCAAGAGGCCTTCTCAGTCCTTCAGGAAGTTCGCGCCGCCTATCCGGATGACCCAATCTTGATGGACATCGTTGAAGACAGCGAGGGCATATGCCGCCGTCTAGAGGGCGGCTTCAGCCCAGAAGCGACCACCACCCCCGAAGTTACCCTCACCCCAGAACCAGAACAAATGACCACCGAGCAGTCTCCTTGAATTGTAAGCATTTTGTAAGAATCCCAAAAATCCCTTGACTTACTAATCAAAACTGGTATTATTCTCGTTGTGTTAGCACTCGTCTGACACGAGTGCTAATTAATCTGCATGTAAATTCAAATTATTTTAACAGGAGGTAAGCATGTCAATGTCTCTCAAACCTTTAGGGAACCGCGTTGTGATCGAACCAATTGAACAGGAAGATATCACATCCGGTGGGATTGTCCTTCCCGAAACCGCTAAAGAGAAACCCCAGAAAGGGACAATTTTATCAGTCGGACCTGGCGAAAGGGATGAAGATGGTAAATATATCCCTATGGATGTAAAGGAAGGCGATAAGGTTTTGTTCGCCAAATACGCCGGTACTGAGATCAAAGTGGATGGCGATAAGTTGCTGATCCTGAAAGAAAGCGATATTCTTGCAATCGTACTGTCGGAATAATACCCAATACAAAGGAGTAATTTAATGGCTAAACAAATAATCTTCTCTGAAGATGCACGTCGCGCCTTACAGCGCGGTATGGAAACCCTGGCTGAAGCTGTAACCACGACGTTAGGTCCAAAAGGTCGCAATGTTGCCCTTGATAAGAAATTCGGCTCCCCCACTATTACCCACGATGGTGTCACTGTCGCCAAAGAGATCGAATTGGAAGACCCATTTGAGAACATGGGAGCCCAACTGCTGAAAGAGGCTGCTACAAAGACGAATGACATTGCCGGTGACGGCACCACCACTTCCACCGTACTGGCTCACGCGGTCATCGTTGAAGGAATGAAAAACCTGGCTGCTGGCGCTAACCCAATGCTACTCAAACGTGGGATTGCAGCAGCCACAAAGGTCGCCTCAGAAGAAATTGGCAAACAATCTATTGAACTCAAGACTAAGGAAGAAATCGCTAGTGTAGCGTCCATATCCGCTCAAGATCGTGTGATCGGTGATTTGATCGCCGAAGTGATGGATAAAGTCGGTAAGGACGGCGTTATTACTGTTGAAGAGTCCAAAGGTCTTGAATTTGAGACCGAATATGTCGAGGGTATGCAGTTCGATCGCGGCTACATCTCGCCTTATTTCATCACTGACCCAGAGCAGATGGAAGCCGATGTCAGCGATCCCTACGTGCTCATCCACGACAAGAAGATCTCCGCAGCTACTGACATCGTACCCCTCTTGGAGAAATTAGTTCAGGTTGGCAAGCGTGAGCTGGTGATCATCGCTGAAGATATCGATGGTGAAGCTTTGGCTACCCTCGTATTGAACAAGCTGCGCGGCATGCTCAACGCGGTTGCTATTAAGGCTCCCGGGTTTGGCGACCGCCGCAAAGCCATGCTCCAGGATATCGCTATTTTGACCGGCGCAAATGTGATCTCTGAAGAGACTGGACGTAAACTCGAAAGTGCAACGATCGAAGATCTGGGCCGCGCCGAAAAGATTGTCGTCACAAAAGACGACACCACCATTGTCGGCGGAAAAGGTGAACTTCCCCTAATCAAAGGTCGCATCGATCAGATTCGGAACGAGATCGATAAAAGCACCAGCGATTACGACAAAGAAAAACTCCAGGAGCGCCTGGCGAAGCTCTCTGGCGGAGTCGCCATCATCCGTGTTGGTGCTGCCACCGAGACCGAATTGAAAGAGAAGAAGCACCGCGTCGAGGATGCACTGTCTGCAACTCGAGCCGCAGTCGAAGAAGGAATCGTTCCTGGCGGTGGCGTAGCGCTCATCAATGTCATCCCCTCCTTGCAGGATCTGAAAGTTGAAGGTGAAGACGCCCAGATTGGTGTCAACATCGTCCGCCGGGCAATGGAAATGCCGATGCGCAAGATTGCCGAAAATGCCGGTAAAGACGGATCCGTTGTCCTGGAAAACGTCCGTCGTGCCCAAAAGGAACAGGACAACCTCAATATCGGTTATGACGTACTCAAGGAAGAATATCTCGACATGGTCGCGGGTGGTGTGATTGATCCAGCTAAGGTAACCCGCGGCGCACTCGAGAACGCAACCTCTATCGCTGCTATGATCTTGACCACCGAAGCCCTGATCACTGACATCCCAGAGGAAGTAAAAGCATCTATGCCTCCAATGCCAGAGTATTAAAACTCTAGGCTCAAGTAGACCATCTGAACCCGGTTTCTTCAGCTCCAATATAAGAGACCGGGTTCTATTTGTATATGCATTAATTTTCAACAATCTTTGACAAATAATTTCTTCCGTGCTACAATACGATTGGTTAGCAAGGAAGTTAGAACCCGGCCGGTTATTTACCGGCCTTGCAAGTTACATTGAACACCGATAGGGACAACAGGTACTATGTACCGGTATCCCTATTCGCTTTAGTTAAGGCTTTTTTTAGAAAGCAACTTATAGCTCCAGCCGGTGAACTCGTGGCGGGGCTTTTTTATGCATAAGGAAAAAATAAAAATGAGTGATAAGAAATTACGAATAATACCTCTTGGGGGACTCGGGGAAGTCGGCAAGAACATGATGGCATATGAATATGGCAAAAACATTCTCATCGTCGACACCGGCTTGATGTTCCCCGATAATGACATGCTTGGGATTGATTATATCGTCCCAGATTTTCAGTATTTATTAGATAAAACCCACTGGGTGCGCGGCATCGTGGTCACACACGGGCATGAAGATCATACAGGTGCGATCAATCATGTCTTGGAACACATTAATGCCCCGATCTATGCGACACCTCTTACACGCGGCTTGCTTGAGGTCAAGCTATCGCGCGGAAAGATGTTAAGCAAGGCACAATTGAACACCGTACAAGCTGGCGAGACGGTCAATATCGGTCCCTTTCAGGTGGAGTTCTTCCACGTCTGTCATTCCATACCAGATGGTGTAGGGTTAGGTATAACGACACCCGCCGGTTTGATCGTACATTCTGGAGATTACAAATTCGACCATACTCCGGTGGACAACTGGCCCACGGACTATGCCAAACTGGCTGACCTTGCCGGTCGTGGTGTTCTGGCGCTGTTGGCCGACTCCACAAATGCCGACCGCGCCGGTTGGACGCCTTCAGAGCGGGTGATTGATCCCGCTTTTTCCGAAGTCTTCCGCACTGCACAGGGACGTATTATCGTCGCCAGCTTTGCTTCCCTGATCTCACGTATGCAGCAGGTAGGAAACGCTGCCATGCAGCATGGGCGCAAAATGGCATTTGTAGGCATGAGTATGGTAGAGAACGCAAAAATGGCCCGTAAACTGGGCTATCTTAATCTTCCGGACGAGCTTGTAATAAGCCTAGACCAAGCCTTAGGAATGAAACCTAAAGATGTGGTCCTGATGTGCACTGGCACACAGGGTGAACCCACCTCAATTCTGGGCCGGCTATCCGTGGGCACAAACCGCCAATTTGACGTTAAACAGGGCGATACGATTGTACTTTCTTCTCATCCCATCCCTGGCAATGAGGAAATGGTCTACCGCACCATTAACCGCCTTTTCCGGCGAGGGGCAAATGTGATCTACGAAGACATCGCCCCAGTTCACGTATCAGGTCACGCCAGTCAGGAAGAGATGAAACTGCTGCTGCACCTGGTGCAGCCCCAATACTTTATCCCCATCCATGGTGAGCTGCGTCACCTGAAGCAGCATGCTGTTATCGCCCATGAAGTCGGTATCCCTGATGAAAACATCACCGTTATAGAAAACGGTCATGTGGTAGAGTTCCAGGACGGTGAAATGCAGCTCGCCGAACGAATACCTGGCGGTTACGTGTTTGTTGATGGCGCTGGTGTTGGAGATATTGGTCCCAGTGTCGTGCGCGAGCGCGAAGCCCTTGCCCGGGACGGCTTTATCTTTATACACCTGACGTTGAACAAAGATACCTGTGATCTGCGCGAAGAACCGGAAATCATCACGCGCGGCTTCATTTACACCCGCGATGAGGGCGATTTACTGGCTGAAACCAAACAATTTGTGGAAGACGCCGTTCGCTGCGGGGATGGCAATCCCCCAAAAGACTTGGAACAATCCATTAAATCCTTCTTGTACAGCAAAACCAAACGACGTCCCATGGTGTTTGTGACCATTAGCTGGGTTTAACTACAAAATAAAAGGGGTTGTCGACAGCAGTATGGGCGATTTACTTCTTCTTACGGGGTTTTCCGGAGCGGAATATCGACCACAACAATTGAAGTCCTAATGCGCTTATAACTAAAAATCCAACGATGATAATCCAATTAATAATTCCCCACGGCCAGGTCAGGTCCATATTTGGAATTAATAAAGCCAGGGCAACAATAAAAGCAGATAACAACACCCCGTAAATGATACGGTTAGCAATCCGGTCGACCCTGTCAACCACATCATCTACTTGAGGTACATCGACCTCAAATCCAAGATCACCACGCTCCAACTGACCCAGAATGCGCGTCGTTCGTCCCGGGAAACCGCTTACCAAATCACCCCAATCCGTAAGCATACGCATAAAACCGGGACCCCAAGTTGAGGGCAGCAGCAATTGACGGAACAAGCGATTCAGATACGGGCGGGTGAACGCAAACATATCGAATTCTGGGTCTAAACCCAGACCAACGCCCTGCATGATGGCAATTGTTTTAATCAGCAGCAAATAATTGCTTGGGATACGCAGCTTGTATTTGTAGACGATCGGTTCAAGCTCCCTTGATACTTCAGTGGCAGGAATTTCCTGGATGGGCAGACCGTAATACTTCATGAGCAAGCGGTTAAGCGCTCGAACAAGGGCGGTCCGGTCGATCCCGTAATCGGCGATACCCATGCGCATCAGTTGGTCCACAATTCCCTCAACGTCGTTTTGGACTACAAGAATCAGGAGGCGGGCGAGACTGACCCTATCGTTTGTCCCCAGGCGACCAACTGCTCCAAAATCCAACACGCCAAGCACTTCCCCGGGTAAGACCAACAGGTTGCCGGGGTGTGGATCGGCGTGAAAAAAACCATCCTCCATCACTTCTTTAAGGACGAAACGAGCAGCAATATCAGCCAGTTGCTTGCAATCATATCCAGCCGTATCTAACGCGGCAATATCATCAATTTTTATCCCGTTGAACTGCTCCTGAACCAATATCCGCCGGGTTGAATAATCCCAATAAATGATAGGTACTTTCAAGTGCGGCTCTTTGGCGAAGTTCTCACGGAATTGATCGGCGGAGCGTCCCTCCCGCCGGAAGTCCAATTCACCCTGCAGGCTAATTGCAAATTCGGCGGCAAAGTCGACCACATCATAGCGCTCACCTAATGCGGTGCGTTCCTGAGCCAATTGAGCCAGATCGGAGAGGATGTCCAAATCCAGATTGATCACGACCTCAATATCTGGTCGCAGCGCTTTGACTACGACTTCTTCTCCGCGGGGCAGTACTGCGGCGTGAACCTGCGCCAACGAGGCGGCTGCTAAAGCGTTATGATCAATATGTGCAAACAATTCCTGAATTGGAGCGCCCAGTTCCAACTCGATCAGCTCACGAATGGGTTCCCACGGACCCGGAGGGACTCGATCCTGTAAAAGCCGCAGCTCATCAATAACATCAGGGGGAAGAAGATCAGCGCGCGTGCTCAGAATCTGACCCATCTTAATAAAAGTTGGACCCAATTCCTCCAACGCCAGTCGCAGGCGTTGAGCCTGGTTTAACTCTTCCTCGATTGCAGGTTTGCGTCGCAAGACACGGCGAGGTATGTTCAATCGTTCGCTTAAACCTAACTGAGCCAGGATGGCCCCAAAACCGTAATCGACTAATATTCCGGTAATTTGGCGGTAGCGCCTGAGGTGACGAGGTCTTAAACGCATATGATCGGCAACGTAAAATTCAAATTGGTGTTACTCAGTTTATCACAATATGAACTCAAAACTTTTTCGCACTTCAGCGATACGATTCACAAACCCGAATGCACCTGATCTATGCGAAGACTTCCGCCCCCCGCCGCCTTTTGACCAACTTGGATAATTCCACTACGACGAAAACGACAGCACTCGCTATTAGGCAAATAAACAAATCCTGCATTGACAACGGCTGGGTTTTGAAGACGGTCTGGAAAACGGGCACATAAATTAACAACAGTTGGAGCACGAATCCCAACATTACCGCGCCAACCATCAACCGGTTGGAGAACAGACCAATCCTGAAAAGCGAGTCTCGGCTTGAGCGAGTCGCGAGGGCGTTGCCCATCTGTGCCAGAACCAGCGTGGTAAAGATCATCGTCTGCCATGGTCCATTGGGATCATTGAACCAATAAAATATGCCAACTCCGAGAGATACAATTCCCAACAGAATCCCGATCCAGATGATCTGCGAACCCAGACCGCGACTGAAGATGCTCTCCTTAGGATTGAACGGTGATCGCTCCATGATGCCGCGTTCGCCCTTCTCTTCCGCTAAAGCTAAACCCGGCAAACCATCGGTTATCAGGTTAACCCACAGAATCTGAAGGGGCAATAACGGCAGCGGCATTCCCAACAGGGGTCCGATTAACATTAAAAACAGCTCCCCTGTATTGCTGGAAAGCGTATACTTAATGAACTTGCGGATGTTATCAAAAATTGTCCTGCCTTCTTCAACGGCTGCCACTATGGTAGTGAAATTGTCATCGAGCAGGACCATATCCGCCGATTCTTTAGACACATCCGTACCTGTGATGCCCATCGCAACCCCAATGTCCGCCCGTTTCAAAGCCGGTGCATCGTTCACACCGTCACCAGTCATCGCTACAATTTCTCCTTCGTTCTGCAAGGCTTCTACTATGTCGAGTTTATGTTCCGGGGCGACGCGCGCATAAACAGACACATCATCCACCAATTCTTCAAGCTTTTTTTGTGTCATCTGCGCCAGGTCTTGACCTGACAGATAGTTATCGTTGTCCGTTATCGAGAGGTCTTTGGCAATTTGAACTGCAGTAAGGGGATGATCACCGGTGATCATCACCGGACGGATTCCGGCCGTTTTTGCCGTAGCTACAGCCTCTTTGACTTCCGGTCGCGGTGGATCCATCATGGCAACCAGACCCACAAAAACTTCTCCGGTTTCCATTTGATCCTCACTGTTAGTTGAGTCGACCGAATCCAAAACGCGAAATGCTACTCCCAGAACGCGCTGACCCTGTTGTGCAAATTGGGCATTTGCATCTAGAATGCGTTTGCGCATCATTTCATCCATAGGCACAATCTGGCTGCCATGCAGGACGCGGTCCGAAATCTCTATCAAGCCATCGATGGCACCCTTTGTGAGCAAGATGTAGGGCGCTCCTTGCCAGGGCATATGCGTTTGCTGGATTTCTGGGCTCAACTTGTGTATCGTGGTCATACGCTTGCGCTCCGAAGTAAACGGGATTTCAGCGACCCGCGGACATTCGGCTTCTAATTCGCCTTTGTCGAACCCTAACGCGTTTGCCGCCAATACGAGTGCCCCTTCGGTAGGATCTCCTATCGCCCTTTGGACGCCTTGAGAATCCGTATCGAGAACCGCATCATTGCACAAGGCTCCGGCGCAAACAAGCACGCTCAGTGCATTCAATTTGGGATCCGAATCATCGCTGACCAACCGGGCGCGCACCAGCTTGCCCCTTCTGTCGACCAGAGTTTCCAAATCTTCTGTATTACCTGCCACATCCAGTATGGTTACCGTCATACGGTTTTCTGTCAGGGTGCCGGTCTTGTCCGTGCAGATTACGGTCACCGAGCCAAGCGTTTCGACCGCCGGCAGTTTTCGGATCAGCGCATTTCGCTTCAGCAGGCGCTGTGATCCAAGCGCCAGCGTGATTGTTACAACCGCGGGCATGCTTTCAGGGATAGCCGCTACTGCCAGGCTGACGCCTGTCAGGAACAAGGTCTCTAGATCATCGCCGCGCAGAAGTCCCGTAACAACCACAAAGGCTATAATTACCAAAGCAACCAACGCTAATGTCTTGCCTAACTGACCAAGGCGACGCTGCAAAGGCGTCTTTTTATCTCCCACATCCTGGATCAAATCAGCGATTTGACCCAATTCCGTATCCATCCCTGTTTCAGTTACAACCGCCGTTCCACGTCCGTATGTCACCACGGTACCCATGAAGAGCATATTGTACTGATCGCCAAGAGGGACATCGTCTCCTGACCTGACATCCGTACGCTTCACCACCGGCTCCGATTCACCTGTCAGGGCTGATTCTTGAACTTTCAGGTTGACGGTCTCTATCATACGGCTGTCCGCCGGAACCAGGTTCCCCGCTTCCTGCAAAATAATATCCCCGGGAACCAACTCTGTGGAAGAAATCTCCTGTACGCGTCCATCACGGCGAACGCGGACAGACGGGACCGCCATCTTCTTCAACGCCGCCATGGCTTGTTCCGCCCTGTATTCCTGGCTGAAACCTAGAATAGCGTTCAAGACCACTATCGCCAAGATCACAACAACTTCTGTATACTCGCCCAATAATGCAGAGACAATCGCGGCGATTATTAATACAATCACCATTACCTCTTTGAATTGTTCCAATAGAATCCACCAAGCGCTCTTCTTCCCCCGTTCAACTAACTCATTCGGACCATATCTGTCCAAACGCTCCTTGGCTTCGGTTGACGTTAAACCAGTCTCTGCATTTGTCTCCAGGCTCTGAAGGGTTTCCTGTGCTGTTATTCTGTACCAATCCATCATCTTCGCTTATGCCCTACCAATCCGTCTGTTTTTGCGGGTTTCAGCTACCAACGCCACAATCGAATACGGACGCACGAGATAGGTAGTACTCCGAATGACCGGGGCGTCCTTCCAATCGCAAAAATCCTGCGGTGATTCAAAATAGGTGTCAATGACACGCCGCCAACCCATCTTGCCATCACCAGACAGCGGGGGAATCTCAAACTCGAGCGCTCCTGAAAAAGCGTTGAATATGATGTAAAACCGGTCCCTCCGGGCTTGTACCGTGAAAGCCAGGCTGTGGGAATTATATCCCCAATCCGGTTGGTTCAATTTCGCCCCGTGCCACTCAATCTGCGCTTGATGTAAAAGCTTTGCCAGACTCAAACCATGATTCTCACTAAACACGTCCAGGTTTCGTTTAACCCTGATCAACCGCTTAACAAACCTGTGAATGTCTGCGTGCTGTTCAAGCAATCCCCAATCAAGCCAGCTTATTTCGTTATCCTGGCAGTATGCGTTATTATTACCTCTTTGGGTGCGCCGCATCTCGTCACCCATGAGGATCATTGGCACACCCAGAGCGAGCAGTGTCATGGTCAGGAAGTTTTTCACTTGCCTGTTGCGAAGTTTCTCAATTTGCGGATTATCAGTTGACCCTTCTTCACCGCAGTTCCAACTCAAATTATCATCAGACCCATCGCGGTTCCCTTCCATGTTGGTCTCATTATGCTTTTGATTAAAGGACACCAGGTCGTTTAAAGTGAAGCCATCGTGGCATGTAATAAAATTAATACTTTGTTCTGGTTCTCTCTCCTCGTGTTCGTACAGGTCGGGACTGGCAAAAAAACGCGACCCAACCTGGGGGACCAGACCCGGATCACCCCTGAAAAAACTGCGGACGTCATCACGGAACCTGCCATTCCACTCTTTCCAACGGTCGCCGATAAAACTACCAACCTGGTACAAACCCGCCGCATCCCAAGCTTCGGCAATCAACTTTGTACCTGCCAGGACAGGGTCAGTTTCGATAGACCATAAGATCGGCGGGTTTGCCAATGGCTGTCCCGACTCGTCGCGCGAAAGGATCGCAGCCAAGTCAAAGCGGAAACCATCTACGTGCATCTCCTTCACCCAATAATGTAAGCTATCAATGATCAGGCGCCGCACCATAGAATGGTTGGCATTTAAAGTATTGCCGGTGCCGCTGAAATTTGCATAACGGGATTTGTCTTTTTCCAGCATATAATAAACGCTGTTTTCCAGACCGCGCATACAAAATGTCGGACCCGAATGGTCACTCTCGGCTGTATGGTTGTAAACTACGTCTAAAATCACCTCAATACCCGCTCGGTGCAATGCCTTGACCATATCCCTGAATTCATCCAGAGCGTCCAGCGGACCATTCCGGTAACTATAACTGCCATGAGGCACAAAGATTGAGACCGGACTATAACCCCAGTAATTTGTTAATCCTCGTGGCGCTTCCTGTTCGTCAAATTGGAGTACCGGAAGTAATTCAACAGCCGTGATTCCCAGATCCTTCAGATAAGGTATTTTCTCCACAACCCCGCCGTAAGTACCGCGCAACTCCGGATTCACTCCTGAACTGGGATGGCGTGTAAACCCACGCACATGCATCTCGTAAATGATGGTCTGCGAAAACGGATGATGCAGCGGCGCGTCGTCTTCCCAATTATAATTACTGAGATCAGCGAGGACACTTTTCATCGCAAAAGATGCGTTATCCCCTGGACGGGAGGCGGCCTCGCGGCTGTAATTTGTAGGGATGGCAACCCCGCGCCCGTACGGATCCAGGAGCACCTTTTGACTGTCAAAGCGGTGACCTCTCTTCGGGTCAAATGGACCATAAGCACGGTAAGCGTACATCTGACCCGGTTTTAATCCTGGAACGAACACGTGCCAGTAATGAAATGTGCGGTTCAATTGTGGGTCAAGTTTAATAACCCGGGCTGGCTTTGAATCGTCGACATCATCAAAAAGCAGCAGTTCCAACGCCATGCTGTTTTTAGAATAAAGGCTGAAATTGACACCCCCCGGATACATCGTAGCTCCCAGGGGGAAGCTCTTTCCTTCTGAAACATCGTCATGGAGGGGCATTAACTGACCGCCTTGAAAATACAACTATGATACGCCGATTTTAATAAAATCCCCATACAAACTCCATAGCCCATAGTTTCACCAAAAAGATACTTCGCTGGATGGTTTACTGAGATCAATGACTTCTAACTTATTAGTGCCGCCTTCTTTACCTAATGCAGTTCCCTGGGTTAACAACGCCAGATTCCCTTCCAGACCATGTACCTTAATCCAATCACGGGTGTATTTCTCCCAGCATACTGGACGTTCAGTCTCATGCATCGGAAAGACCCCGTATGAAAACTGTAAATCCTGGCAGGTCGAAAGGTTGGGGCTCACTGCTACGATCCAAACCGGCGGGCGAAACCGACTGATCCGGCGCGGTGTGCTGCCGCTCAAGGTAGGCGTAATTACAGCAGCCGGGTTGAGAGCTTCCGTGCTGAAAAATATGGTCAATGAAATCAAGTCCTCGGTGCTGATCTCTCCACTGGATTTTGCTTCTTCCAGTATTTTTGCTACATCGAGATTTTCCGAATACGGTTCAGTCACTTGAGCGATGCGCGTCATGACGTCCACCGCTTCCACGGGAAAACTCCCCATTGCCGTCTCTCCAGACAACATAACACAATCCGTGCCATCAAGGATCGCATTAGCAACATCAGTGGCTTCAGCGCGGGTAGGACGCGTGTGGTGAACCATCGATTCGAGCATGTGGGTCGCCGTAATCACTGGTTTGCCACACAAGTTCGCCTGGGTGATGATGCGCTTCTGAGTGATAGCAATTTCCTCAATAGGGGTTTCTACACCCAAATCACCACGGGCGACCATGATCCCGTCTGTTACATCCAAGATTGTTTCCAGATTCTCCACCGCCCTTGAGCGCTCAATCTTGGCGACGATAAAAGGGTTGTAATCCATCGCCCGCGCTGCTTCTCGCACCTCTTCAATATCTTCAGGGCACTGGATGAAGGATTGGCTCACTGCATCCAGTCTTTGCTCACTTGAGAATTCCAAAAATTCACGGTCGCGGTCAGTAAAGGCGTGGATGCCCAGATCGATTCCCGGCAGGTTAACACCATTGAAAGAACGCAGTTCGTCGCCCACCAACACCTGACAGTGCACCTGTATGCCAACCACCTTCTCAACTTCAAGCTGGATGAATCCATCGTTGATAAAGATTTTGTCACCCGGCTTGACCACCTGCGGAAGATTATTAAAGTTTATTGAAGCACGCTTACTGTCGCCAAGGATCTCTTCAATTAGCAGGATGAAGCTCTGCCCCCGAACAAGATAGACGGGATCATCAGCCAGACGTCCAACGCGAATCTTGGGACCTGGTAAGTCTCCCATAATAGCAACACGCCGACCTACGGCTACAGATGCAGCGCGTATGTTATCGATGGTCACTAGATGGCTGTCTAAATCCCCGTGTGCGAAATTTAGGCGAGCCACATTCATGCCGCTTACAATCATCTTCTCAAGGATCTCACGAGATTGAGAAGCCGGTCCAATTGTGCAAACTATTTTCGTCTTCTTCGCAGGTAGATTAGAATTTGTCATGGGTGTAACTTACACTCCCTTTTTTGCAGTCAAAATAACATCCCTCTGAATATCACCCCACAAATTATGATAGGCGTTTGAAGCAGCCGAAATTGGCGCAAAGGCTGAAACAGGCTGGCGCTCGATATCCATCCTTTCGACCAGTGACAGATAGGGAATGACGCTTTTCAGCACACCTTTGAACTCAAGACGTATTTCTTCCATGAACTCGCGATGTGTCCTCCTCTTGTAATCAACCATGGACAAGAAGGGGTGGATGGAATTCAGATCATACCCGATGTCGTCCAGGAATCCAATTAACTGCCTGTGGTTCCGTATCGACAACGTTGTTGGTGTTATAGGTACAAGAACATAATCTGCTGCATTGAATATATTCTCTGCCAAAATATTGATCGTTGGAAGACAATCTAGAATGATCAAATCGTATTCGTCTTCAAGCGGTTTTAATATTCTGGTCAGCCTGTGTTTAGAACGCTTTAGCTTTATGAAAGTAATATCAAGATTTCTATGCGTGAAATCGGCTGGCAAGATATCAAGGTTTTCATAATCGGTACCCTTGATGCTCTTTCTAACCTGCTTATTTCCCCCAATAAAACCCCTGGCTTTGGGTTTGATCTTGGGTTTTACACGGAAGTAATATGTTGTTGAACTCTGCGGATCAAGGTCACAGATCAGAGTAGGCACTCCTGATTGGGCAGCTAAGTACGATAAATTCACGGCTGCTGCTGTTTTTCCAACCCCGCCTTTGTTGCTATACAACGCCAATACCGTCACAAGGATGCCTCTCTCTCTTTCTGTGCAAATAGATTACGAAATAATTTCCGATTCTCCGGGCAGGAGAATTCTGTAAAAGTTTTGGAAAACGAAGCCTGGGCGGATTGTTTTTCATTGTCCAAAGCTCCAACAAGGCTGCCAATTGCTAAAATCGTCTTCCTTGATTGGGCTTCGTTCACCGGCAATTCCTCAGAAATCTCGAGTAGATATTGCTCCTGGATACAGAAATCATTAAAATCACCCAAATTATCCTGCAGCTTGCGCAATTGCTTCAACACCATGTCAATCTTCTTGCGGGGGAAAAGATCCGCAAAGAACTCTATCAAGTAGCGCAATTTCTTGCATTCGATCCTGAGGAGATGAAGCTGCTTTTCTTGTGGGTCCTGCAGAGCGATACTACCATCTCTTATGACACTCCGGTATCTCTTGTAAATCCTATCCTGTGCAAGGTCGATAATCGACTGTCCGGCGTATGGCGCTTCGTGATTCTCCGCAGCCGGTTCGTTCAAAAATACCTCCCAATCATTCTTGATACGACCATATTCAACAGATCCCAGAGAGTTTACTACATCCATCAGTGACTTTGAGCGCTTTTCCCTGAGATAAGCAAACATCGGAGCAATATCTTCCCGTAATACAACAGGCAGCATAGACTTATAAGCTTCCTCTTTCAAGAGATAGACATCCAGGTCTCTAAGCTGGTTGGTGGTTTCCCCTAGAGAGGCAAAGTCATTTTTATAACGATCAGTTTTTTCGGGCGGGAAAACGTGTTTGAGTTGGGTCAAAGCTGACCGGGTACGGCGGACCGCAACCCGATAATCATGCAAGAATTCTGTATCAATGTCCGTTTGGATCCCGGGTTCATTTATTTTCATCACTTCAAGCAGAAAGCGTAAAACTCTTTTGACCGCTTCATCTGAACGCATATCAGGTTCGAGTTTAATCTCAAGTTTAGATGAATAATCGCCGGGCTTTGCTCCAGCCGCCCCCAGGATTTGCAGGTAGATATCACCTTCTGTGATGTACTCACAGCCGGCTTCTGCGAAATGATTTGCCAAATCTCGGAAATGCTTTGGATAACCCCTGACTGGTTTAATCTTCAAATGAACCACTGATGGACGCTGGTCGTTACCTGCTGGGAAGCACACCTCTTCATGAATTATCCTGACTACCGTTTTATCATCCATATTCAAAATGCGATAAGAGCAGGTTTTTCGCTGGACTTCAGCCCGTTTTAGTAGCGCTCGCATTTCTACAACAGGTGCTAATTGCCTTTTCAAGTTGCTTTCGGGTAAATCCTCGACAAAAACCGGTTGTATGACGGTTGTAAGAGTACTGAGAATGTCATCATCCGGTAGTAGGTGTAAGCTCAATTTATTTCCACAAAGATAAAGCGCAAGAGATTCATCAAACAGCCGCCAGTCGAAAGTATCCAATAGGGTTAACGGCTCGAGAAACGGTCTCTCTCTTTCAAAAGCGTGAATTGGCGCCAATTCAGATTCTAGTTCCCCAAAGCTATAACCATCTGGCATTTGAAATATCATGTTATTCAAGATTTGCCCATCCATCAATTGATATCCATACCCTTTTTTTACTAACCCCTTGCTTTAACAGCCCTGGAGCGGGTATCTTTTTCATATCTTTGTTTTCATTCTTCCCAACCATACTTGCCAACCAAAGGTACAAACGCCACCGGGATTACGTTTTCGCATTGAAAATCGTCACCCTTACGAAGCCAACGCTCCAGGAATTGTCCTCCTCGACTGCCGACCGGAATAACCAGCTTGCCTCCCTCATCAAGCTGGTCCAATAGTGCTTGAGGCACGTTGGGCGCTGCCGCTGTGACGATTATGCCCTTATAGGGGGCATACTGTGGTAATCCTTTAGAACCATCTCCGATATGAATATGTACATTCCCCAACCCAAGGTCTTCCATCAGCCGGGATGCTTGGCGAGCTAATTCCTCGTGGCGTTCAATCGTGTAGACATCGCGTGCCAGGAACCCTAATACTGCAGCCTGGTATCCAGAGCCGGTGCCGATCTCCAGAACAGTTTCATCGCCTTTCAATTCAAGAAGTTGTGACATCAAAGCGACAATGTAGGGCTGCGAAATCGTCTGCCCCCGTCCAATAGGAAGCGGACCATCGCTGTATGCCAGGTGATGATATTCTGGTAGGACGAAACGATGACGCGGTACTTTGCGCATAGCTTCCAGCACAAGCGGGTCTCTAATATCGCGACTGAGAAGCTGGTTCTCAACCATGTGCTTTCGATCAGCTTCAAAATCTGTCTTGTCGTTCATATTGTTTGAAAGGATAAGGTTTTAGGGATTAGGACCATACATTTATCTCGTTTTATTCCAATCCCGCAATTACATGCACCAAACCACTCCAGAAGATATCCCTTTCTCGTGGCACAAAGGGTATGTACAGATTCAGGCGGTCGACCAAATCTGCGTAACGTTCAATTAGCTTGTAGGGGAGATCGCCTGCTTCTGCAACAACTGCAAACGTCTCTAGCATCTCATCACTAACCAAAGCGGGCATCTCGTCCCATTTACCTCGCGCCGCCATTTCAGAAAGCCGCTTGGCAACATCCTGCCACCCATGCAGCGTCATAACGGGACGGTAAGAAGGAGTAGAGGCGTAGAAAGCAATCTGTGAACGTATAAAAAGGCGTTCCTCTTGAGAAGATGCAACGAAAGCAGTCGCGGATATTTTTATATCCCCTTGCGACCGTTCAGACTCAACAGTCCCTTTTCTTATCGCCGGCAGGAGAACTTCGTGCAGGTATTTTGGAGAGTGAAAGGGGTGGACGTGAAAACCGTCTGCCACTTCTCCTGCCAAGTACGCCAAGCCCCTGTTAACTCCCGCAAGATAAATGGGTATCCCCGGATGGCTGATTGGACCAGGGTTGAAAAACGGTGACATCAAAGTTAATTTGTAATATTCACCATGAAATTTTAAGGGTTCACCCGTCTGCCAGGAGTTCCAAAAAGCACGGATAGCGCCCACCTGTTCTCGCAGCTTCGCGACTACCGACTCGGGCCAGGTCATGCCAAAACGCCGCTCCACGTGCGCTTTGACCTGGGTGCCTAAGCCCAGAATAAAGTGCCCGCCAGAGCTCTGAGCCAGGTCCCAAGCGGTATATGCCATGGTTGCCGGGCTGCGAGCGAATGCAATTGCCACAGCAGTGCCGAACTCCAACCGCTGGGTATGCTCGGCGATCAACGCCCCAGGCAGAAATGGGTCATGTACCGTTTCGGTGGACCACAAAGCGCCAAATCCCATCGCTTCGGCAGCCTTGGCGATCTGCGGCACTTCCTTCAGATCAACTGGAGGCAGGATTGCATCAATAAGCATTCCCAGATTCCTTAGTCATAATATTAACCGCTCAATAAATATGCCAAAACCCATTGCGTGGTCGCAGTTAAGGCTTCCAGATGGGTGCGTTCGTAGTTGTGTGAAGCGTCTACCCCTGGTCCGATCAAGGCAACCGCCACATCGCCGCCAGCGCGCCAGTAAGCCTCGCCATCCGAACCATAATGGGGATAAACGTCAACCTTATAGGCGATGCTATGTTCCTCGGCTAATTGGCGCAGGCGCTTGTTTAATCCAAAATGGTAAGGACCGCCAGAATCTTTTACACATAATGTAGCATGAAATTCATCGGAGCTCTGTCCTTCACCGATCGCAGCCATATCAACCGCCAGCAACTCGGTCACTTGCTGCGGAATACCCGCAGCAGCACCATGTCCGACTTCCTCGTAATTGCTAAAATGGAAATACGTGTTTCTGACGGGCAGCAGATCCGCATCGTGCAGCGACTTGACCGCTGCCAGGATGCATGCAACTCCGGCTTTGTCATCTAAATGGCGGGAGCGGATGAATCCATTCGTGATCTTTACGCGCGGATCGAAAGCCACGAAATCGCCAACTTCAATCCCCAATGCTCGAGTATCGTTAGCCGATATCGTGCGAGCGTCCAGACGAACTT
The DNA here is from genome assembly GCA_030611505.1 of Chloroflexota bacterium. Lineage (GTDB taxonomy): Bacteria > Chloroflexota > Anaerolineae > Anaerolineales > UBA4823 > JAUWPO01. The sequence goes on from JAUWPO010000005.1 coordinate 38,349, forward strand.
CCATATTCTCGTCGTCGCGCTTCAGTTCATTCACTTTGCTCCCATACACATGCGAGGAGGCTTTCACCAGCAGCAGCGAACCCCTCACCATCTCTCCGCTATGCGTAAAGACTTTACAGCCCTCTCCCTCAACAGTGTTCCAATAATAACCGCCGATCCGGGTCAATTTCAAACGCCCATTGGGTTTGATCTCTTTGACCATCGCACCCAAAGTGTCAACGTGAGCAGTGAGAGCGTGCGCCGAATCCGAACTAGGCGCCAGCCATTCCGCCACCAATGCCCCTTTGGGCGTTAAGGACACATTTAGATCAAGAAATGACTCAAGCGCACCCTGGATATAAGACATCGCCGGGTGGGTGTATCCAGTTGGGCTTGGCGTATTAAGCAAATCAACTAGAATTTCTTGCAAGTATTCATTATTAATCAAAGGCAGCAATTTCATTGAATATCCTCAACTGAATTATTGTTTGCATCGATTAGTATTACTTTTACCGGAACGGCAGGAAAATGTCTCTTCAATCTTTCTATGTCAAAAACCAACTGTTCTCCATACGACACCCCTGTTGACATTTGACGGTGGAGCGAATGGCAAGGAACAATTTCAACACCTACGTCAGCCTTCTTCTCGTTAAAAAAGAATTGGAATTTAGCCATATCGTAAAACATAAAAGCATACTTACCGAATTGAACCTCTACTAATACTTTTCTCTTAACAAAGTCTATCTGTTTTTATGCTTTTGTTATGATTGTTTTGCTATCAGGTAAGGTAATTGTATATGTGTCACGTAATTCCCGAAATTCTCTTTCATCAAATTCTTTACGAAACTGAGAGTTCATATCCCTAGGTGAGTAAAGTCTTCGTCCTTTCATCGTCTTTTCTTTACTGATTTTGGTTCTTTTTGCACTGACCGATTTTATAACATCAAAAATCTCTTGTAAGATTTCCGGATACTGTACTTGTAATATTTCTGAACCACCTAAGTGTGAATACTCATAAACAATTTTCATTCACTTAAACCTTTGACTTTATAATCCTCTTTAGGTTCCAATAGTTGTCCTTGACCTGGCACATCATCACTTAACCGTACAACTTTAGGAGGGATGTTTTGGTAAGGAGTTCGTGGATCGTATACATGCCTTTCCATTGGTCTTATTCGTAATTCCCCTCTTTCGGCTTTATGTATTCGGTCTTTTGCAATAAACACATATTCTGGAACAATTTCCGCACCCATAGCCTTCCGCTTATGTATCAGTGCTGCGATTGCTGTTGTACCTACTCCATTATATGGGTCAAAAATCCAATCACCTTCATTTGTCATTGCAAGTACCAACCGCTCTATGAGTTCAACCGGAAACTGACAAGGGTGCACTGTTTTTTCAACATGATTGGCTTTTACATTTGGTATATTCCAGATATCACTCGGATTCTTTCCTAACGGATTTCCTGAAAGTTCGCCTTTTTTGGGACCTTTGAAATGTTTTTTTTGAGGATACTTTTGTGGAACCCTGATATCATCCAAATTGAAAGTATATTCATCTGTTTTAGTAAACCAAAGTATTACTTCATATCTTCCCGAAAAACGTTTTGATGCATGCAAGCCGTGTCCAAATTGCCATACAATGCGATTGCGCAAATGCAATCCAAGTGATGCAAAAATTGGATATAAAACTACGTCAAGTGGAATAATTTCCCCATTATTAACAAAATTGCCAACTTGCCAACAAATACTTCCACTTTCTTCTAATACTCGTACACAGCCTTCAATAACTTGACGTTGCTGAGACAGATAATCATTAAAATCTAGCTTATTCTCATAGGTTTTACCAATATTGTAAGGAGGTGAAGTAACAATAAGTTTTACAAAATTATCTGGAATCTGTCTTATAAGGTCTAAGCAATCCCCTTCAAATAAAACACAATCTGCTTCTCGATTAAATTGTGGGGAGATTTTTATTGGATTCACAAAGCACCTTTAGAATAGCAAAGAATATAATAAACTAATTTTCAGAGGGAATCTTTTCAAATTCAACAATGATCTGCCGCCATTCATCTGGAATTGGGATCGTCTCGCCGTTATGATAATTGTAAGTCACCAGAACCGCATCTCCAGTTGCAAATTCGTGCCCATCCCCAGCGTCTTCCATACGATATTCCATAGTCAGGCTCTTGGTACCAAGCTGCGAGACTCGCACCCAAATTCTCACATTAGTTCCGAACAAGATAGGCGTCTTAAATGTCAGGTGGGCATCCGCCAGAATAAAACCGATATCAAAAAAAGAATGCCCATCCCAGAGACCCAAATGGATTATGTAAGCAACCCGGGCTTGTTCAAGGTACGTAAAATACTTAGCATTATTCACATGCCCCTGAGGATCAAGGTCTCCATAGCGAACTTCAATGGGGTGGTAGAAGTTATACCCATCCATATTGAGATTATACCCGTCCAGGTACGGAGCGCAAAGTACAGAAAGTCAATTCAGGGGGTAATATTTTATTTTCATCTTTTTTTTATGGTTCGACAAACGTCTGCGGTATAATTAGCGGCATGGAAAATTCAGGAGATCCAGTACCATCGTCAAACATCCCAATAGAAAGCCAGATAGACCCGGACGAAAAACCGCCAAAGGGGAAACGTTCGAAATGGCTTCTGATCACAATAGCAGGTATACTGGCGTTGATCCTTATCGCGGCGGTTAGTGCCTTCGGTGGCTATCGCTCGGGGATTTCGATACGTCAAGGCGCCGAAGCCACCCAGGTCGTCCAGGTTGTCGCAGAGCAGTATGAGTTGGGCGTGCAGGACATGCAAAGCGGGGCGTATCAAAGGGCTCGCCAGCGCTTCGAGTATGTGATACAGCTCGATCCAAATTACCCCGGTGTTACCGAAAAACTGGCGGATGTGCTGGTGGAACTAAATACGACCGCCACACCGACGCTCGTCCCGACACCCACCTTGACCCCAACTCCAGACACTCGTGGAATCGAGGAACTTTTTGCAAATGGAGGACAGTATCTGGCAAACGGTGAGTGGACAAACACAATAGATGCCTTACTTAAACTTCGCAAGGATGATCCTGGATTCCGGGCAGTAGAAATAGACGGCATGCTCTTCCTGGCGTTTCGCAACCGTGGGATTGATAAGATCACAAAAGAAGCCGACCTGGAAGGCGGGATTTATGATTTAACGCTTGCCGAACGCTTTGGTCTTTTGGATGCCGAGGCTCAGTCATTAAAGAGCTTTTCCAGCCTGTACATCACAGGAGCGAGCTTTTGGGGACTGGATTGGACGCAAGCCGCATACTATTTCAGCCAGGTAGCTCCCCATGTGCCCAATCTCACAGATGGGTCGGGGTGGTCGGCTGCCGAGCGATACCGGCTTGCAATAGTCGGGTATGGCGATCAATTGTCTTACGAAGGTCGTTGGTGTAATGCGGCAGAGCAGTACCATATCGCTTTGTCAATTAGCTACGACCCCGTTGTAGAACAAGCCTTGAAAACCGCCAGTGAGAATTGCGAAAAAGGTAATAAAAAGCCTTCAGAAGACCAGCCAGCGGAAACACCGAATCCCTGACATCTTTACAGCAGCTCTACTGCAATAACCGAATTTATGCGATGCAAACCCCTGTCTGGGCTCTAGCGATAGCCTACTGGCTGCATAAGTCGGGCACAGTCATCTGGATTTGTAGTCTTGCAACTCGTACATTGCAGCGAATTTCCATCGACGATAACCATGGACGCGGTTACTAATTTATCTGGACCAATCTCCCCAACCGAACAGTTGCGCCCGTTTGATGTGCGGCGTGACATGGGTCCTGTTGCTGACCTGGTGGAACTATGTTTTGCCGACACACTTGATCCTGAGGGCAAGCGCTTCATCCAGCGAATGCGCTCAGCCGCCAGGAATAATGGCATTTTAAGTTGGGCGGCTGTGAATGCCGAATGGCTTAACATGCCCTTATCGGGTTATGTGTGGGAACAGGAAAATATCTTGGTCGGCAACATCAGCTTGATTCCTTACAATATTGAGGGACGGCGCTCTTATTTGATCGCTAACGTAGCCGTTCACCCGGACTACCGCAGGCTAGGCATCGCCCGGGAATTAACCATCAAGGCGATGGAACATGCCCGTAAGCGAGGCTCTCCGGGTGTCTGGCTGCATGTGCGAGAGGAAAACGATCAAGCCCTGGAGCTTTACAAGTCTATGGGCTTTGCTGAACACGCCCGCCGTACAACATGGATCAGCACCACCGAGCCCCCTCAAGATGAACTGGGAATTAAATCTATCTTTATCACACCCCAGGGATATCACTGGTCAATTCTATGGGACTGGATTCAACACAATTACCCACCCGAAGTCACCTGGCACCTCCCTCTCAATTCGAAGGTTTTACGATCAGGCTTATGGGGCTCAATTTATCGACTGTTTAACAGGGCGAGAAATCGCCAATGGGTTGCCCAACACGATGACAAAACGTTAGCTGGACTAATCTGGCAAGCTAGTGGGTCTTACGCTGATTTGCTGTGGCTCGCAGCACCATCAGACGTCGATAACAAAATAATCCAGACGCTTCTCAATCACACACGGCGACAGCTTGGCACTCAGCGACTCTTGAAACTGGACTATCCAGCCCGGCATTCCGTACAGGGAATTCGGAAAGGGGGTTTTACTCCCCAACAAACGTTGATATGGATGTCAGTAGATTTTTAGAGCTTCAAAAAATGCTGCGAATACAAAAAATCGTTTGACTTTCAGTCCAACTCAGTTTATACTTTAGGAAATTGGAGAAACCACCTTGCGAGGGTTACTGTCAGAAAGAAAAAATACTGAATGGGAATGAAGGGCACGCGCGATGCGTGCCTTTTTGATTCAAAAACAACTTGAGTAGTAAAGGAGGCCAGAGTATATGGATTACGGCATAATAGGAAAAATTGATAAGGCGAAGCGATACGCTGAACAACGTGACCGTATCCGTGTCGAATCGCTCGATGTGACTTTCATTGGGGAAAATAACGACCACTGCGTTCAATTTGAGAACGGTACCTGGCAGTGTGACTGTGAATTCTTTAACTCCCGCGGGCGGTGCAGCCATACAATGGCATTGGAGATCATTTTAGAGGGGATGCTCCCAGAACAGGTTCAACAATAACAATATTAACTGCCGTACGATTAGATCACAAATAATTACGCGAGCTCTGACCGGAGCTCGCGTTGCACTTAAAATATGAGCGGTTTGCCAGACCAGATTCAAGCGAGGGATTACCACTTCCATCCCACATCCCAATTCACAAACGAATACCTCAAACCTTTAGAAACCGCAGCGACAATCTTTACGATTGGGATAAAATAAACTCTATGTACAGCAGGAATTTGGGGAAAATTATAGTGATTATCCCCGCCTATAACGAGGATTCCCGGATTGCGAACGTCGTTATGGGTTCTATGACCTATCTGCCTGTATTGGTCATCGACGACGGGTCAACCGATGAGACCGTTCAAATATCAAGATCATCAGGTGCGGAAGTTCTGCTGCAGGCACCCAATCAAGGTAAGGGCGCCGCACTCCAGGCAGGATTCAAACGTGCTCTTGATGAGGGAGTCGAAGCAGTCATAACCCTTGACGCAGACGGTCAGCATGATCCCAACGAGATACCAAAGTTTTTAAACACCTACTACGCCAAACGAACTGATTTGATTATCGGGATGAGGGATTTCAGCCAAATGCCTCTTATCAGGCGACTGGCAAACACGCTGGGTACAATTTCGTTCTCCTGGGCTCTTGGTCAGAATATCCCCGATAACCAATCTGGCTACAGGTTGATCAGCCGCCGGCTGATGAACGCTGTGCTGAAAAGCGAAGAAAGTGGATTTGAATTTGAAGTTGAGATGATCAAAATCTGTGTGCAGCGGGGTTTCACAATGGATTGGGTTCCAATCAGCACAATCTACGCAGGTGAAAAAAGCCACGTACACCCCCTCAAGCACTTACTGGAGTTCCTACGCATCGTATTGCAAACCCGTAGAGACGGCTAACATTTATCTCAGCAGCTTGACAAAAAATTGTAACCTTATGTTCGTTCACCTGCATTCCCATTCGTATTATTCCTTCCTGGAGGGTGTGCCATCCCCCCAGCAGTTAGCTCAAACTGCTGCCCAGCAAAAAATGCCTGCGTTAGCACTGACAGATCACCGTTGGATGTCGGGCGCAATTGAGTTTTACGATGCATGCCACGAGGCTGGAATACTCCCGATTTTAGGGCTGGAAATCGAATTTTCCCTTCCCGCAAACATGCCCGGATTCTCTCAAAGCATCACATCGGGTTCTCTGGTGCTGCTTGCGGAGGATCTGTCCGGATGGTCCAATCTCTGCCGCCTGAGCAGCACAGCCCTGAATGACCCCACCAGTGCGGTCGAAACTCCCTTACCTTTTGACACGCTGGTAAGAAATTCCGGTGGGGTAATCTGCCTAACAGGTGGAATTCGCGGTTTGGTGACAAAGTTGATTTCTGCTGGTTCCGAAGAAACCAGCAAGCACTGGTTGGAACACCTGAATGAACTGTTCCCCAATCGACTTTATGTAGAGCTACAGCGCCATACGCCTGAAGACGATCAAATCAACTTCAGGCTGATTAAAATGGCGGAGCGCATGGGTGTGCCAGTAGTCGCTAGCCACAATATTTATTACCTAAATCCAGAACAAGCCGGTCTGCAACGTGCCCTCACAGCCATCCGTCTCAACCAGTCTCTTTCCAGTTTGGAAGATGACTCAACTGCTCCTCCTGAAGCTTTTTTTCAAAGCCAAAAGGACATGG
>JAUWPO010000012.1 GCA_030611505.1 Chloroflexota bacterium
TCAAATCAACTTGAGCACCGCCTGGGATGCCCAGTTGAATAGAGGCTCGGAAAAAATGCTCAGAACGACCACGCCAACTGCAGTCGCCAGGGCTGTGAAGTACAACCAGGGCTCACGCCTCACAACGGGCTCGCCGTCGCGCATGTACATATACACCACCACGCGCAAATAGTAGTATGCTGAAACCAGGGAGGTCAACAAACCAATCAGCGCAAGCCCGGGGAAGCCGCCCTCGATGACGGTGCGGAGCAGGTAGAACTTGCCCACAAAACCCAAGGTGGGCGGTATTCCAATGAAGGAGAGCATGGCAACTGTCATTGCAGCAGCCAATGCAGGTTGTTTTTGACCCAGACCGGAATAATCCTCTAACGAAAGCCCGTCTGTGTCCCTTCCTTCACCCATGTTGTGTTCTAATGCGATCACAACCGCCCAGGCTGCAAAACTGGTTAACATGTAAGCCAATAGATAGAAAAGCGCAGAAGCGACCGTATCGGCTGCGACATTTCCCTGCCCGTAGGGTACTAACGCCATCATAATGTATCCGGCGTGAGCAATGCTGGAATAAGCCAGCATGCGTTTGATATTTCTTTGAGCGATCGCGATCACATTCCCAATGATCATCGTAAAAGCCGCCAGAGCCCATAGGACGGGGGTCAGATCCATCGCGAGCGGCGGAAATGCCAGCACAAAAATCCGCAGCAGGGCGGCGAACCCGGCTGCTTTGGCGCCCACTGCCATAAAAGCTGTGACCGACGAAGGCGCGCCTTGGTAAACATCGGGCGTCCACATGTGGAAAGGGACCACAGCGACCTTGAAGCCCAGACCCACAAGGATCAATCCAGCGCCGATCACGAGAAATGACAGGTTCACTCCTCCGGAAGTTGTTGCCGACACGATTTCTGTTAAGGCGGTCGAACCAGTGGCGCCGTACACCAGTGCCGTGCCGTATAAGAAAAACCCGGATGCGAAAGCGCCCAGCAGGAAGTATTTGAGAGCGGCTTCCTCGGAATCCGGGCGCGGCACTGCGATACCAGCTAAAACATACAGCGGGATAGACAGCAGTTCCAGCGCCAGGAACACCATGATCAGGTCGGCTGCCGCTGCCATCAGCATCATCCCCACAATGGAGAACAGGAGCAGGACGTAATATTCGCCGCGCTCAATTCCAGATCGTATGAGGTAATCGTAAGCCACTGCAATGCCCGCCAGCCCGCTGAAAAGGAAAATCACGCTCATGAATGTGGCAAACCCGTCTATCATGATCATCCCGTTGAACGCAGAGGTTGCGACTCCAGCACGGCTGATCACCAACGCCAGGGCAACCAGCAAACCCAGCGCTGCGAGCAAGGCGGTGATTCCCTTGCGCTCCTTGGGGATGAACAAATCGACCAATAAGAGTACGCATGCCCATGCGGTCAGAATGGTTATAGGCATAATCAGGTTGAGGTTTACCAGCAGGTCGTTTAAGCTCATTGCAGGCTCCAGACGATTTTCACAAACCAAAGATATATTATGCAATTCATGATCGGCATTATGGTATTCCGGCTACAGCGGCGGTTTGCATCGCGTTCAGAAGTTGATCCACAGAAGCGGACATTAAATTTAAGAAGGGGTTGGGATACAGACCGATCCAGAAGATCAGAATGATAAGGGGCGCCAGGGTGAGTATCTCGCGCCAATTTATATCTGACAGGACGCGGTTTTCTTCCTTTGTCACCGGTCCGAGGAACAGTTTTTGGAACATGTATAAGAGGTAGACCGCGGCCAGGATAATCCCAAGGGCAGCTAATGCAGTGAACCAGGGAGAGCCCAGCACGCCGCCCGGCAAACCCGCACCCCACGAACCAAGCAGAATTGCAAATTCTCCCACAAACCCATTTAGCCCCGGAAGCCCCATCGATGAAAGCACTACGATCAGTGTCAGGGCGCCATAGATGGGCATCACTTTCCACAAACCGCCGAAGGCGTCCATATCACGTGTGTGGCGCCGTTCGTAAAGCATCCCTACGATCAAGAATAAGGCGCCGGTGCTGATACCATGGTTTATCATTTGAAGGATGCCGCCCTGCACACCTTGTGAATTGAGGGCAAACAATCCCAGCATCACAAAGCCCAGGTGACTGACGGATGAATAGGCGACCAACTTCTTGACGTCCTTTTGAGCGTAAGACACGGCAGCGCCATACAAAATGCCAATGACTGCCAGGGCAGCCACCCACGGCGCAAGCTTTACGGAAGCTATAGGGAAGAGCTGAAGATTGAAGCGCAGAAAACCGTAGGTGCCCATTTTTAGCAGTACACCGGCAAGGATTACCGATCCAGCAGTGGGTGCTTCGACGTGCGCATCCGGCAACCAGGAATGCAGAGGCCACATCGGTACCTTGATTGCAAAAGCTGCACCGAAAGCCAGGAACAACCAGAATTGCAAGTTGGGTGGAATGCCGCCCATTGCAGCCAGTTCGGGGACATTAAATGTGTCTTGATATATACCCAGCCACAGGATTGCCAGAAGCATCAAGATGGATCCCGCCATGGTGTATAGAAAGAACTTGATCGCTGCATAAATACGTCTTTTGCCACCCCATATCCCGATTAACATATACATCGGCACCAAAGTGAATTCCCAGAAGACGTAGAACAAGAACAGATCTTGCGCCAGAAATACTCCCAGCATTCCCATTTCGAGGAACAGAAAAAAGATCATGAATTCTTTCACCCGGTCCTGTACCGCAGTCCAGGTGGAAAGGATGGATAATGACGTCAGTAACGTGGTAAGCAAAATTAAGAGGATGCTCAAGCCGTCCACACCCATAAAGTAAGAGATGTTCCACCCGGCGACCTGGATCCATGGGATATTTACGACCATCTGGAGATCCGGGTTGGCTGGGTTGAATTGGGCTAATATGGCTAGTGAGATGCCAAAAGTGATCAGCGAAGTGATTAGAGCCACCCAACGCGCATGTACCTTCTGGTCAGCGCGCAGAAAAAGCAGCACCACGATGCCTATCACAGGGAAAAATGTGACCAGGGTCAAGGGGTCGATGTAATAATTCATATCTTGTCCTCCAGCGGTTCACACGGTAGTTGCCGACCGATCGCCGCGAACTGCGTTTTATCCCTTTCCCCAGCGCCTATCTCCTTGATTGAGGGGAGAATTTGATCGGGGGGATAAGGGTAACGAATCAACGTAATATCAAGTATCCAAGAATAAGAACCACACCAATAAAAAACGATAGGGCATAATTGCGCACGTAGCCAGTCTCAATGACACGCCATTTGGCAGCGGCTCGTTTCACAGAGTCGCCCAGCTTATTGGCTACGGCGTCGATCACACCAAGATCGATCTGAATTGATAATACCTGTGTAAGTTTGTTGTAACCTCCAACGATCACGGTGTCGTGGAACCAGTCGTGCCAGAAACGCCAATCGACCACGTCTGCCAGGAAATGAGCCAGGGAGACGTACGGGTTAATGATGATCGTCCAGTACAATTCATCCACCCACCACTTGTGATTCAGGGCATTAAATACCGGACCGAGGATCGGGCGCAGCGGGTCGTCCGGTCGCTTGTCGGGAGGCAGTTCCTGCATGGCTTGATACTTGCGTCCGTAGAGCAGCCAGGCTAAGAAAATGGCCGCCAACACCAGAAATGAGCTCAACCCGGCTATTTGAAGTGAAAATTCGGCTGCATGCAGGTGCCCCAGGCTGTCTTCCAGCCAGTGCGTAAATGTGTGCCACATCGGAAGGTTGAGCGCGCCACCTGTCGCGGCAAGGGCGGCCAGGATGATCAACGGCACGGTAATGATCGGGGGGCTTTCGTTAGCATGTTCGGCGGGGAGACTGCGCGGCTTGCCGAACCAAACCATCAGAATCTGGCGTCCCATGTAGAAGGCGGTCAGGAAAGCCGCAGCGAGCATCATCCAGTAAGCAAGCGGGTTGAAATTAGCCGCATCCGTCAGAATCTCGTCCTTCGACCAAAACCCTGCCAAAGGCGGGATGCCTGTCAGGGCGATAGCGCCGATCAGATAGACCCAGAAGGATATCTTCATACGGTTTCTCAAACCTCCCATGTTGCGCATGTCTTGGGGATCGAAATGGAGGTCATTTTCATCCATTGGCAGTTTGAGCTGTGAGTTGTGCTCCATATGGTGGTGGGCGTGTTCCAGACCTAATATGACCGAGCCAGCGGAGAGGAACAGCAGGGCTTTGAAGAAGGCGTGTGTCACCAGGTGGAACATTCCTGCAACATAAGCTCCCATTCCCACTGCAGCCACCATAAATCCCAATTGGCTGATGGTTGAATAAGCCAGCACCTTTTTGATGTCGAATTGCCCAACTGCGATTGTTGCTGCAAACAGTGCTGTTGCGGCACCAACCAGCGCCACGATGTTCTGCACCTGAGGTACTAGATTGTACAGTGCGGCGGAACGGGTGATCAGGTAAACACCGGCGGTTACCATGGTGGCAGCATGGATGAGCGCAGAGACTGGGGTAGGACCAGCCATGGCATCCGGAAGCCAGACGAAGAGCGGAATCTGAGCCGATTTTCCGGTCACTCCCACCAGCATGAGCAGAGTGATCGCCACTATTGCCGCTGGAAATAAGGACGCAACTTCGGGCGCAAGTTCAAAGACTGCATTGAATTCAAATGTGCCAAAAACCCAGAACATGATAAAAGCTGCGAGGATGAATCCGAAGTCACCAATACGGTTGGCTATGAAGGCTTTTTTCCCGGCGACGGCGTTGCCAATTCCGTTTTCGCCCTTGTCATACCAGAAGCCGATCAGCAGGTAAGAGCAAAGACCGACGCCCTCCCAGCCCACGAACAGCATCAGGTAATTATCGGCGCTGACCAGGATCATCATCATGGCAATGAACAGGTTCATGAAGACGAAAAAGCGCTGGTAGCGCCCCGGGTCGCCTTGAAAGCGCACATCGTCGTGCATGTACCCGATGGAGTATATATGGATCAATGTGCCGACTCCTGCCACTACCAGCATCATAGTCACCGATAGCGTATCCACCTGGAAACCCCAGTTGATGTTAAGCTCACCGATGGTGATCCAATCCACTATTGGAACGACTGCGCCTTCGGGATAGCTCAGGAGAGAGATGCCTAATAACACGGCAACCACGAACGAAAGCCCGGCGGCGGCGCTCGCCAACCAACCGATAGCTTTCTCGCTCATTCGACCACCGAAAGCCGTGTTGACCAGCAGACCTATCACCGGGAATAAAACAACCAAGGGTACCAGGTAAAAGAACTGCGGACCGCTTGATACTGCTTCACTCAACCACATAGGCGTACCTCAAAAAAACTCAGATTGTTGACCCTGTTTAGATGATCGTTGATCGAAAATCGGCAATTTACTGAAAATCCAACAGGGTTCTTTAACCATGCAGGCTGTTTATCTGATCGACATCGATGCTTTGTTTGTTCCGGAAGATGGCTACGATCAGCGCTAGACCGACAGCAACCTCCGCAGCGGCAACTGCCATGACGAAGAAAACGAAAACCTGCCCGTCCAGGGATTGGTACATACGGGCAAAAGTAATAAACGCCAGGTTTGCGGAGTTCAGCATTAATTCGACAGACATGAAGATGATGATCGCGTTGCGCCGGATAAGGACTCCTAGAATACCTATAGTGAATAAAATTGCGGATAAGCCGATAAAGTATTGAATGGGGACCATTAATCACCTCCACCTGCTGCAAGGCTTTGCGTATAAGGACCTGTTGGTCACGTTTTTGTTTTGGGTTCTCTTTTACCCGTCAGTACGATTGCGCCGATCATGGCAACCAGGAGCAGAACAGAGGTCACTTCGAATGGAAGCAGGTACTTGTTAAATAGGATTTCTCCAATTGCTCCCGGTGTTCCGAAACCTAATTGAGTGGGACTCACTTGGGGCAGCGTCATTGGACGGATGAAGATTACATAAGCGGTCAGAGCCAGCAGTAACAGCCCTGATATGATGGCTAAAGTTTGCTGCCATGGCAATGCCGAGCCTTTGCGCAGTTGTTCGACGCCAAGCAGCATTATTACGAATAAGAACAGAACCATGATCGCACCGGCATAGACGGTGATCTGTGCAAGGGCGATAAATGGGGCGCCTAATAGCAAGTAAAGTACGGCAACGGTACCGAAATTAAGGACCAGGTTGAGAGCCGAATAGACGGCACTTCTGCTTAGCAGCATCCCAAGCGCAGAAGTGACCGCTACGATGGCTAATAAAATAAACAGGATCATGTCAGGGATCATTGTCCACTCCATTTTGATCGCCAGAATTTGGTTTTCTCTTGAGAATATGTTCTGGAGGGGCAATCTAACCAAAGGTCACAGCAATCTATAATCATCAATCCACCGGGTCTTTCATTTCAGGTACAGAACGAGTGTATACACCAGGCTTGACTTCCTGAGGTGTTAAACTGCCGCCTTCCGGCAACGCTTCAAGCAGCATTTCTTTCGTATAAATTGCATCGTGGCGGTCTGTAAATGACAGTTCGTAATTGTCACCCAAAACAATTGCCTCAGTCGGGCAGGCATCCTCGCAATAACCGCAGTAAATGCAGCGCAGCATATTTATCTCGTAGGTGCTGGCGTAGCGTTCGCCCGGAGAGAAGCGCGCTGCGTTTGTATTCTCAGCCGATTCAACGAAGATCGCATCGGCTGGACATGCCGCGGCACACAAAGAGCATCCGATGCATTTCTCCAAACCATTATCATAGCGGTGTAGAGAGTGACGTCCTTTGAAGCGCCGGTACACCGGTCGTCTCTGATCCGGATATTGGATTGTTACTGGCTTGTTAAACATCTCGCGCCAGGTGGTATACAAACCGCGAGCAAGCTCAATCGCAAACATTACCTACCTCCAAAAAGGGTGCTGTGCAACCAAACAGGCATAAGATCTAACGGATGACCCCCGGGAACAGGATAATAAAGGCACCCGTTAATAATACATTCAACACAGCTAATGGCAGCATGATCTTCCAGCCAAATGCCATTAGGCGGTCATAGCGAAAACGCGGCCAGGTTGCGCGCACCCAAATAATGCCGAATACTAGAATGAACACTTTTATAAAAAGGTAGACCGGTCCCAGCCAGGGTACTTGATCCACGAAGGGACCAAGATAGCCGCCCAGGAAAAAAGTGGCGGCAAGAACTGCAACAACTATCATTTTTATGTACTCGGTCATCATGAACAACGCGAACTTCATCCCCGAATACTCAGTGTGATAGCCTGCGACTAATTCCTGTTCAGCCTCAGGCATGTCGAACGGAACGCGGTTGATTTCCGCTAAGGTGGCGATCAAGAAGATAATAAAACCAATTGGTTGATAGATGAAAAACCAGCCCATGCGACCCTGGGCGTTCACAATTTCGTTAACGCTCATTGAGCTGGCTAATAAAATGGGGCCAATAAAGGCTAAACCAAGAGCGAGTTCATAGCTGATCACTTGAGCCGTGGCACGAATACCACCCATCATGGCGTATTTGTTATTCGATGCCCAACCTGCCAGTACCATTCCATATACAGTAATGGATGTTACTGCGGTAAGGTAAAGAATGCCCACGTTGAGATCTCCAGCGATGGAGAGCGTGATTTCTCGTCCAAACAGGTTTACTGTACCGCCAAACGGCACCACTGCCAGGATGGTCAGGGCTGGAAGAACGGTAATAACTGGAGCAAGGATAAATAACAGCTTATCTGCCTTGGCGGGGATCAGTTCTTCTTTAAAGATCAGCTTCACACCGTCGGCAACAGGTTGCAGTAAACCTTTGGGTCCGGCGCGATTTGGGCCATAACGGACCTGCATGCGAGCCAGGACTTTGCGTTCGAGATAGGTCGTATATGCAAAGCCGATAAGTAAAATCAGTAGCATGAGGACCGCTTTGATTATCCATTCCAGTATCAGACCATATTCCATTTAACATCCTCAATGATCGTTAAATCAAGTTGCCAGAAATGCCGTTTCCTTTTATGCAAGCAGTCAATATTTGTTATTCTGTACGCCTGATCTCAACAGGCGTCGGTTTGTCTATCGGAATTCCGAAACTGCGCGGCACGAGCACAACCCGCTCGGGAAGTTCCTGGTCTAAACGAGCCTGTACCACAACAGTTTGCCCCGTGGTTACCCTATCAGGTGAGTCAGGCTCACGGTTTGCCACGGTCATATGCACCACATCTCCATCCTGAATTCTTAGCATTTCAGCGTCATTGACGTTGAGCACGATGTAAGGTTCACCAATACGTTCGTGGAGCAGTTGGGAAGGCATCAATGTCTTTCCCCGGTCGTATAGACGCGCAATCGGAAAGGCGATCTGCCCAAGTTTTGGCATGCGTATAAATTCTACAGTTGTGCCCGCAAGCCTGGTGGTTGATGGGGTATCGCTGGTATTTAGCGCAAGCTGCATGCCTAACCCACCTGTATTTTCGTATGATGTACCACCGTAATAAAGGTCATCCCTACCGACAATTGGCCATTGTTCATGCACCTGAGCCAGTTCCAAGTAGGTCTGGTCACTAAATGCGGGCACCGTTTCAGCCATCTGATTGAACACCCTCGCTGCGCTTGAGGCTGTTATTCGGGCTTCCGAATCAATTCGTAATGTGATCATAGCAGTAATGGCGAAGTCGGGTAAGGGGCTTTCCATTACCTCGTCTCCGGCTATCAGAAGGGGAGCTTTATTTGTGCTCGGGCTTTCCGCACGGCTGACGGGTGCTGTTCTTGGGGGAATAACGGGGTAAAATCGTTGCGCACGTCGTTCGCCAGAAGTGAAACTGCCATCGCGCTCGATCCATGATTGAGCAGGCAGGACAACGTCAGCCAGGCGGGCGGTCTGAGTCAGGTAGAGATCCTGCACAACTACGAAAGCTTTTCCACCAAACCCCGATTGACCCAAGTAGGTGGGGTCATCTCCGGCGGGGTCAGCTGCCACGATATACAAAGCCGCTGCTGCTCCTAACGCATCCTCTAACTTAGTCTGTGTCTGGAAGCCTAACTCCCAAGCCCCCTGGTCGTTGGCTCGCGGCCACACGCCCAGGAGCCCGTTATTCGGTCGACCAACATGCCCTGTGGCATCCAGCAGGTTAGCGCACGCCTGGGCAAGAGCTTGAGATTCAGTCAGTCCGATGCAATCACTTCCATACATGATCAAGGCATTATTTGCACCGGAAAAGACCTCTGCAGCCGCTTGCAGAGTGGGGTCACGCTCTAACACTTGGACAGCCTCGGGTAATCTCAAGCGTTTTTCAGAAAGTGCGTTTAACATCGCTAATACAGCGGATGTCTCAGCGCCAAAAGGATACCGCAGGACAAAAGCAGCCGCCTGATCCAGTTTGGTAGATCGCGAGTTAAGGATGATCAATTGAGATCCGCGTTCAGCCGCTTGTTTAACCCGCAGCCACCAGATCGGCGCTTCTTCCATGAGGTCACACGCTACAACCAGGATGGCATCTCCTTGTCCCATTGTGCCAATATCCGATCCTGGCTGAATTCCAAGCTGTGTCGTAAGCTCACCACCAGCCATATGTGTATATAGAACCGCTTCGCCGCCTAGAGTAGTTGTTAACTGTTTTAGATTAAACAAGTCCTCGTTGGCAAGACGTCCCCCTGCTAAAGCCAGCAAACCGTCTCCAGCCTCCGCAAATCGCTCGGAAACCACCGATAGCGCTTCGTCCCAACTTGCGGGAACCAGCTCGCCAGGGTGGTCCGAGCCTGCGTTCTTGCGCACCAAAGGCTGGCTGAGACGTTTGAAGCTGGTTTGGTCGTTCGAACTGCTGGCCGCGAAATGGTAACCAAAGCGCCCTTTATCACAAACCCATATTTCGTTTACCGATTCGTTCTGGCGCGGCATCACACGCTTAACGACCCAGTCACCGCCTGAAGCAGCCTCACGGCGAACATTCATAGTGAGATTGCAGCCAACCGGGCAGTGATTGCAAATTGAAGCAGCCTTGTTAAGCTCCCAGGGGCGGGCTCCAAAGCGGAAGTCAGCAGTTGTCAAGGCTCCCACCGGGCAGATATCTGTGGTGTTGCCTGAGAAGTAGGAGTCAAATCCCGGATTTGAATATGTCACAATCTCAAGGGCTCTACCCCGATGGAAAAAGCCAATCACCGGGTCGTCCACAATTTCGCTTTGGAAACGCACACACCGCCCGCATTGAATGCAGCGTTCGCGGTCAAGAAAGATCAATTCGCCCAGGGAGACGTGCTTGACGAAATGTTTTTTCTCATCGTAAAGATAGCGGCTTTGCCCTGACCCATATTTTATGGTTAAGTTCTGCAGTGGGCATTCGCCGCCTTTATCGCAGATTGGACAATCCAGCGGGTGAGACGTCAGCAGGAATTCGATGATGTCCTCCCGTCCCGACCTGGCCTTTTCTGTAGCTCCTAGAACCACCATACCCGCTCCAACCGGGGTGGTGCAGGCGGTCTCTAAATTGGGACTGAATTGGATTTTGGGACTGCCGTCGTCCTCCAAAACTGGTTGACCTGTGGATCGATCGATCACAGGACGACCGATCTCCACAAGGCACATACGGCACATACCCACTGGTTCCATCTTGGGGTGATAGCAGAAGACCGGGATTTCGATGCCAATCTTTTTAGCCGCATCCACCACCAGAGTCCCCTCTGGTACGCTTACTTGCATCCCATCGATTGTCAGTGTCACCAACTTTGTCATTCGCTGCTCCAAAACGTGTCAGGTGTCACGTGTCAGTTGTTGTTTGTCTCACTAACAGCGGTGTCAAAATCCGCCTTAAAGCGCTCGATACCGCTTAAAACAGGCTCGATCGAAAATTCTCCCAATGCGCACAAACACTTGCCTCTGATCTGGCTTGCTACAGCGTGGAGCAAAGCCACATCTTCCTGGGTGGCGTTAGCGTTTGCAATGCGATCTGTGAGGTGCATCATCCAATAAGTACCCTCCCGGCAGGGCGTGCATTTGCCGCAAGATTCATGCTTGAAGAAATGTGTGGTCTTGTTTATCAGCCATGGGATGCTGATCGAGTCGTCGATCACGATCACCGAGGCTGAGCCGAGTTGTGCCCCCAGGGCAGGAACGCTTTCGTAGTCCATTGGTGTGTCCAACGCTTCATCGTTGGCGACGATCAGGGCTGAGCTCGCCCCGGCTGCCATAATTGCTTTGATGGAGCGCCCGTTTGGGATGCCTCCACCATGTTCGTAGATCAGCTCGCGGAAAGTAGTGCCCAACGGAAGCTCGTAATTGCCAGGGCGGGATACGCGACCCGAAAGTGAAAAAATCTTGGGTCCGGAGCTCTTCTCGGTGCCCATAGTGCGGTACCATTCGGCGCCTCGTTCCACGATTGGGGGTACGTTAGTTAATGTCTCCACATTGTTGACCACCGTTGGTTTGCCGAACAAACCGAATGAAGGTGGGAACGGGGGGCGCAGGCGTGGCTGACCTAATTTCCCTCCCATGGATTCAAGCAAGGCTGTCTCTTCACCACAAATGTAAGCGCCGGCTCCAAGGTGGGTGTAAATATGCAGGGAGTAGTCGCTCCCGAAGAGGTTGTCACCGAGTAGACCGGCTACCCCAAGTGCTTCTATGTGTCGATCCAGGTTGGCTGAGATCTGCCAAAACTCACCCCGCAGGTAGATATAGGCGGCACTGGACTGGATTGCATAAGCACAAATTGCTATGCCCTCCAGGAATTGGTAAGGATTTCCCTCCATTATCTCGCGATCCTTGAAGGTTCCCGGCTCGGATTCATCGGCGTTGGCGACAACGTAATGCGGCCAGTTGTCCTTGTCGATGAACGACCACTTCAATCCGGTCGGAAAGCCTGCTCCCCCACGGCCGCGCAGCCCGGAACCCTTGACCACTTCTATTACTTCATCCGGTTTCATTGAAGTGATCGCTTTTTCGAGTACCGTAAACCCGCCGTGCTGGCGATAGATATCCAGGTTGTCTAAGTCTGGAATTGCTCGCTGGCGCAGCAGGATGTATGAATTATTTTCACCGGCGGGATATTTACTCATATTCATCCTTCCGTTTGGCACTGCCTTTGCTGGCAGCCTCAGTGCGTAACTGCTCGATCAACGCTAAGGCATTCTCAACCGTCTGGTCTTCGTAATACGCCAGACCCCCACCTGACTGGACCTGAAACATTGGTGCTTTGTCGCAGGACGCCAGGCACATAACCGGCTCTACAGTGAATAGACCATCTGAGGTGGTCTCACCAGGTTTGATCCCCAGTCGTTGGCACAATTGCTCCATGAACTGTTCTGCACCTCGCAAAGCGCAGGGGAGATCAGTGCACACCTGGATGCGGTATTTTCCGCCAGGCTGGTCATAATAGAGACTGTAAAAACCCACCACGGACGCGACCTCGGTGGTCGAAATCCCTAGTATTTCTGCGATTTCCGACATCGAATGGCGGTCTACGTACAACTGATCACGCTGGACCAGGTAAAGCAACGGCATCACAGCGGCTCGCCGCTCTTCCGGTGGATACTTCGCCAGAATGGTTTGGATTTCGGTTGTGTATTTTTCAGCCAGCATATTTCCTCGTTCTATGAAGGTTAGCGGTCCACGTCTCCAAGGACAATGTCTACAGTGCCGATCAGCAAGACAAGGTCACCTATTAAGTGTCCTCTGGCGATCAGCGGCAGGATTTGTAAGTTTGTGAATGATGGCGTACGCCAGTGTATCCGGTAAGGTTTGGGACCGCCGTCGCTCTCCAGGTAGACACCCAGCTCACCGCGCGGTGATTCAACTGCAACATAAACCGACCCTTTCGGAGGGTTGAAACCTTCTGTCCAGAGTTTGAAATGGTGAATAAGCGCTTCCATACTGGTGCCTAACTCGGAACGGGGCGGTGGTACGTATTTTCGGTTATCACTTCGCACTGGTCCGTATGGTAGTTTGTCCAATGCTTGTTCGACGATGCGAAGTGCTTCACGCATTTCCTCAATGCGCACAATATAGCGTGCGAAGGTATCTCCTTCGCTGCGCATGGGAATCTCAAAATCATACAGCTCGTAACCCGAATATGGTTGCGATTTGCGTAGATCATGGGGGATGCCAGATGCGCGCAGCATTGGTCCGGTTACACCCCAACTGAGAGCGTCTTCCTGAGTCAGGACGCCTATGTCTTTCGTGCGATCTAAAAAGATCGGATTTTTCGTCAGCAGTGCTTCGTATTCATCGACTCGGGAGGGAAATACTTTGATGAAACTGCGTACCTCACCTTCGAACTCTGCCGGTACATCGCGCCACAAACCTCCGGGTCGTATGTAGGTGGTCATCATTCGTTGACCGGAACACATTTCCATTATATCGAGTATCAGATTACGTTCACGGAAGCAGTACATCCATATGGATGTGGCAGCTACGTCCAGCCCGGTAGTTGCTAAAAAAATCAAATGAGAAGCGATGCGTTGTAATTCGGTCAAAATCACCCGGATAGCCTGTGCGCGGGGAGGTACGTCTAGCCCAGTAAGTTTTTCTATGGCAAGGCAGTACGCCAGGTTATTTCCGACGTTATTCAGGTAATCCAGCCGGTCTGACATCACCTCGGCTTTGATATAGGTTTTAGCTTCCATGTTCTTTTCTATACCAGTGTGCAGGTAGCCCACATCAGGTATACACCGGACTACTTCTTCCCCGTCCAATTCCAGCAGCAGACGCAGGACACCATGCGTGCTGGGATGCTGTGGTCCCATGTTCAAAAGGACGGTCTCGCCCGCGATGGCACGCTTAGACACCAGGTGCTTAATCTCTTCCATCGAGGCTTCGGTCAGTGTGAGGGTTGGTCTATCAGGCATAAGATATCTCGTGAACAGTAAGATGCTCGCTTTATCTCGGTTTTATTCTTTGGCATACGGCTTGCGAATGTCAATCTCATCAAAATTGAATGAGAATTGAACCTCTTCGTAACCCAATGGATAATCCTTGCGCAAAGGGTGACCTTCCCAATCGTACGGTAATACAATCCTCCGCAGGTCGGAATGACCTTCGACGTGGATGCCGAACATGTCCCACAGCTCTCTTTCGAACCAATTTGCGTTTTTATAAATACCTTCAATTGTTGGTATAGACGGGGCGTTGCCTTCGAGTGGAACCCGCAGCCCCAGGATAAGGGTGTGTTGGAGTGACCGCATCCTGTAAACCACATGGAAGCGCGGCGATTGCTCGGGCCAGTAATCTACGGCGGTTTCCTCGGTTAGCACTTCGAAATTGAATTCATCTCGTAGAGCTTTGCAGACTTCGACAATTTGTTCGGGTTTAACGATCAGACTGACTTCACCTAGAAAAGCATATTCCTGGGCGGCGAAGCGTTCTCTTATCGCCTCGCTAATAACTGATAGGTTTTCGCTCATGGTGTTCTCTTGATTCACTTTTATTATCAACCAGTTTTTTTTGGGCTGGATTATTTTTGAAGATTATCTGCTTAGGCCCAGTCCGTGAGCTTTTCACCCTGTACCTTTTCATAGAGGGTAACAACTCCGTGTATAAGGGCTTCGGGGCGCGGCGGGCAGCCTGCCACGTAAACGTCTACTGGGACTACTTCATCCACTCCCTGGAAAATTGCATAGTTGTTAAAAACTCCGCCGCAAGATGCACAATCCCCCATCGAGATCACCCATTTAGGGTCCGGCATCTGGTCATATAAACGGCGCAAAACTGGAGCCATCTTGCGTGAGACTCGCCCTGCTACAATCATTAGATCAGATTGACGCGGGCTGGCGCGCATCAACTCCATACCGAAGCGGCTCATATCATAGTGTGAAGCTTGGGCAGCCATCATTTCGATTGCGCAACATGCTAGACCGAACAGCATAGGCCACATTGCCCTTGTGCGCGACCAGTTCACTGCTTGTTCCAGCGTTGTAGTTACAAACCCCATATTGCCGAGCTTTTGTTCTACTCCCATTCTAAAGCTCCCATTTTCCACACATATACATAACCAACCCCTAAGATAGCTATAAAGATCAACATCTCTACAAGACCAAAAACCCCTAACTTCTTGTAGATAACCGCCCAGGGGAGGAAAAACATTACTTCTATATCAAACAATATGAATAACACAGCCACGAGATAAAAATGGACCGGCATCCTGCGGGTGCCCGGACCAATGGGTCTCATCCCTGACTCGTAGGGCATTGATTTGCGCTCTGTGGGATGGCGAGGGCCGAACATGTGCCCAAGCGCAATTACAATCCCTGCCAATAACAAGGCAAGGATTAATAACACGGCGATAGGAAGATATTCTAATAACATGGAAACCTCTGTTTATCTCCGCAAAATATGACTATTTCAAAGTTGGAGGGAAAAGCGAGTTGACGACGCATTATTTATGGCGCTTTTAGACCTTATTAGGATGTGTGAATTTGACTTTCTTGGATGGAAAAACGAAAGTCAAGTTAGTTTATCACAGGCAATTAAATGTGTCAATTTTCACAAAGTCCCGGGGAGCTATTTAAGAAAATCGCGCAACATTCGACTGCGTGTGGGATGGCGTAATTTTCGCAGAGCCTTAGCTTCAATTTGGCGGATGCGCTCGCGTGTCACGCTGAAGTGTTGACCGACTTCTTCCAAAGTATGGTCCCGACCATCAACAAGCCCGTACCGAAGTTCAAGTACCTGTCGCTCTCGATCGGATAACACCGCCAGGGTATCTGCTATTGATTCTCGCAGCATTTCCCGCGCTACGGCGTCCATCGGTTCGATGGCGTCTTCATCCTTGATGAAATCACCTAATTGGCTGCTTTCCTCTTGTCCCACCGTACTATCCAGGGACATTGGCTCTTCCATGGCATGCAGGATTCGGCTCACCTTAGTAGTGGCATGGTCCCAACGCCGGCGCACGCCTTCTTCAATTGCTGTGGATTCAACCCGGGAGTCTAATATTTCCTGCCTGTCCTGTGGTTCCAGATATTCGGCTTCCAGAGCAATCTCCTCAATTGTTGGCTCGCGCCCCAACTCCTGGACGAGTTCACGTTGGACGCGCAGGAGGCGGCTAATGGATTCGAAGACGTGCACAGGTATGCGGATCGTTCGGGATTGATCTGCGATCGAACGGCTGATGGATTGTCTTATCCACCAGGTTGCATATGTGCTGAATTTATAACCGCGCGCAGGATCAAACTTCGATACAGCCCGTAGCAAGCCTATGTTGCCTTCTTGAATAAGGTCTAAAAAGGAAGTTCCTCGACCGATATATCGCTTGGCAAGATTGACCACCAATCGTAAGTTTGCCCGGATGATCGCTTGTTGGGCGTCCTCGCTCCGCTTATGGATTTGATCCAGCTCGTTTTGTAATTCTTCATTCGAAGTGAGATAGCTTTCAAATATATCTTCGTCGGGCAAATCTCCCCGTTCGGCAATTTGTATACTCAGGAGTTCAGCCACTCCTTCCGGCAGCATATATAGATACAAGAACACGCTGAAGGCGTTGTGTGCCACGCCGTCCCAAAGCGGATCACTACCCCATAGACCATTATCCAGGTAGACGCGCAGGTAAGACGGTGTTTCTTTTCCCCAGGTGCTACGCAGCATTTGGGCTTCAGATAGGATCAGGTTCAAATCGGGGCATTCGTATCCCAACCGGTTGGCGTCCTCTACGAGTCGGTTCCACGATGTCTTCAAGTCTTCGAACAGGGTGAGGTAAATGCGATCAGCTGTGGTTGTATCCTCGTGCGAATCGGAAGATTGGCTGCGCGCCAGTGGATGCTGCCCGCTGAGTACATCAACCCGTTCGGCGGCTTCCAGACGCGTCGCCAGCCAATACTCCTGATCCGTCTTTAGCAGCTCAATACTTCCGATCTCTTTGAGATAAAGGCGTACAGGGTCATCACCAATGTCAGCCAACAGTTCAGGTTTGTTGAGAATATCTGCTGTGCCGCCACGCGACTTTTTTTGGGACTCTTGCTCTTCACGGGATAGGCTTTTTTGGTCGATATCTCCTCCAAGTAATTGGTCGTCATCAGCCAACGTTTCACTAGATTTGTTCAAGATTGCAGGAACATCAATGGTGTGGGAGTTACTCTCGTCCCCGTCTGCTTGCGCTGCAGGTTGAGATGTAGTATCAGTTGCATCGTTGGGGGGTTGCATGGCTTATCATCCCTGCTGGCGTGTGGGCAACGAACGACCTGTATAACGACCAACAGCAATGTTGAGCCGTCTCATTGTTTCTGTATGCTGCACCATCATCTGCAAGTAACTGGTAGCCTTTGTGTCCCCCTGTTCACCCGCTTCTTGTATTAGATAACGTATATATTCGATGTTTTGATGAAGGTTGCGCAGGCGCAACTCGAGCAAGCCGCGCATCAAATCTTCGATGACGCGTTCCTCATTCGGGTCGAGCTTGGCAGTCCGTGACAGCAAATCATCTGCAAGTTCCATCATCGGCAGAGAAAGGCTGTTGAACACATAATTAATAGGTTCAGCTACATCTTGATCGACGGACTCTTGGAAGAGGCGCATGATCGCCTGGTGATCGCCGTGCTGGAAATCTTGGGGTGACAGGCGAGCCAAACCGGCTTCTTGCAGACGCCGGTCAACCTGGTACAGGAGGTTGGGGCGGCGGAGTAAAACGCCTAAACAGTGTGCCTCGAGTGCGAAACCGCCGGACGCACCCAGAGGTTGTAATTCCTGTGGTGCTCCTCTCGGGGGTCTTCGAGTCCTGCGAGCGTGCCGGGCAGATGAGGCAGGAACATTCTCCAACAAAGTTCGTTCATCGACTCGCAGCAGGCGCGCCAGCCGTTGGCGATATGTATCCCGTTCAATTGGGCTCGGGATGTCTTTAATCAGCGGCATAACCTGGGCGGCAATATCTGTTTTGATTTTGGGGTCGTCCATATCGCGCCCGACAGACAGGGTCTCCATTACATGTATCACAATTGGACGGGCGTTCTCGACGATGGCGCTCCATTCCTGCGGATTCCGGTTGACAATTTCATCGGGATCCAAACCTTCCGGCAGCATGGTTACACGGATGTCTGCCTTAAGGCGGGCTTCGTGTCGAAGCAATCCGCGCGCATCAAAGACAGGATCTTGTTCGCGGTCGAAAGCCTGGCGAGCGACTTCCAATCCGCGTATTGTGGCTTTATCACCAGCTGCATCCGGGTCGAGAGCCAGTATGATACGGCGGGTGTAGCGCTTTAACAGGTATAGTTGGTGCTCGGTTAGGGCTGTCCCCATTGGTGATACTGCGTTGCTAAAACCTGCCTGGTGCAGGGCGATCACATCGAGATAGCCCTCAACTATCACGACTTGGTCTTGGGTGCGAATTGTTTTGCGTGCCTGGTCAAGACCGTACAACAAACGACCCTTGTCAAAGATAGCGGTTTGGGGAGAGTTGAGGAACTTCGGGACGTCTTCGGGATTTAAAATTCGGGCGCCGAACCCAGCCATCCGGCCGCGTGCATCCCGAATGGGAAACATTATCCGGTGACGAAAGCGGTCGTAAATCCCGCCGGAGTCACGCTCGGAGACCAGACCACAGGCAATTAACTCGTCATCTCTGCAGCCCTTTGATTTGAAATGCGAGAAGGTGGCCTCCCAGGAGTTGGGGGAGTAGCCCAGACCGAATGCCTCCAATGTGTTGTCATTAAGCTCACGTTTTTGTCGCAGGTAGTCCAGAGCTTCTTTACCGGCGGGCGTATTGAGTAATTGGTGGCGGTAAAAGGTGACAGCACCCTCGAGCAGGGTGCGCAGTCCATCGTGTTCTTCTTCTGCTGATTGTTCTTCTGGAGTTGGGGGTTTGAGCTGGACACCTGCCCGCTCTGCGAGAGAGCGAAGGGCGTCGGAAAAGTCCCACCCCTCTTTTTTCATCAAAAACTTGAAGACGTCTCCGCCTTCGTTGCACTGACCAAAGCAGCGCCATGTACCGGTCTCTGGAAAAACTACGAACGCCGGCGTGCGTGTATTGGGATGAAAGGGGCAAAAGCCAGTGTAATTCTTTCCCGAGCGGCGCAGCTGCACCGTTTCGGAGATCAAATCTACAATTTCAGTCCGGGCTTTAATCTCGTCTATTACGGACATATCGAATAATTACTTTGCTTATAGACCACAGTATGTCATTCTCAGGGTGTTTGTCACACCTTTCCTATTAAAAGAATTATACTCCAGCATGTTTCGGTTGCCGGAGGGTAAAATCATGGTTTTTGATTTTCTCGAATCAATTCAAGATTAAGAATAGACCAGCCGCAACCGAAGCCCCGGCGATTGAACAGGCAAAATTGACCATATCGTTGTTGATCCAGCGCCAGCCGTGCATATGGTTGGTCTCTGTCCCGCAGATATGGATTGGGTGGCGCTCAGTCTCTTTGCGGCAGGATGGACAGTAGTAAATTGCTTGTACGGTCGCGCCTAAGAATGAGTCAAAAAAGGCACCGCTCAGCCCTCCAATGGTGACAATTGCGATTAGAAGGAAAAAACCTGTTTGATCCAGTGACCCCCAGGTCGTCAAAAGAGCTGCACATAAGGCTATCAGCCCCGACCCTCCTAATGCTGCCAGGCTTCCCAAGGCACTGACCGCTCCGGAGGTGCCAGGTTCAACTGTCTTACCGCTGGTGATCAGGCGAGGGAGCGCTGGGCTCAGTATTCCCAGCTCGGTCGACCAGGTATCGGCGTTTACGGCTGCCATGGCGCCTGCATAAGCGATCCACAGCCAGGTTTTTTCGGGCGATAATGTGAATGTGATGACTAACAGTGCGCCCAGGCCTCCATTTGCCAGCACCTGACCCCAATCCCGCTGGCTTCCTTTTGCGTATTTCTCACCCACAGAACGCTTGCCGGATAGGGGCAGGCGTGAAAGGAGGCTCGAGGATATAAAGAAAACAAGTAGCAATACAGCCCAGGCAAATCCGCCCAGACCGAACACCAGGCCTCCGCTCAAAGTCGCTGCGATAGCGCCGCTCTGGCTCAGCGTTCCGGTGCGCCAAGCCAGAACGCTGATAAGAAGACCTAGAGAAAGACCGATCGCTAGCTGCATAGGCTAAAAAGTGTGGATAATTGCTGAAAACCTGTGGATAACTCTTCGAGCATTGGGGATAATGTGTATATTAACGAAATTGTCCGGCTCCCAGAATGAAGTAAACAGCAACCAGGAACAGCGAAGATGTAACGGCACTGCTGCCCCACAGCAGATAGGCTAAATGCTGGCTGCTCTCGTTCCGGAAGAAATACATCCCTGTGAAAAGATTGGTCAGGAATATGAATGTGTTTAGGAACGGCAGCAACAGTAGACGAATGGCTGGAACCAAGTTGCCTGGTGAGCCATCAGGTAAAAACCTGAGGTGGATTTGCGGTCGTGAGGGAATTGATAGGCTGACCCAAAGAAACAGGCTGAGGCTCAAGATGGCGCCGGCAAGCAGAACGATTCGGGCAGGTAAAGCCGACCATACTCGGCTGATAAATAATGTTGGGTGAACTGATCGTGCTGCGATCGGGGTGAAAGATCCCATCTCTGTACAGCGCTGGTAGGTATGCATAAACCCAGTTGGGTTTTGGGGGGAAATGGCATATGCTCGTTCGGGAGTGGCAATCAGGATCAGGTTTCTCGTTCTGGATGCCAGGTACTCGACTTGCCCTTCGCCAGGAACGTGACGTACACCCATGACAGCTCCCGGCCAGCGTATCAGTGGGAGAGGCAGCCGTACATCAAGCTGATCTGTGGGATATACCCACTGGATTGTGGTGATCGGGATATCTACAAGTCGAAGTCCCCAGCGAAGGCGAATACCATCCCGTTCGATTTTATAGTTCGCATTGTACAGCGCATATGCGTGATACATTAATATTGGAACGGCTCCTAACACCAGTAGGGATGGCAAGAGGTAAAGCAGCATTGCACTCCCAATGTCCGTTTGTAATGCTCGCCACACCCCAAATAAACCAGCTATGAGGAGAACGACAGATATTATCGTTTGAAGCACCATGCCAAATCGGCGCGGGGGTAAAAATTCAATCTCTTCCCTCATTGTTTGTATTTATACCATAATAGATGAACAACTATGACAGCAGAAAAACAGTTGCACAATCGAAAAACAACTGCTGGAAGAAAAAGAACACATATAAAATGAGCATTTAAGTGCGATTGTATTGTATAATAAGGATGTGGTTTGAACTTTATTGTTGGTTTCAATAGGGAACGAAAATGGACTTTTTGCTCAACCCCAATGTTGCATACTTGCTACTGACAGCCGGTTTGTTTTTCACCATCTTGGCCATGTTAAGTCCTGGGACAGGTTTTTTAGAGATCCTGGGTCTGATCATGCTGATCCTCGCTGGGTATGGCATATACAATCTGCCGATCAACTGGTGGGCGATGTTGGTCCTGTTGGTTGGATTTGTGCTTTTCTTCTTAGCCATCCGGAGACCAAAGAATTTTGCTTACCTGGCGGCCTCAATTGCCGCTCTGGTGATCGGATCGGCTTTCTTATTCCGCAGCGATGATTGGTGGTTGCCGGCAGTAAACCCCTTCCTGGCTCTGGCTGTTTCACTCTTTTTGGGCGGCTTCTTCTGGGTGGCGACCCGCAAGATCCTTGAAGCCGAAAGTGCCCGACCCACTCACGATTTGGAAGCCTTGATCGGAGAAGTGGGCGTAGCGAAATCAGAGATCCATGATGAAGGTTCCGTTCAAGTCTCTGGAGAGCTCTGGACTGCCAGCAGCAAAGAGCCTATATCTGAGGGCACACAAATCCGAGTGGTCGCTCGGGATGGTTTTATTTTAGTGGTCGAGGCGGTTGGTCAGGGAACCATTTAAGGCTGTATTGGCGTGTTTAAGTTATGGATTTGGTCATGTCTAGTAAGACTGGTAAAAACCCCCATATTTTTTTGTAATTTGACGAGGAGGTAATGAGATGTTCGAAAGTGTAGGTGGAACAGCACTATGTTTGGTAGGAGCGGTCGTTCTGATTGCGGTTGCCTTTATTGCCAGCGCCATCAAGATCATCCCGGAGTACCAGCGACTGGTAGTTTTTCGAATGGGACGCTGTGTTGGAGCGAAAGGACCGGGCATTGTTATCCTTATCCCGATAATTGACCGGTCTGTGCGAGTGGATTTACGTGAGCAGGTCCGTGAGATTCCCCACCAGAGCTCGATCACCGAGGATAACGCCGCAGTAGGAGTGGATTTCCTCTGGTATTACAAGGTTTTGGATCCCACCGAAAGCGTCCTCCAGGTACAGGATTTTGAAGCCGCAGCCGCGGGCATGGCGACAACCACCTTGCGGGCGGTGATCGGCAGCATCTTGCTCGACGATGTGCTGTCTAAACGTGAGCATATTAACAACTTACTGCGGGTGCGCTTGGACGAAGTTACGGAGCGTTGGGGAGTGAAGGTGACCAACGTCGAGATCAGAGAAATTAACCCGGAGCGAGAGATTCAGGATGCGATGAACCGCCAGATGTCGGCTGAGAGGAACCGGCGCGCCGTGGTTACAGAATCGACCGGTGCGCGCGAGGCGCAAATTAATGTAGCCGATGGTGATAAACAGGGCGCAATATTAAGGGCAGAAGGTGCGAAGCAATCCGCTATCCTGACCGCAGAGGGCGAACGTCAAGCGCAGATCCTGCGTGCTGAAGGCTACTCTACGGCTCTGGACAAGATATTCGCGATTGCCAAGACGGTTGACTCTCAGACGATGACTTTACAGTATTTTGAAACATTGAAGGATATCGGAGCCAGTCCGTCCACCAAGTATATCTTCCCGATGGAATTCACAAGTATGTTGGAGAGCTTTGTTAAAGGTCGCGAAGAAAAATCATAACGATATAGGGAACACGCAGTACACATCTAAAAGTGTATTGCGTGTTCGTTATTTTGGTTGCTTTATCCATCGATAATTATGGTTTCAGCTCTGTCTGTGATACCTGGATGCCATGCATCGGTTGAACTCGCTAATTGGCGTGATATAAGTTCACTCCGCTACGTAGAGCGAGTGTGCTTCCCCAAAGATGTCTGGCCGCTATGGGATCTGATTGGCATATTAACCTTCCCGGACGTCATACGTCTGAAGGCAGTTATAGATGATCAGATGGTCGGTTTTGTGGGGGTTGATATGAAACCTTCGCAGCAGCAGGCATGGATCGCAACGTTGTGTGTATTGCCCGGATATCGCCGACGAGGAATTGGGTCGACATTGCTGCGGGTTTGTGAAGATCGAATTGATCTACCCGCAATTAAATTAAGTGTCAGAGCTTCGAACCAGGCAGCAATTATTCTCTATCGCAATTATGGCTACCAGCGAGTTGAAATCTGGCCGGCTTACTACCAGGATGGCGAAGATGCAGTTGTAATGGAAAAAAGTGATTAGTGTAACAAACGGTCTTTTCCGATTGAATCTCTCGATCAGGATAAAATGTGGGCGCATGCGCCCGTATTTTTTAATTCCTGTCTGGAACGAGAAATGGGGATGGGCTATAATATTACGAAAAATTGAATGAATCTAAAGCCTTCATAAGGCGTGTCTCTTTTACAAAAACAAACAACCTCATGGACACCAAAAATATAACGGAACCGATTCTCATAAGACTCCCGGCAGCTCTCGAGCGGTTAGTACGTGAACTGAGCAGTGAACCCATCATTGCAGTTGATACTGAATCGAACAGCCTGTATGCGTATCAAGAAAAGGTGTGCCTGATTCAGTTTTCTACACCACGGAATGATTATCTGGTGGATCCGCTGGCTCTAAAAAACTTGTCACCGCTTGATCCTGTTTTTCGCAGCCCGAAGATTGAAAAAGTCTTTCATGCTGCTGAGTACGATTTATTATGTCTTAAGAGAGATTTTGGATTTGAATTTAACAACCTTTTCGATACAATGATCGCGGCCGGGATTTTAGGTCGCCAAGCCCTGGGACTGGGTACAATTTTGAAAGATGAATATGGGGTGCAGGTGGATAAGCGCAACCAGCGTGCCAATTGGGGGCAGCGCCCATTACCTGAGAACCTTTTGAAATATGCGCAGCTTGATACCCACTACCTCATTCCCCTACGCAACCGGCTTTTAATGGATTTGTTGGATAGCAAGTTGTTGCCTCTGGCCGAAGAGGACTTTAAACGAATAAGCGATATAAAGTTGAACGCCAATGGCGGATCCCCTCCCAGGGATATTACCGCAGGGTGCTGGCGCATCAGCGGCGCGTATGATTTGGAGCCTCAAAATGCAGCGGTTTTGCTGGAGCTCTGCCGCTATAGGGATGCGGTCGCCAGATCGAATAACAGACCGTTGTTCAAGGTGTTAGGCAATCAGGTTTTGTTTTCCATTGCGGAGCTAACGCCACAGAGTTTAGATGAGATCAGTCAGATCCCTAGGATGAGCGACAGAATGGTAAAGCGTCACGGAAGAAAGTTGTTGGGAGCCGTAAAAAGGGGTATGGTGTCTGACCCAATTTACCCGCCGCGGCATACGCGTCCGGGCGGGAATTTTCTGCGCCGCTTGGAAGCACTCCGGCGATGGCGTAAGCTGACGGCTCAAGATATGGGGGTGAGTTCAGATGTAGTGCTCCCCCGTGACCTGATGTACACCCTGGCAAAACGTCCCCCTCAAAACGTCAACGAGCTGGTCGCTGCAATGGAAATAGTTCCCTGGCGCTGCGAGCAATTTGGGGACCAGATTCTAGCGGTGCTAAATCCGAAGTAACCTTGGCAAAGCACTGTTTCAAATCCGAGCTGGAAGATTCTGTTGATATGTTAGTTGGTTGATTCATTTGTCTATAAATTCAAATGCAGGTAAGAAAAATGAGAGTTTCGTTTCATGGAGCAGCCCAAACTGTAACAGGATCCCAACACTTGATAGAGGTGAGTGGGGGTAAACTCCTCCTGGAATGCGGTCTCTTTCAAGGTCGTCGCAAAGAATTCTATCAGCGCAACAGCCACTTCGCTTTTGATCCTGGAGAGCTGGATGCGGTCATCCTCTCTCATGCGCATATTGACCATAGCGGAAATCTGCCCCATCTTGTCAAGGATGGTTATAACGGACCGATTTACACAACCCCTGCTACCGCTCATTTAGCGAATATCATGCTTATGGATTCGGGGCATATTCAAGAATCGGATGTCAAATATGTGAATAGAAGACGAGCCAAGAAAGGGCAGCCACCAGTGGAGCCGCTTTATACAATGGAAGATGCCGCCCTTGTCGCTCAATATTTCCAATGTTTACCCTACGGAGGGGAATTTGAGCCCATTCCCGGTGTCGTCGCCCATTTTGTAGATGCCGGGCATATCCTGGGTTCAGCAGCCGTGGTTATGGATATTGAAGAAAATGGTCGTAGAAGACGTTTGTGGTTTTCTGGTGATATAGGACGGCGAGACTTGCCTCTTATCCGCGATCCGGTTCTACCTGAGGGGGCTGATTATTTGATTATGGAGTGCACGTATGGAGACAAACTGCACCGCGATCCAGAAGAAGCATTTGAGGAATTGAGGGAGGTCGTTTCTCACACCGTGAAAAGAGGGGGTAAAGTAATTATCCCGGCGTTCGCCGTCGGTCGTACCCAGGAGCTAGTTTATTGTTTGCACCGCATGATGGATAGCGGTGATATCCCTTCCATTCCAGTCTACGTTGACAGTCCCTTGGCTGTAAATGCCACCGATATCTTTCGCGCTCATCCGGAATGCTTTGATGAAGAAACGCGTGAATTCATCGCTCAAGACCGGCATAAGGCGGCTTTGGGGTTTGATCACCTCACCTACACCCGCTCAGTGGAAGAATCGAAAGCTCTTAACGATCGCAAAGACCCCATGGTCATCATTTCCGCATCGGGCATGGCGGAGGCCGGCAGGATACTGCATCATTTAAAGAACAATATCGAGAATCCGTTAAACACGATATTGATCGTATCCTGGCAGGCTCCTCATACGCTCGGCAGGCGATTAGCTGATCGTGATGAACGGGTGAAGATATTCGGGGAAACATACGAACGACGGGCAGAAGTGCAAACGATCGGCGGGTTGTCAGCCCATGCGGGACAGTTATTCCTGATGGAGTACGTACAAGCGACCCGCGCATCGCTCAGGCAAACCTTCCTGGTTCACGGGGAAAAAAAAGCCGCCCAAGCACTGCGAGCCAAGTTGGACGAAGTTGGTATCAAAGACGTGCATTTCCCTGAATTACATTCTTCTGTGGTAATTTAAGGCGATATTTGCTATAATCAGCCTGTTGGCAAGTGGGGGGTGTCCAAAAAGTTGTAGGGCAGCCCCTTTTCAAAAAGCCGGCTTGCCAATGGGGGGCAAAATGCCAGCAAGATGCCATCTTGTCTTACAAAAGATGGAGAGGTGCCAGAGTGGACGATTGGGGCGGTCTCGAAAACCGTTGTGGGTCTCGCATCCACCGTGGGTTCGAATCCCACCCTCTCCGCTGAATGTATATAACAAGCGAGTTGCCCAGTTGCCGGTGGACAGAGGGGGGTCAGGTGTTTCTGTGTCGAGTGTTCCCGTTGTGTGGCGCAGGTGATGCCAGAGGGAGCGGCTAAGCGATTGGCCGTTTTTTATGTTACCTGCTTATTACCCTCTTCACCTCTCAAATACTCTAGTGCTTCTTGGGGGGTACCAATAATTGTGCTGGTGTATATGGCAAGGTTCGGTCTATCCAGTAGATGCTTTTTATCAAGATTCACAAAGAAGTCCACCTGCGATTTCTTGATTGCAGCAATGATAGGCGCATCCTTCTGAGCGACGTGTTCCTCGGCTTCCGAGACTTCTGCCTTGGTGGGACTACAAACTACCTCCAGATCTAGCAACACAAGTAACTCCTTATAGGCTGCAACCTTTTCTGGTGCCTTACGCACTAGGTTTCGAATTGTTTCTTCCAGAACTTCCTGGCTGACGAGGACTAGAACTCTCCCCTGGATAGCCAGGCGTAACAATTCGCGCCCCCCGCCAGTTGAGGAATAGGAGGCGGCAAACAGACCGCTTGAATCGAAGAAGAGCCTAATTCTCATTTGAGCCACGGGCGTACTTTTCGTCGTAGATTTTCTGCCTGATCTCGCGCCCCGATTCGATAAGGTCATCTAGGCTGATGCCTCGTTCCTTTAGAGCCTCTCCGATTTCATCTAGCAGCCTCATTGCCTGGGCTTCTCTCGGGTTGATTAGAAGCCCTTCTTCGGTCTCCTTGAAGACCACAATATCCCCCTTCTTCAGGCTGTATCGCTTGCGGAACTCGATGGGAAGCGTGACCTGCCCATTCTCTTGAATAATTGATGCTTTCTTAGACATGGTTTTCTGCCTCATAAACTCATAATATATAAGAATATGAGATAATCATATCACAGATGTATAAGAAAAGCATTTCATCGGCTGCTTCTAGACAGCGAGATTCGTGGAAGCATATCGTGAAACCCCCCAATTTAGTGTCGTTATTATATATTGAGTGGTCAGTTATCGGTTGTCAGTTGTCAGTGGATGGTTGGAATTTCGGATTTGAAATTGCGAGGAGAAGAATTAGATTAAGTTGAATGAATTGTTGGCACCGGGAGAACTATTGATCTGCATGCACTTTCCATATTCTCTCCAATCTAATGAAAGGTTCGCCGCCTGAAGGATCTAACTGTACCACTCCCTCTAACACGTATGGCCCCCTGCCGGATAGCTCTGCCCGGTAACGCCGGTAAGTATCCCCATTTATCACAACCCGTATCATCCCCTGCAGGTCTTCCAGGGACATGAAGTAAATATATTCGCCCCGGCTTGTGCTGCTGCGACGCCAGGTCTGGCGCATCCCGGCGATGCGCACGCGCTGACCAATATTTTCGGCGGCTTCTATCGTTGTTGCTGCCTGGTATTCAGATATCTGGCTGGCGTATAGCTCCAGGGGATGGGCGGCTATGCTTGCACCAAGGATAGTTTCCTGTGAAACGACTTTTTGCGCCAATGTCCAATCTTCGGTTGATTCGCCACGCGCTGCAAATAGTGGCAACTGTCCTTTCTGCCACTTGCCGCTCTGAAGCTGATTCAGCAGAGCGGGGATGTTCCCCAGGTCTTCGAGCGCGCCTGACATGACGAGGTTTTCGGCTTCAATTGGGCGTGGATCAACCCGAATTAATAAATCGGTCAGCGAATGGAACGGACGTAGTTCTAGAATGCGGGTTTGTGTGTGGCGTGTTAAATCGCGCACCTGGTTTAAACCCATAACAAGAACTTCATTACCGTCAATGAAGCGAACGCTGAATTCCTGGCGAGCATAATTCACCAGAGGCGGTCGGATTGTCAGTCCCAAACGCCGCGCTTCGGTTATGTATACCCTCTGGCTGTAGTAGCCACCCCAATTTGCCAGCACCGCTGCCATGAACACAGCCGGGTAATGGGCTTTACACCATGCTGATCGCCATGCCACTTGTGCGTAGGATGCGGCGTGTGCTTTAGGAAAGCCGTATCCCGCGAAGGCAGCCATCAGCTCCCAAATCCGTTCCGCTATTCCTTCTGGCACACCGTTTCGCTCCAGTGCCCCGGAGATGAATTTCTCTTTTAGAGTTATCATTTGTTTGCCCGGGTCGAAATGGCTCATAGCACGGCGCAGCAGGTCGGCATCGCTGAGACTCAAACCGCCAAGTTCATTAGCGATGCGCAGCACCTGTTCCTGGTAAAGGATCACCCCGTAGGTTTCTTCCAATAATGGTTCTAGACTCGGGTGCAAATAGGATGCTGGTTCTTGACCTTTATGACGGCGGACGAATGCATCTTTTAGCCCCCCGGAAAGTGGTCCCGGGCGGTATAAAGCGAGTGCGACCATAAGGTCATCGGCGCAGCGCGCCTGCACAGCTTTCAGGGTGGATCGCATCCCCGGACTTTCGATCTGAAAACAGCCGATGGTTTTTCCTTGGCGTACGAGTTCAGCCGTGGGTGGATCATCACCTGGTATCGATTCGAGTACATCCAACGCAGCCTGTTTGTTGGGGAGATGATTTTTAGCTACAACCGTTTCCGCAACGTCGCCCAGCACAGTCAGTCCGCGAATACCCAGCAGGTCAATCTTCACCAGTCCCAGGCGTTCAATCGATTCGAGGTCGAATTGGGTGATTGCCATGCCTTTGGTCGCCATTTGAGTGGGAGCCAGGTCGTTAATTGGGCTGGGCGAGATCACTACCCCGCCGGGGTGGATGGATAAATGCCTCGGGAAACCCAGGATTTCCGAGGCATCCTGGAATATTTGTTGGTAGCGTGGCGAAGCGTAGCGTTTGGCGAGTTCAGCGTATGGTTCATTTTTATTAGCATCTCTCAGCGGGGGTCCGTACCAGCGATGTGGTAAATGGTCGACCAGTTTGCTGATCTCAATTGCAGGTAGACCATACGCTTTGGCCATTTCCCTTAACGCAGAACGGCGGCGAAACCTATTGACCGTAGCGACCATTGCCACACGTTCACAGCCATAGCGTTGGTAGACAAAGTGGATCACCTCATCGCGGCGGCGAGAACAGAGGTCCGTATCGATATCCGGCGGCGTGGCTCGCGCCGGGTTAAGGAAGCGCTCGAAATATAGATCTAACCGGATTGGGTCCGGGTCTGTGATACCTAAGCAGTGTGCTATCAGTGAGGAGGCGGCAGAGCCGCGCGATGAAATCGGGATTCCATTCTGGCGAGTAAAGCTGACAATCTCTTCCATGACCAGGAATAATGGGGCGTATCCACAATCACCTATTACCTCCAATTCATGATTGAGTCGTGTCTGGATTTCGGGAGTGCTATCGGAATACCGCAGGCGTGCTCCTGCTTCAGCTTTCTGGCGCAGGATCTGAACAGGTGTTATACCCTCGGGAAGGGGTATTTTCGGAAAGTGTGGGACGCTCAATGGAAGTTCCACCTGGCAGCGGTCTGCGACTTCTAGTGTGACAGCCAGGGTTTGGGGGTAGTGATGGAAGCGCGCCCCCATGTCCTTTTGGCTTTGAAAAAAAGCTTCAGGAGGAGCAGTTGAGTCATCTTCCAAACTGGAAAGAGACTGGTTGAGACGGATGGCTGTGAGGGCACGTTGCAGACCGGCTTGTTCTGGATTTAGGTAATAAATATTGT
>JAUWPO010000062.1 GCA_030611505.1 Chloroflexota bacterium
CTTTACTCATGTTGCCTCCTGATATTTTTGGGTTGATTCCTTGTGATGCTGCCAGACAAACGCGGCTGCGCCAATGACTCCCGAATCAGCGCCCAGTCCAGCGGGTAATATTTGAGCAGCCGCAGCATTGTTTGGTAAAGCAAATTTATACGTGGTTTGGCGCACCGGCTCTAGTAGTAGATCTCCGGCTCCCATAACCCCACCGCCGATGATTATGCGCTCCGGGTTATTGAGATCGACGTAATAAGCCAGAGCCCGTCCAAGCCAGTAACCTGCCTGTGTAATAATGTCTTTAGCCAGTTGGTCGCCGTTCTTGGCTGCCACTGCTACATCATGGGCGGTGATTAAACCGGGATCAAGTTCGGAAAGGATGGTTGTTGAGTCCGGAACGTTTAAAGCCTCCCTTGCCATACGGGCTATTGCCACACCAGATGCCAACGTTTCAACACAACCGCGCTTCCCACAGCCACATACGATCCCGTCTGGATCTAATACCAAATGACCGAAATCGCTGGCTCCATCGCTGGCGCCGTGATAAATACTTCCATCCAGGATCATACCTCCGCCAATGCCCGTTCCAACCGTCACATAGAATATATGCTCCGAGCCACGTCCCGCGCCGTACATCATTTCGCCAAGCACGGCAGCGTTAGTGTCCTTGTCAACCCATATACGTTCTCGCCATTCATCTCCAATCCGCTCATAAAGCATTTCGCGCAAAGGTACGTTCTCCCAGCCCAGGTTGGAGGCCGCCACAACTACTCCCTGTTGGCTATCTGTCGATCCGGCAGCTCCGACACCAATCCCAGCTACGGGAGAATCCGTGCGCTCCAGCATGGCGCGAATTGATGCGCCCATTCTATCGATCACATTTTCAAAACCTTTTTCTTTTTGGGTTGGTTCAATAATCTGGTCCACCACCAGACCATCCCGGCGGACGAGCGCGGTGGCAACTTTTGTGCCACCCAGATCGACACCAACTGCGTAATCGTTCATGATAGCCATCCTGATTTACAAGTGCGGATTGCGAGGCTTATATTGCTCCAACAAAGCCTGGTTGTGATCACCGGCAGCGGGCATATTTGAGCTGATGTATACGGGTGGAATAACACCACCGGCAGCTAATCGCCACACAACTTCAGTCAGTAGAGCATCTAAAATGAATGCACTCACGATCGTGGATGCCGGACCGCTGGATAAACCCGTGTCATTGATCTCTACTATGGCATCCCCGGGCGGGACGTGGTTATCAATATGGATATCCACAACATCGCATAGACGTTTTCCGATCGGGCTGAGGGGCGCCTGTCGAGAATACTGCAGCGATGTAACTCCGATCACCGTCAGCCCCTGTTCTTTAGCGGTTAACGCCATCTCCACAGGCACGGCATTGACGCCGCTGTTTGAAAAAATGATCAACACGTCCCTGTCTTCTGGTTTGTAGCGGGCTAAAATGATGGCTGCCATCCCAGTCATTCGTTCGTATTGGCTGGACAAAGTGGCGCTTTCGTGGATCATTAAATTTGTCGCCAGAATGGGACAAACTGAAGATAGCCCACCGGCGCGGAAATGACCTTCTTCCGCCAGCATGTGCGAATGACCGGTACCGAAAATGTAAACCATCCCGTCAGCACTGATCGTCTCTACGATGGCAGAGGCAGCTTGGTCTATGGTGTTAATTTCATCTCCCCTGACCTGATACAGAATTGATTGGATAGCGTTCATGTAAGTGTGTGCGCCTTTGAGCTTGTTCATTATTAAGGTTTAATCTCCTAAAATCATCGATATATATAAATTATCGTAAGATGATGCCTAACTCGTATTGATCTCCTCGATAGATAGATCTTACCAACTCGACCGGATGATTATGATGTGAATAGGTGATGCGGGTAATGCTCAATACAGGTGATCCCTGATTCACACCAATCAGCTTTTGTTCAACGGGGGTAGGGAGGCGTGCTTGCATTCGTTGTTTTGCCCAAATCAAGGGGCAAGCGTATTCCTCACGCAGGACTTTGTAAAGTGAGTCATTACTGAAATCGAAACGTTCAACGATCCCAGGACATATGGAATGCGGAAGGTAAGCAGTTTCCAGGGCAATGGGCTCATTATCAGCCTGGCGGACCCGTTGTAAAAACACAATTTCAGTTCCAAGTGTTATTTGCAAGTGTTCTGTAATTTCCAACATAGCCAACTGGATTTCGGCATGGATCACTTTGCTGGACGGGTCCACACCCCGCTGGTGCATCTCCTCAGTGAAACTTGTCAGAAAGCCGAGTTCTTGATCTAATTTGGGTTTATAGACATAATGCCCTTTACCGGTTTGTGAGTGGATCACCCCCTCCTGTATCAAGGAATTAAGCGCCTGGCGAACAGTAACCCTGCTGACTCCGAAATGAGAAGCCAGGTCTCTTTCGGAAGGTAAACGAGATCCGCTTGGGTAGACCGATTCGTTTATTTGCTGTATAAGATGTTCTCTAATTTGTTGATATAAGGGAACAGATAGATCAGGATTTATATTCATAACTGAAAATTGGTATGGTCTGGTATACACCACTGGATATAATTATAGTGATAAAAATATAAAAGTCAATAGGGAGTCGTTTGCTTGGAGAGAGAAACCTCCCGCAGGTTACACAGGAGTGATGGGCATCGATTGTGCATGTTTTTAGGATAATGGTGTGACGGCAGAAATTTGAAACCTGCGGGAGGTTAGGTTGAGAGTAAAAAACCGCCGGGGGTTGGGCTACAATCCGTACAGGTGAGATTATCTTTGCCAGGATAAATTCAGCACTTTCGGCTTTACCAGCCTAGCAAAATCCGTGAAGGATAACCGGATGAGTTCGGTATGGGAACCCGCGCAGAAGGTGATCTCAATTTCTTCTAACAGGCTCATCTCAGCAAAAACATCCATTCCATAAAGGTTTCCAAAAGGAGGCATAGCGCCCAAGTCACAATCTGGAAACATGTCCTTGAATTCATCCTCGCTTGCAAGCTCAACCTGCTTGGCGTTGGTAAATTCCTTCAAGCGATCGAAATTCACCCGGTTGGGTGCTGGCAGAACAGCCATAGCCATTTTGCTATCGATTTTAATCATGACTGTTTTTGCAAGCTGGTCTCCCGGGATGTGCGCAGAGGCAGCACTTTCCTGGGCTGTGTATTTCGGTGGGTGCTCTATGACGGTGTAGCGGACATTGTGACTTTCGAGATACTCTCTCAATTTGTTCGAGGGCATGGGGATCTCCTTATCGCGCTTGGCTGGAATTTCGGGTCGGAATCAAACAAATGGAATCCATTCACGATTGAATTAAATGTGTTGCGAAGAGAATCAAAAGGGAAAATGAATTTCTTTTCGCAATTTTGCTTTTGCTTCAATTTCAGCAAGTTTGAGGGAGGCATATCTACAAGCTTTGGTCATGAGGCGCTTTGTTTCCTCTTTTGGCAATCCATGCAAGTCTTCCAGACTGTAGCCTTTACCATGCAGATATTGTTTAATGAGCTTCCTCTCCAATGCTGACATGGGTCCTTCGGAGATACGTTCATCAATATTGGACGTTAACTTCGATTCCTTCATAAAACATTTCCATTACTACTACTACCTCGTTTACGCTCAAGAATACGTTTCACCAATTTGAGTCGAAAATGGTCGGAACGTTCACGCTCGTCCAACGCCATCTGGATAAAGTCTCGCTCAGCCTCAAGGCGAGGAATCATCAGATGCTCAAGTGCGTTCAGGCGGCGGGACGTGCGCTGTATCTCAGAGGCTAAACGCTTAAGGCGTAATTCGCTCTCCGCCAGTTGAATAATGGAATCTACTTCGGTTTCAAAGGCTGAGGCCGCTTCGTCGATAGTGATCGAGGTACCCACAACAGAGTAGCCTCTCCCTAATGCCGGACGTGAGACACGCTTTTGTTCAATCTGGGGAACCTTGATCCCCATCACGCTTGCGCTCGTTACTTGAAGCGGTAGTTCGGTGCGGGAAGCCAGCGCGGCCGAACGAACAGCCTCTGTGCCGGCAATCGATTCGGCTCGCGCCAGGGACTGACGAGCATTTGCCGCTGCTTGCTGCAGTGTATCTAAATGCTCAAAGACAGTATCAGCGATTCGCAAGAGCTCTTTCATCAATGCGGTGCGTTTCTGCTCCAGCAGATCACGACCCTGTCCAGCCAGCACAATCTGCGCTTTGCGGGTTAGTAGTTCCATTCGGGTAACGTTTACTGTGTGCATAAAACTAAATCTGTAGCACTGGTATATCTAGTCTGATCCATCAAGTGCTTGATCAGGTTTTGCGGAGTGATATTTATCAATCAACTCCTGGGGGACACGTTTCAGTAGTTCGACGGGCATTGGTCCTAGTAGATCCCAAGCCAGGTCGAGCGTATCCTTTACATCGCGATCTGTCATGCCCTGCCCAACGAACTTCTCTTCAAAGCGCCTGGCAAAAGCCAGAACCCGGCGGTCGTTATCGGACAGAGCTGTCTCGCCAATAATGGCTACCAGGCGGCGTAGGTCCCGACCTTCCGCATACAGGGCATACAGTTGATCTGCGATAGAGCGATGGTCGGGTCGTGTTTTGCCCTTTCCGATGCCGGCGTTCATAAGGCGGGAGAGGGAGGGTAGAACGTCAACGGGTGGATAAATTCCTTTGCGGTGTAGGTCCCGGCTGAGCACGATTTGCCCCTCAGTGATGTATCCGGTGAGATCTGGAATGGGATGGGTGATGTCGTCGTCTGGCATGGTTAAAATCACCAATTGTGTGACAGAACCTGGGTTGTCACGAATTCGCCCGGCGCGCTCGTATAGACTGGCCAGGTCTGAATACATATATCCCGGGTAGCCACGCCGACCTGGTACCTCCTCACTGGCAGCAGCGATCTCGCGCAGGGATTCGCAGTAGTTGGTCATGTCGGTCAGGATGACCAATACATGGCGGTGATGGGTGAATGCGAGGTATTCAGCCGCGGTCAAGGCAGCACGCGGCGTGATCAGGCGCTCTATTGTGGGGTCATCTGCGCGGTTGATAAATAGTACTGTTCTGTCCATCGCATAGCTGGCCTTAAATTGTTCCATAAAGTATGAGGCCTCGCGGTGGGTTATACCTATCGCTGCAAACACCACTGCAAAAGGTTCGCTGATCTTACCTTTTTCTCCCACGACCCTAGCTTGAGATGCGATCTGGGCAGCCAATTCGTTGGCGGGCAACCCGGCGCCGGAGAAAATGGGCAATTTCTGACCGCGCGTTAGCGTGTTAAGACCATCGATCGCTGAAACGCCGGTCTGAATAAATTCACTGGGATGTGTGCGCACAGATGGGTTGATCGGAAATCCGTTAATGTCCAGGGAGGCTTCTGGAATAATAAAGGGGCCACCATCCATGGGACGTCCCGAACTGTCTAGCATACGTCCCAACATTGAAAGCGCCACATCCAGCCGAGCCACATCCCCTGTAAAGCGTACTCGCGTGTTGTCTAGGTCCAGACCAGCTGTACCGACAAAGACACGAACCATGCAGCGTTGTATGTCTACTTCCAGCACCTGACCCAGGCGTACTTCTCCGTCCGGAGTAATAATCTCTACAATCTCATTGTAGGCCACGTCTGCAATGCGATCAACAAAGATCAACGGACCTTTTACCTGGGAGAGGGTACGATATTCCTTTGTCACCATGTTCGGTATCGGGATCGTTTTCAACATATCAGTCCACTCCCAGTTCTGAAAAACTTAAGCGCACGCGATCCATTATGGCGTTGATAGTTGTTTTTGCTTCATCCACCCGCAGTTCCTTCATGCGGGCAATATCGGCAACCACCGCAAGGTTCATTATCTCTACCAGGGGCAGATCAGCCTCCAGGGCAGTTTGGGTGCAGTGATAAAAGGTCATAATTGCTCTGAGCATCCAATAGGCTTTCTCGAGAGTGCAAAAGCGATCCACTTCGTGATAAGCGGATTGTTGCAGGAAGTCTTCGCGCAGCATGCGAGCCACGACCAGGACAGCCCGTTCCGCCTCAGCCAGGGCGTCAGGTCCAACTAGTTGGACGATTTCGAGCAATTCAACCTCGCGCTGCAGCAAAGCCATAGCTTCTGCGGTCAGCTCAACCCAATCGCTAGCCACTTGACCGGAATACCATTCGTTGAAATTGTATAATGAATAACTACGCGTCCAATTGATCGCCGGAAAGTGGCGACGCCGTGAGAGGTCATAGTCCAACGCCCAAAATGTACCCGCCACCCGCATGGAGTTCTGGGTCATGGGTTCGGAAAAATCGCCTCCGGGCGGAGATACAGCCCCCACCACTGACACTGAACCCGTCCGGTGCCCTCCATTGGACTCCCCCGATT
Organism: Chloroflexota bacterium; assembly: GCA_030611505.1. Classification (GTDB taxonomy): domain Bacteria; phylum Chloroflexota; class Anaerolineae; order Anaerolineales; family UBA4823; genus JAUWPO01. The sequence continues at coordinate 6,340 of JAUWPO010000062.1, forward strand.
TACCCAAACAGATGATACGTCCCGAACGTTCGTAAAATTCTGCCAGTCGAGCCGCCAGGTAAGCCGGGTATCCTTCCTCGCCAGGCATTTCCTCCAACCGTCCTGAAATCTCTCGCAGCGCCTCTCCCCAGCGAGAAGTCGAATCGGCAAGAAGTAGCACGTCGTAACCCATATCACGGTAATATTCGGCGATCGTAATCCCAGTGTAAATGCTGGCCTCGCGGGCTGCGACCGGCATATTGGAGGTGTTGGCAATCAATACGGTGCGCTCCATCAGAGGCGCGCCGCTGCGAGGATCTTCCAGCGTGGGAAACTCTTCCAGGACTTCGGTCATCTCGTTGCCTCGCTCGCCGCAGCCTACATAAACCACAACGTCAGCCTCTGCCCAACGAGCCAGGCTGTGTTCAACCACGGTCTTGCCTGTTCCGAAGCCACCCGGGATGATAGCTGAGCCGCCTTTAGCCATCGGGAAAAGAGTATCTATGATGCGAGTGCCGGTAATGAGAGGTCTGTTAGGGGTAAGCCGGGTTTGTACGGGACGTGGCCGGCGCACCGGCCAGCGACTGATGAGCGTGATTTCCTGGTGCCCGTTTATATGGTCGCCTTCCAAATCAATTGAAGCCACCACCTCGCTGGGCTTGAAATTACCATCGCGAATCTCGATCACTCGCCCACGCTGTCCAGGCGGCACCATAATCCGGTGATCAATAGTCTGCGACTCAGGCACGCTGCCCAATACATCCCCTGAGTTAACATACTCTCCAATCTGGACGCATGGGGTAAATTTCCAACGAATGTCTTCAGGTAAAGGTGAAGCGCTCACACCCCGGTGGATGAAATCCCCACTCATATCGGCAAGAGTTTTAAGGGGTCGTTGCAAGCCATCATACACCATACCCAGTAATCCCGGCCCTAGATGGGCGACCAGCGGAAGACTGGTATTTTGAACCGGTTCTCCCACGCGGACGCCGGAGGTGTCTTCGTATACCTGAATGATGGCTGTGTTGCCCGTAAGACGAATCACCTCTCCTATCAGGCCCATCTCTCCGATATGGACCACGTCAAACAGACGAATTGCTTCCAATCCTCTCGCCCCAACCACCGGTCCAGCGATGCGAATTATTTCTCCGGTGCTGCTATTCATCCCGCTCATTATTTACTGCCCTCGGTCTCTTCACCTTTAAAAGTGACGTGAAATCCAATTGCCCTGCGAATCATCTCTGCAATCCGGTACCTACGGGATGCTTCGGGTCCTAAAGACTGTCCCCCTGGGATAGCCAGATATGGTAATTGGTCGCAGGAGTCCAGATGTTTGACAAAAGCAGGGTCCATGCGCACCAGCAGACCATCATCAATCGCCAGCAAACCTACCTCACCGGCTTCCAGCCAGCCGTTAATTAGCTCCTGGGCGGTTTCCACATCATCCGCCCCGTAAGCGTCTACCCCAGCCAGTTGAAATCCGGTAACCAGGGCAGGGCGAGTGACAACGATCAGACGACTCATGTTGCAATCTCCAATTCAGCGCGAATTGAATCTGCGGTTAATCCAAGGCTTATGCCTTGTGCTATCCAACGAATGTTTCTAACCTCGTTGATCTTCAAGGCAATATAACCAAGCAGCACGCCGATACCCAAAGGGTCTCGCTGTATTTGGTTGGCCATCCATTCAACACGAAAGCGGAGGAACTGCTTTTCGAAATCACTCAACCGGGCAGATTCTGAGAATTTGGCCAGTCCGGCATTCAGTTGTGGTTCGTAAGGCGTTCCTGACAGGATCTCTACGGCTGCATCCACTGAATCCTGACCACCAGCGCGCGCCAACAACGAAAATGGCAAACTTCCTGGACCTACGAAAAGGTACTCAAGTTCCTCGGTGTCAAGCCATTCGCGAAGCAACTTGCGTTCGGCGGGCACATTAGCAAATCGAAGCAAGGTGAGCATATTAGCCAAGTCAGCTTCAAGCTGTATGGCAGAGAGCAGTACACTCCCGTCACGGCGGATGCTTTGGAGGGTCAAAAAGGCTTCCCGGAAATACCATTTATCTAACGCCAATTCCATTTCAGCAGTTTCCGCACCCGGATGCTCGGCACGCAGCACGAGAAGTGGACGGGCATACATCAAGCCCATACTGGCAAGCAGATCAATACATACTCGTGGTCCCGGAGTGCGCGCCAATTCAACCAGTAAGTTATATTCCAGTTCGCCTATGGGCAGCAATGTGTCGAGTATCTCGCCAGGTGGCGCATTTGTGTCCAAGCCGCGCAAGACAGCTTTGAGGTTGTGGACATCATAGCTTCGCATGACGATGGCGGTCATTTCCCGTGTATGACCGCGGTAGAACTTATTAACCTTTCCCAAGGTGTTGATCAAATCATTGCGGAGGGCTTCAGCGATGCAGTCCATACCACTGGTTCGTGCCAGGGCGGCTTCAACCGGTTTGCGGTAAGCTGTCCTAGTGAGGGAGGCAATCAAACCCTGTAGACTCTCAACGTCCAACAAGGCTTCCAACTCGCGCCTTGAAAGCAGCCGGGATTTCATAACACGTAAGCGAGCGTTGCCGTAGTCGTAACCATACATTTGTACTTATTCCATAATCACAAAATATCTCAAATTCCGTAAGCGTATTGGAGTCGGTGGCTGTTGGGGTGCTGTCATCACCTGTAAATTATCGGGACTAGACGAATTGACTCTCAACAACCTGACTTGCTTCGGACTCTAATTGTTCATTTTCAAACAAAGCGGCCAGGTAACGGCGCAGGAATGGAGTAGCGCGTTCCAGCCTCTCTTCTAAGGTGTTGATCACGACTATCCGACCATCCTCGCTTTTCGCGACCAAACCACCCCAACAATCCAACTCATAGCTTATCTCCAGGTCCAGCTTCATTTCGAGGAGAATGCTTTCGAACAATGCTTGGTCCTGCGCATCAGCCTGCAGTTGGACTTTTTCAACCTCGCCCGATGGTCCTGCAAGCTCGGTCAATGACTCTTGGATCAGCCGACGCAATACTTGAGCATAGGTCCTGTCTGAGCGTATACCTGCTAGGCGCCCATATATTTGATCCAGAACCGAGTCTACTAACTCCTTGCGCACGCTACCGACAATTTGCAACCCTTCGAGACGCGCTTGCTGGATGATACGAGCGCGCTCATTGATCGCAGGTGCAATAGCCACAGTACGAGCCTCCGCTTTTACCTCCTCAGCCTCCAGGCGGGAGTTAGCCAAGATTTCGTTGGAGCGGGTATAAGCGCGCTTTTCAATTTCACGAACTTGAGCACTGCCCGAGGCGCGGATGGCTTCTAGTATTGCGTGCAGGCTCACCTCAACCGCCAAGCAACAAAATCATCGCTGCGACCGCGAAACCAAGAATGACCATAGTCTCAGGAATCGCGATGAGCAAAATAATTGCCCCGAGCGCTTCGGGCTTTTCGGCTATCACACCCGCACCTGCTGAACCAATGCGCGCTTGCGCCATGCCGGTACCAATAGCAGCCAGACCCACTGCCAGCCCTGCCCCAATTGCAGTTAAACCAACTCCTAATCCGATTTCCATAACCTTCTCCTTTGTAGAACGATCATTTTTTATTCCTGTTCCGGTTTTAATCTATTGATTCCTAGTATTGAATCGATACCTGCTACCTGATAGGATTTATGTACTGACATCAGACCCAAGATCACTCCTGAAAGGTTCGTACGGTTTGCCACCACCTTCGTAGAACTTACGGAAAAACTCCACGTAATGCAAACGCAAACTATGGATGGTTGGGCTGAATGCACCCAACACCAGGTTTAGCGAGTGGATCAGGACAGCCACTATCAACCCCACGACAATACTGCCAGCCATACCAGCGATGTCGTTGGCTACTTTAGCCAGATAGACCGAAGCCAGCCCGATAGCGGCAATACGAAGGTAAGATAATATGTTGCCGATCAAACCAATAAACTCGATAGGTCCCATGATGATGCCCAACCAGCCCAGTGATGATCCTAATAATACGATGCCAATAATTAGACCCGCCAAAGCAGGAGTTCTCAACTCCGCTGGCAAGAAACCTGCTAAAACGCCAACCAACAGGAAAAGGCTCATCAATCCTAAAAGCATCCCTCCGCGTTCCAGTAGAAGACAACGGCTCCTGTCTTTGAGGGCTTCCCATATGCCAAGGATCAATCCCAGAGTAATGTGAACAGCTCCAACAGCTAGCGTCATTATCAAGAATGCGGCAACGTGCTCCGGGCTAGCCCGGTCAAACCATAAGGCATGCATACCCAGATGTTCTCCCAGGGTGCCGAATGCCTCACCGTATAAGAACCCAAACAGGATGGCCCAACCAGAACCCATTGCCAAGACGATTAATATATCTCGTATCACCCCGCTCTTGAATTTGCGCATAAGACCCAGGCTCAGGAAAAGCAACAGCAAGCCGTATCCCACATCGCCGAGGATCATACCGAAGAAAATTGGCATGAAGACCGCCATCAAGCTGGTTGGGTCAATATGTCCATAGCGAGGTAAAGCGAGCAATTTCACCAGACTCTCAAAGGGTCTAGCTAGACGGGAGTTATGAAGGGCAACCGGTGCTCGATTCTTGTTTTCAGATGTCAGCGGCAATTGTTGCACCAAAACTGTTTCGCCGATTGTCTCCGTTAGGGCAGTTTTCACTCTCTCAAAGTGTGTAGCGGGTAACCAGCCTACTAAAACAAAAGTTTTATCTGTCTCGCCGAAAAGGGACAGCACATTGTTGGCGTCCACTTGGTCATGCAAATTATTCCGCCAGGTGGAAAGTTTGTCACTCCATTGACCGGCTAGTCCGGCTAATTCATACTCAATCTCTTTAATCTCTCTAGGGATAGCAGCCATACGGCGGTGCAGAGAAGCCAGGATGACATCGGGTGGACCTTCACCCAGTTCTGCAGGCAACCGTAACCGTGAGATATCCTCACGACCTATTAAGGTTTCAATTTCTCCTGTAAACTCACCTGGGAAGACGATCAACATGGCGCGAGTTGAAATATCTACATCGCTGGCTACTACTTCAGCACGCCCACCGGTCAGGTCAAGGGCATGCTTGCCTACACTGTCCAGGACGCCCATATGGGCACGGCTAACCAACAAGCCTACGGTTACATACCCCGGTATTCGGGCGGAGGGGGGGATGATTGGCAGAAGTTTGCGCAGGGTGGCTTCGTAGCGCGGCAAAGACATCAGTTCGGATTGAAGTTTCTCGTGACGAGCGGTTAGTGATTGAACCTTTGGTGCCAGCAATTCAACGCCAGTGCGGGCCTCAATTAGACAATCCTTGGCAAGGACGGCGTCATGATCGGATGGGCTGCTGCCCAACGCGTCTAACAAGCCATCTATCCGGGCGACTAAAAAATTTAACTCCTCCTGGTGGCGGAGAGTTTCACGATCTAAAGAGAGGGGTCGAGCCGAGACTTCAGGGGACTCTGATAACTCATCGATATGCATGCATCCCAGACCGCGTAAGACCTGGACCGCAGCCTGTAAGTCCATTTTTAGACCTATAATTTCAATGGGAACCATTTTGATGTTCATATGCCACCTTACTCGTCTTCCTCGCCGAGGATGATATTCACAGCTAGGCACATTGCAGTGTCCAAAAGGCGATTCCCTTTGCGGTGTAGGTCTTCCGCCTGTTTGTTGGCTAGGGCAATAATGACATGGGCATCCTCTTCCGCTTTGGAGAAAATTTCTCTGTAACGTGCCTGCCCTTCAAACTGCCCGGATTTGTGGAATTCGCTGATAATCTCTTTCGACTGGGTCTCAGCCTTCGCCACGTCAAGCTCGGCACATTCGCGGGCAGCCGCGATTTGACGGGTCACCTCAGCTTCTGTTTGCCGAATCTGATCCAAAGGTGAGAGCCCGGTATCTATGTTCTGAGATGCAGTCATTATCTAACCTCTCATTATGCCGAGAGCACTGGGTTCAAAAAACCCTGCTTATGGCTCAAATCACCCGATTCACCTTATCTTCAAGACTAAGTACACTGTCTGAATTCGCAGTGAGAACAGGCAACTGACCAGAGCAGGGATTTCAGCGGTGGCACACCTGGTATTGGAAGGGGATTTATGTCATGTTGTTCTCACCAATTTTCTGTTGTGTTGTTGCAGGAATTAAAACACCTGGTTTGATGTTTAATGCTTTCGGATCATCAAGCCAGGCGCGGATTGCTATTAGGACGGTGATGTATTGTGATTATGATGGTGTTATGCCAGGCATTGATGACCGGCGCAGTAACGCTACCTCCTGCTTTTCAATAATGTTGGTGTAGGCGACAACGACAGGTGTTTGCCCCTGACGATGATTTGCTACACATGCCTATCCTATGAAAAAGGCAATTATTTTGTGTCAGTGTTATTAAATTATTTACATTTATACTTTACCAGATTATTCAATAGATTTCAAGTACCAATTGATTAGATTTTTTCCGTTTCTTACATTCTCCTATCGTTCTACCGCTCCGGGGGGATGTCCTTGTTAGCGCACTGTTTTTCGATTTGACCTTCAACCTCACCCCCGTTTCGGCAAACTTCGTTTGCTTGGAGAGAGAAATCTTCCCGCGGGTTACACAGGAGTAATGGGCATAGGTGCTGTGTTTTGAAACGCACGACTAGTAATTCAAGCCTGCTGAAGCAGGCTGGGTGAGAGGTTTTGGAAATGCCATCCACGAATGGCTGCACGAATACACGAATGGATCTGTTGAAACGCACAACTAGTAATTCAAGACTGCTGAAGCAGGCTGGGTGGGAGGGAGTTAGTATAACCTCCCGCAGGTTACACAGGAATGATTGGCATAGGTTATGAACGTTTATAGGTTAATCTGTGATGGCATAAATTTGAAACCTGCGGGAGGTTTTGGAAATGCCATCCACGAATGGCTGCACGAATACACGAATGGATCTGTTGAAACACACAACTAGCTATTCAAGCCCGCTGAAGCAGGCTGGGTGGGAGGGAGTTAGTATAACCTCCCGCGGGTTACACAGGAGGAATTGGCATAGGTAATGCATGTCTTTAGGAAAATGGTGT
>JAUWPO010000097.1 GCA_030611505.1 Chloroflexota bacterium
ATCGGGCGGTTGGGATCCTGCAGACCAGCCCGAGCACGCCTGACAGCGTTCGAAACGGCGGTTAAAGCCTCATCCTGACCGACAACCCGCTCATGGAGGCGCTCTTCCATGTGCACCAACTTCTCCATCTCGCCTTCCAGCAAACGCGCGACCGGAATGCGAGTCCAACTGGCGACCACCTGGGCAATCTCCTCGGCGTCCACTTCTTCTTTCAGCAAAGCACCCTCGGTCTGAACGTTTTTCAAGCGCTCTTCGCTTTCAACGAGTTGTTTTTCCAATTCGCGCAGCGTCCCGTAGCGCAAACGGGCTGCTTCTTCCAACTCATTATTGCGCTCGGCGCGCTCCATATCCAGGCGCGCACTTTCGATCTGCTCCTTGACGCTCTGCAAGGCGCTAATGGCTTCTTTTTCGGTCTGCCAGCGAGCGTTCAGTTGACTGGATACTTCGCGCAGGTCAGCCAGCTCTTTTTCTAATTTCTCAAGGCGCTCTCTGGAGGCTTTATCCTTCTCCTTTTGAAGCGCCTGGCGCTCGATCTCCAACTGGAGAATTTGGCGGTCCACTTCGTCTACTTCCTGCGGCTTGGAGTCAATCTCGGTGCGCAGACGAGCCCCCGCCTCGTCAATCAGGTCGATCGCCTTATCGGGCATATGGCGGTCTGAAATGTAGCGGTTGGAGAGTGTGGCGGCGGCGATCACTGCCGGATCGGTGATGCGCACCCCATGATGTACCTCATAGCGTTCCTTTAAACCGCGCAGGATGCTGATAGTCTCTTCTACGCTCGGCTCTTTGACCAGCACCGGTTGGAAGCGGCGCTCTAATGCGGGGTCCTTCTCGACATGCTTGCGGTATTCATCCAACGTCGTGGCTCCAATCATGTGCAGTTCACCGCGCGCCAGCATGGGCTTGAGCATATTACCGGCATCCATAGCGCCTTCAGCTTTTCCGGCTCCCACCACTGTGTGCATCTCGTCGATGAACATGATGATTGCGCCAGCCGCATCGGTAATTTCCTTCAACACTGCCTTCAGGCGCTCCTCGAACTCGCCGCGGTATTTGGCTCCTGCCACCAGAGCGCCCATATCGAGCTGTACCAGACGTTTGCGCTTGAGACCTTCCGGTACATCGCCGTTGACCATCCGCTGCGCCAGCCCTTCAACGATGGCGGTCTTGCCGACGCCTGGATCACCGATCAGAGCCGGGTTGTTCTTCGTGCGCCGCGATAGAATTTGAATCACGCGCCGAATTTCCTCGTCACGCCCGATCACCGGGTCCATCTTACCCTGGCGAGCCGCGGCGGTTAGATCACGCCCATATTTCTCCAGCGCTTGGTAGGTATCCTCCGGTCTTTGGGAAGTAACCCTCTGTGTGCCCCGGATGCTCGTTAATGCATTAAGGATGGCGTCTTTTGTCAATCCGTACTGGCTCAAACGTTCTCCTTCAACGCTGTCGGTCAATCCAAGCAGGATGTGCTCCGTGGATACATATTCATCGCCCATACCTTTAGCGTAGCGTTCGGCAGCCGAGAGCACCTCGGCAGCCGGGCGCGCCAATCCGACTTCTGCTGTGCCCCCATACACCTTAGAGCGCTTTTCAAGCTCTTGTTCTATTTCCTCTCGCAGGGCAGCCACGCTCCCAGCCACTTTCGTGACCAGCGCCGGCACAACGCCCTCCTCCTGGCTTACCAAAGCGGCCAGCAGATGGACCGGTTCGATTGACTGGTGGTTGTAATCTTGCGCCAACTGCTTTGCGCTCAATATTGCTTCTTGTGATTTTTGGGTATATTTTTCTAGATCCATTTCTACTCCTATTGGTACATTCTCCGCATGAAGTATAAACCTGAGGCATTGGAAATACGTAAGCAGGTCGTTAATTGGCTGTAAGAACTCAATTTTATCCCCTGAAGCTCAAAACTCGGAACCGGTTGAATCAGCATACGCTCATTCCCGGAGCTTGCTCGTGGATAGGTAGCTGCCGTTCAAGAATATGCCCAAGAGTCCAATACCACCAAGCCACAGCAGGATAAAAGCGGGCAGCATCATCCGCATAAGACCTGTGTTGACCCACCAGCTTATATCGTGGACGGTGTCAAAGGATGCCAAGTAATAAAAGCCAAGAATTGCCAGCATGTAGGCCAACCCACTCACAAACACCATCCAGAGTGATTTGCGCCACAGGAGGGGAACCAGTGATAATATCAGCGCTACGATGATCCCAATTCCCGCCACTCCCCAGAACTTAATTATCATCAGTTGGGAAAATATTGAGCACATGATGAACAGGGTTTCAGCTATGTGCAGGTTGCCGTGCGATAATTGCGCCAGCGCGGGTGTCACAAGGTCGCTCCCAAATTGTTGGGTGTAAATCACCCCTTTCAAAAAGAGCCAAAAAACAGTGTAAACCCCTATGGGCATCAACAACAGGATCGTGTGGCGCAGCGATAGGTGAATATCTCGTTTGAGAGAAGCCACAATTAAAATCAAACCGCTCACAAACAAGGATATCAGCAGCCCTTCCGGTCGTGTCCATGCCGCGCCGGCAAAGAAAAGACCGCTGAGTAATAAGGTTCCATCACTTTCGCCAAGCTCAGGCGACTTCAAAGAACCCGCCAACAGAATTACCGCCGATACCACGTAATAGCTCAAAGCCATGTTGGCGTATCCAATCGTGGAGTGCCGGAACACAAACGGCACTGTCGCAAGCAGCAGCGTTGCCAGCCCAGCGGTACTGCGCCTTAGATTACTTCGAACAAGGGTGGAATAGATGACGAGCATCAAGGTAGTATAGAAGCCGCTGAATATCATCTTCGAAGCCGGCAGGATTTCGTCAAATATCACCTGCAAACTGGCGATCATTATGGGGATATTGAGCGGATATTGGGCGGTGTTGGTGCCCCATTGGGTGACAGTCGCCAGGGAACCGCTGTAGGCAATCCTGAAGCCCTTAACTCCCCACAATTGAATCCCATCTGTTACGTGGTACCCTTTCCCGACCGAAACCAGAACGGATAAAAAACCCAGCCCCAATAGGGCAGCCTGCCAGATGTCGAATTGCGGCATTCTGAAAACACCTGACTGAGACGTACTGTCGCCTGAAATTCTTCTGCGTCTGCAGACCACAAATGCTCCCAATGACCCCAAAAATAGAAGTACAGTCGCCCCCAGGATAACACCCTGGTCCAGGTCGACTCCTACTAGTGACGTCATCCCAATCGTGAGAGTGTACACACCCAGTCCCAAACCGTAGCCCAGGGCGAGTTTTGTAACCACATCCCACGCTGGAATAATACATGACACGAGCAGGGACCCTGAAACGGTAAGCAGGGCAAGCCACAGGAAGGGCCACAAGGCGGCATATAAAATCTCTCCCACTGTTTGGAACCCCGTCATTGAACTACCCTCAGCATGGTTGTGGTTTTCAGATAGAATCACACCCCACGATTCATCAAACAACAACTGATCTTGGGAAAAGCATCCATCGTCCGGAAATTTCCCAACCACGAGGATGTAAGTGTCCTCCCTGGAAAGGTCCCGGAGGCAGTCAAAGTCACTGCAGTTGATCACTTCACGCGGGGCAAGGAAGAATTGCATAAACGGGGTGAAACCCAACGCTCTTGGTCCAACCCCGGCAGGTGGCAGTACAACACGCCCGTCTTCTGGAACGTTCTGGTGCAAGAACTGCACGTAATTCGCGAAGCGTTGTCCCTGGTTGAACTTCGCGCCCCTCCATAATGCGGTTTGTCCAATGGAACGTGCGATGCGTCCCAAATCACGACTGGCATTACGCAGCAAATAACCCGTCTGGAACAGGACCCCAAGGGTCAGCAGTAGGGTCACGAATGTGTATCTATGCTTAGCGGTAAACATATAGCAAACCTTCTACTCAAAAAGTCGAATTATCACAGCCAGCCAGATCCGGTATAAGTCAATTTTAGCCCACAGATCGGTCGTTTCTTCAACTGATTTGTATAAAGAGCACCTGTCAAGATTTAAATCATTTATAATCATGCAGGTTTTAATACACAGTTGAGGCGTTTCAATATTAGAGCCCACACCATGCGGGTTGAGCGCCCATAGTTAAAAACCAGAGCAATTATCGGTTATGGACAAGCAAAAAATCAAAGTTGACCTCATCCTTGCAACCGGCACCAGTTTCTTCGCTAAACTAGTCGGTTACATTATCATTACCATACTTGTGCGCTACCTGACCAAGGATGAAATGGGGGCATTTTTCTTCGCCGCAACCCTGGCAACTATCTTTGCCCTAATTTCGACGTTAGGAACAAACCAATACCTGATCCGTGAGGTCTCCGAAAAACCCGAAGGCTCCATTACTCATCTCTCGCAGGTTCTCTCGCTGCGCCTCCTGCTTCAGGTCGTCCTCCTGCTTATCCTGAACGGTTTTGTACTCTTGACAACGCCGGATATCATCCTGACTGTCTTTCTCACTTCGATATATATCTTCCTTGATCACCTCTATTATAGCTTCGGTTCTTATTTTCTGGGTCTCAGGCAGGTCATCTATTGGGCGGTCCCCCAAATCAGCACGAAGCTCCTGCTGGCGGTTTTAGTCATCTTTTCAGTCAATTTCAACGCCTCTCTGACTCTAATCCTGTTTTGTTATATCCTGGCGAATATTTTTAATCCTGTTTTCGGCTCTTTTGGTATGGGTCAAATACGGACCGCTTAGATTATCCTGGAATCGGGATATTATGTTGGGGATCGTGCGGGTATCCCTCCGTTCTTTGTTTTATCTTTCTTAGCAATGGCGCAGTTAAACATCGACACCCTCATGCTTGGGTACATGAAGTCGTATTCAGTCGTAGCGACATACACAGCAGGGATTAAATTATTGGCCCCTTCGCAGTTTGTCATCTGCCCGATACCGATGATCTTTTTCCCCATCATTGCCGGTCTGGTCGTTCACCACAACTGGGTACAGGCAAAATCCCTCTTTAAAAAACTGCTCCTGGTGACAGTCTCATTCGGTCTGCTGGTCTCAATTGGGGTTCTGCTGACCGCCAACCCGATCATCATGTTTGTCTTCGGTCCCGATTATAGCGAGACGGTTGGCGTCGTCAGGGTGCTGTTTCTAGGCGCGCCATTTCTGTACACGGGCTTGGTCGGCATGTTCTATGCCAATGCGCTACACATCGAGATGAAAGCCGTGTGGGTAATGCTGATCGGCGTGACGGGCAATATCATATTAAGCGGAGTTGCCATTTCCTGGATTGGGGCAATTGGAGCAGCCTGGGCGACGGTCGTTTCCCAGGCGTTCATCACAATTTCTTTGCTCTTTTTAGACTGCCGATACCTCCTGGCTGGAAAGCCCCCCTCCGATCCTCAAATTCATCATATAATCGCGTTTGAGGAATAAAGGCACCCACTGATTTACAGGACCGCTCGACTTGACAATGTATATTACTTCAACTGGATATCCTGCCTTGCGACGGCGCCTGGTAGCTGTAGAATGTGCGGGCAGTCGAAATGGATAAAACTATATACCAGGTTTGACAGCAAGTACAATAATCAGTACACTATACGTCGAATGCTGATATAGTTATCGAAAGTGCAATTATTAGATGGTTCACCTTACGACAACAAGCAGAGGAGGATGACATGGATTCACAATCCTATCAACTGGTAATGCGCTCAGGACCGACTCCCGGTAAGACCTTTGAACTGACTGGGAAGGATCTCACAATTGGGCGGGATCCCGCCAACGGCATCGCCATCAGCGATCCGGAAATCTCACGAAAACATGCTCGCTTGAGTGCTCAGGCAGGAGGTTACGTCCTGGAGGATCTGGGGTCGACCAACGGCACCTTTGTTAACGGTCAGCGTTTGATGGGTCCTCATATTCTGCAGCCCGGCGAATTGATCATGTTTGCAGATAACGCCAGTATGGTTTACGAAGAAATACGGATCGATCAAGACGCTACCATAATAAGCGACCCCAGCGTGACGGCTATCCCACCAATACATGAGGGCGAGCCAGTTATTGCAACACCCCGGGAAGCCCCACCGCCAGAACCGCAGGTCTCCCCACCACCTCCGGTATACAGCGAGCAGGCGCCTCCCGCCCCCGTTAAACCTTACGTGCAGCCAAGTGAACCATATCCTTATCAGGAAGAACCTAGAGGCAAATCCAGAACCTGGCTGTACTCCGGCTGCGGCTGCTTGATCGTTCTGCTTTGTGTCATAGTTGCTGGCGCGTATATCGTCGACACTTTGAACATGTGGTGTTTTGGTCCATTAGAACCGCTCTGGAATACCTTTGGCTTCGTGTGCCAGTGAGGCCAAATCCATCATTCGTACCCAGTATCATGTCGTGATCAATTCCCCGCTTGATGCATAAGGACCCACCCGACCCTTTCCCTGTAGAAATTTAACTCCAACAGCTCAAGCCCGGATGTGCTGACCCGCACCCGGGCTTTATTTTTCTCTAATCGAATTTCCTCAGGTTGGTATCCAGCCGCTAGAATTGCCTCCACCAGATGAAAATAATCCGACCCGATTGGGTGAGAGGCGAAAGGATCAGCGTCACTGCTCGAGAAAGCATCCAACACGGCGTTGATGGCAATCAGCAGCTCTTCCATCCGCTTATAATCGCCTGCACGCAAATTTACCTCCGCGGCAGCCAGCATCGTCTCCAGGACCAGATTTTCGGTCTCCAAAGGGCGTCGGAGATAATCAGCCACAATCCCACGCTCCCGCATCTGGTCTCCATTGGGCAACCACGCCGTCATGAAATACGCAGAGGAATCCAACAATTCCTGGTATCGCCGCACTGCCTCATAAAACGTCACCGACAGGCGCACGTCCTCAGCCAGTACGGGCGTTAAGGATTCACCCTCCAGTGCCTCTAAAAAGCTGCCTTCTAACTCTTGCAAGGTGAGACCGAAATGATCCCACAAAGCAGTATCGATCGCCAGTGCCTGGGTCCCGCCTTCTAATTGTGAATCCTCCGGGGACTCTGCCTGCGGATGAATATCGCGGTAAAAATCCGAAAAAGCATCCCATCCCCAGGTATCTACCATAAACTCTACTAATGCCCCGGCTTGCAGGTAGCCAATTTCATGCTGGGAGAAGTAGAAGTCGTCCACTAATAGGGTGAGCGGGAGGTACCAATCCAGACCGCAAATTTCAACCCCGGAGTTTATATCGCCGGAAATTCTGACTCCATCCGAAGGTTCCACGCACCCTTCCACAGGTGGGAGCAGCGCAGCCGCGCGCGACATAAGCGGTTCGGGCTTGAAATGGCCACCTGTCAGGTAAACTGCCAGTCCCTCGACCAACATCGTGGGGCGCAGTTCGCCACCCAGATCCGAATCTAGGGCGTGCACGAACTCGTGGTGCAGGATGATTTCTTCGCTGCTCCCGGCATAATTGCGATCCAGATAAGCGACTGAAATTTCATCGCCGGCAAAGCCACCGTGTCCCATTACCCGCGGCAGAAACGTGACTATTATGGGCTGCTCTAATTCAACTTCCAGAAGCCGATTGGCTTTATCCACCTGTTCCTCGAGCATTTCCAGCAGCCACTCCAGATCTCGCTCCGCTGGGGTGCCCGTGATGTAATAAACCAGGCAGCATTCGCTCTCCTCCTGTGCCCAGCGTGACCCTGGTTCTGGAAGCGGCACTCCCTCTTGCGGCAGCAGCGAGAGGGTTTCGGTCCAGGTTGGACCATCTGGCACAATGGATACCGTCAGACTGTGTTCGCCCGCCTCTAGCCCGGATGTATCCCAAACCCACAGCATCGTGGCCTGGAAGCGACCACCAATTCCATACGGTGCAAATTCACCTTCAGGCAGGATCACACCATCTGGTCCATCCACCTGTACACGCACACTTCTATCTTCCAGGCTGCTTTCCGCAAGTGGGATAACTTCCAAGCTGATCAAGTCCCCAACGTAGAGCGCCCCATCCGGGTGAAAATTCACTGTAAACGTATCAGCTATCGGCTGACCACTCGCAGCAGTGAGAGGGGGCGATATTGGAGTGTTTCGCTCCGGTATTGGTATAAATGACGGCGTGGAAGATGGCTGAAGGACGGCGGGCGTGTGTGTTCCTACAACCGGCGAAGAGGGGGTGCTCGGCTGGTGAACCAATGTCTGGCAGGCGACCAGTAGAAAGACGAAGACCACCAATAAACGATGCATTACGGCAATTATAGCAATGTTTTCGCTTATTCTGGTGACCCTGAGCATCTATTTGATAGGAGGAACCAGGCAACTAATCAATCAAGCAACTGGTTGAAAAGTCCTCGCCCTTCCTTAACATCTCAAAATCAGCCCAAAATACTGCTTCCCTTGGTAGAATATAAAGCCAGATCACCAATTACTTGGTCGCCTAATAACTGATTACCCAATTTCATGATCGCCTTATTTACTAATCACTAATCCCTGGAGAACCCCATGCCCCACATGTTCATCCCTGGTCCCGTCGATGTCGAACCTGAAATTCTGGACGCTCAAGCCCAGCCGATGCTTCCCCACCGCAGCGCCGAATTCGAAGCCATCTTCCAGCGCGCTTCTGATAAAGCCCGGCAGTTGTTCTTCACCCAGGAGCGCGTCTTCTTGACCGCATCCTCAGGCACCGGGCTGCAGGAAGCTGCCATTCGCAATC
Organism: Chloroflexota bacterium; assembly: GCA_030611505.1. Lineage (GTDB taxonomy): Bacteria > Chloroflexota > Anaerolineae > Anaerolineales > UBA4823 > JAUWPO01. The sequence continues at coordinate 8,625 of JAUWPO010000097.1, forward strand.
TGGCCCACGAGCGGGTGCTGTCCTGCGTGAACGGCGCGTTCGGTTCCCGCTGGCACGACGTCGCTCTATCTAATGGCAAAGCAGCCGATAGGCTGGACATACCTTGGGATCAACCGATCACACCAGAGC
>JAUWPO010000093.1 GCA_030611505.1 Chloroflexota bacterium
GCCCTGAGAGACGACACCGTAGGAAAGGTATTGGGTCCCCGGACCGCCGCGCACGTTGATAGCCTCCAGGGTAGTCGCTGTCGGCGCTCCCTGTCCAGGAGGGGATGGGTTGATCGCCATTCCGCCGTAGTAGAAGACCATGCGACCGGCTTCATCCGCCAATCCGAACGCCAGACTGTTGGCTTCTAAGGAATAGGTCTCCACGCTTTCAAGCAGCGTTACGTACAGGCTGGATAGCGAGGTGGTACCGCAATCTGCCTGGGTGGATTCTGCGAGCTGAATGGAGATTGAATTACCACTTATTGTATACGTTCCTCCACCCGAGTTGCAGTCTGCCAAGTATGTGAGTGACCCGTCTGGAAGGAGTACCAGGGAGTAGTACTGCGGGTCCGGGACTACGGATGGTGTTGATGGATTGGTGTCGATCAGTTCCCCCCACTGCCAGTTGATGTTGGTCATGCGGGGCGGAGGGCTGGTTACCTCTTCTTGCACCTTCTCGTACTCCAATGATCCGATCAGCGCATCCAGAGAGGTCAGGTCCGGCACCCAATCGGAGGGTTGCAGAGCATTCAGCTCTTCGGTCTTCTCCTTAATATAGCCATCGTAATCCGTATCGACCTGTTCCTGCTCTTCATCCGGCACATCCTGACTTAAAGGCAGCGCTTCGGTCGTGACAGGGTGGAAGTAGGTGATCAGGTACACGCCGTCGCTGCTGAATCCCTGGAATGTATAGAACAAAGCCGGATTGTCGCTTGCCACCGGGTTGGGATCCTGTGCAAAGCGGGTCACGAAGCGCACACCCGCACCCATCGTAACATCCAGGTATGTCCCCTGGACTTGCAGGTCAGAGTCACCTGTCACCTGTTCCATTGGCAGGATAGGGATGTCCGAGGTCGGCACGGGTTCGAGTTTCTCCCGCAGCAAGTCTTGCAGGGACTCGATGCTTGTCGAGACGGTCTCATCGCCGGCTTCTTCCCATAATTGCTTGTAGTCCACCACGGGGATGATGTAGATAATCGGTTCGCTGATTTTCTCTTCCTTGTCGACCTGGCTGAAGTTAACCTGGATGTGATCAGGCAATCCTGTTATTGCGGTCGTTTCGTCATCTTCGTACGGGGTCCCAGGGATACAACTGGGCTGGTAGGCGTAAGGCAGTCCAACGATATTCACGGTAACGCTGACCGGGTCGATACCTGTATTACAGGTTTCAGGTGCTTCTGGTTTTTCTGCCACACCGCCGTTTACGAACTGCATCTCACCGACATCATTTTGCAAATTGAGAATCAGAATACCCGCGCGTACTTCGAAGGATTCAACCCGATCGAGCAGTTTTATGTACTGGTTGTAAAGCGAATCAGGATCGCATTCTGCTAACGTAGTTACACCTGGTTGAAGCGTGATGTCGCTGCCGTCCACCTGGTAAGCACCGCCACCGACGTTGCAGTCGGCTTTGAAGTCGTATGAATCATCCTCCCACAAGACCAGAGTGTAGTTTTGGGGGTCCGGTTCGACGGATTGGTTGGTCGGCTGCGTTTCGACCAAACTCGACCAACCCCATTCGATGTTCTGTATCTCGTCGATGGATACTTGTTTTATTTCAACCGTTTCTTGGGGCTTGGCTGTTGGCTTCCTGGTAGGTTCTGGAGAAGTGGTAGGCGCTTCACTGGGTGAAGCGGCTTCTGGTGTGTAAGTCTCAGCGCCTCCGCATGCGGTCAGAAGCGCCAGCACGAGCAGGAATGGTACAAGCAGAACAATCTTGTTATTCATTTGTCTCCTTCCTTAATCTCACATTTTCACCTGTGAAGTAAAGCCAGCCGTATATAATCACCTTTCTTGGGCATAATATCACTTTTTTGGAAATAAAATGGTTAAGATTCTGGTTGAAAAAGGTTAATTCGGGGGGAGTACTCTGCGTTTATAGGTGAAATAGCGTACATTGGCTCCCATCAGTTTTTCCCCCAGGTGTCCCAAATCAAGGTGCTTATTTGGTTTAGAACCCAAAACCCCATAGTGTGCTGCAATGGCAATACCGTTATAAATTTGAAAATAAACCTCACGCGGGTTTAAACCCCGCGTGAGGTAGTCTTGAACTCTAATTATCTGGTGCGCCTGCCGCAATCCAGGATGTGATGATTTGTATTTCTTGGTCGACTAGTGGAGACCCGTTTAGGGGCATAGTGGGACCAGTTTCACCCGTGATTCGTTTGATCAGCTCGCTCCCCGCTGGGTCGCCGGGAATGATGACAGGACCGGAGCCACCACCTGCGATGGCATATTCATAGCCGTCCAGGCGCACGCCTTTCCTGGCGCCCTCACCGCTGTGACACGCGAAACAGTACTGCGCGAATATTGGCTGCACATCTGCCGTGTAGCTGGGAGCGCCTGTTGAGGTTGTTTCTTCGGATGGAAGGGTCGCTTCCACAACTTCTGTCGGAGTGGGTGCCTCCATTTCGGTTGGCTGGGCTGCTTCCACTGTTTCTGTAGGCGCTGGTACCTCAGTTGTTTCAGCAGGTGGCGATGTTGGTGGGGGCGCAGGAGTTGCCGCCTGGGCGCAGGCTGCCAGCACAAATACTACTAATAACAATAATGGAAAGAACTTCGTTTTACGCATAATGGACCTCTTTTTAAATCTCCTTTTAAATGGTTATTGGGCGCATTGCCTGAAAACATAGACGTGATGATAGCGTGAAATCTTACCAGTTCAGATTTTATTATTGCTTGAAGTTGGTGAAAGCGAAAAAACCGCTCATCGTAATAGATGAACGAAATCTTTTTTAGTGGGTGGTACAGGACCTGGCAAGAACCACAATTCTGCGAGAACAGGCTCATGTAATGTCCTGGTCGATGCGCCCCATTATCTCCCGAGCTATACTTAGAAAAAAGGCCTTTAGCTCGTCTAAATCCAGTAGTTTGATCATGCGAGGTAAGATACCAACTTGGGAGACCCGTTGAATTGCGACTGCAAGCCAATAATCATCGATTCCTACATGTTTTTGATGCACCAATTCTTCCAATTCAGTAAATGGCATCAATTCTTGGCAAACGAAAAACACATCTACGAAATCCTTGGGCTCGGCGCGATCAAATAAGGCCGACAGTTTATTACAGGCGATATCTGTAACATTATCCACATATACATCGTATTCTGTGTCCAGTTTCGTGGGCTGTAGCCGATAAGGGCTGTCCTGAGCAAAGTCCATTTTGACGCGTTCGCCAGAATCTCCCTCAAAGAAACATTCTAAAAATGATCCCAAAGAACGCGTAAATGATACTTGAGCATTTAATCCTTGGGCGATGTCTTGGAGAATAGGTGCTACCCTCGTTACAGCCAGTGGATCCGCTGTAAAGAATTCAAGATCCTCAGAGTAGCGGTGGTGAAGATAAAAAGCTGAAAGAGCCGTTCCACCTGTCAGATAGAATTGATCCCTAATCGGCGAGCCGCCAATCGACTTAAGCAACTGCTTCTGTAATGGCGTCAGTAATTCCATATCGTTTCTTCACAGCAGGTAAATCAAGATACCATTCCCAGAAAGCGCGAATATCCCTGGGGAGCGATAGATCAGGTAAATAGACAGATATCATTTTTATACCGGTGTCGCGCAAATCATCGGCTGATCCCCGAGTTAAGACACGCGCCAGGTACCACCGAAGAAAGGCTTCATTCTGCTGAGCGTTCTCGGGAATATCATAATCCCAGACCAGTTTTTCGTTGATTGGGATGTTTATTTCTTGATTAGCATTTATTACCATCTATAAATATGCTAATTCATTCTGAGTAAACCGTCAAGAAACGCCGGCGTTACATATTATCGCTTGTTGTATGGTTTCGCAAGTAGCGGACTCTTGAGCACGTGCCAAAATCGTGAACTATGGCATCCTGGAAGTTGACCCAGGAAGGGAGACGCTGTCTCTACTCTGCAAAGCGCAGAAAGAGCGCAAGATAGGTAAAGGTCAATATCGTTTGAGATTATCGTATAGAGCAGTGCTGTCACCCAGTACTCTGTCAAACATCATAGTTTAATTTGTCATTGCGATTAAGCATGCGTTTTTTGGATACCTAAGCATCCGGTCTATGTATGCCTAAGCATCCGTTCTTTGGATACCGACCGAAGCATTCTACCTGTTTTAAGGCATTTCAACACATAACGGGAGACTGCTTCGGGGCACTTTGCGCCCCTCGCAGCACCATAATGTCAGGTAGCTAGTTGTTTTTTAGTGGGTGGAATAGGATCTGACTCGAAAATTTATTCCCATTTTAAGACCTCTAACAAATTTTTGGTGTTGCGATGTACGCCGGTTTAGGCAAAACCACGCCAGAATTTACGACAATCGTGTTAAGGTAACAACGGGTATGATGCGCGTCGTTTTACGCGAATATTCGGCAAAGCCAGGGTACAATGTGGCCATCTTTTCAAACAGTTCTGTGCGCTCAGGTTCCTGAGTAATGGTCGCCAGTGCCTGAAACTGTTCAGTACCTACTTCCACGCTGACTTCTGGATTGGAGACAAGGTTGTAATACCAGGCGGGATTAGTTGGTGCTCCCGCTTTTGAGGCGATGATCACCAGTCTTTCGCCATCCGCCATGTAGGCCACCGGATTTTCGCGCCGCAGCCCACTTTTTGCACCGGTCGTATGCAGAAGGAGTAAGGTCATATTAACAAATGGGCCGCCTACTTTACCGTCATTTGCCCGAAACTCTTTGATAACCTTTTTGTTCCAATCCTTCACATCGTTCATTTTGATTTCCTCCGAATAGATATCTATATTTATATCACTTTTACCTAGAAAGCTCTGCCGAATTAGGTTTTAGCGGTAGAATTGCTTCAAAGATTTTGATATCCAGAACTGCAAAATTCTTACTTGGATTCCTTTGGAATGATGCGAATTTATTGACCAGCTCAAAATGGGCAAGAACCGCGCCACTTCATCGAGCAGTTCTTCGTATGACCCTGAGAAGTCTGGAATTATAATACCCCCTGCAGGTGGCCTTAACCAATTGATCAAGAGTTCGACCTGAGTATGTCTATGTTTTTTGATGTATTACGTCTATACGTTACATACCTGGGTATAGAGGTATCTTTTTTTCTTCACTCGACTTACAAATCACTCCTTACAAGAAGAATCTGAGCAACATTTCTTGAAAAAACGAAAACAATACTTCACATTTCTTGTTTTTTAACATATAATGTATCAAGTTGAATTTTTCAATTTTCTAAATTAATTTTATGCTTTTAACAGCTTGTTTGCGAACCGGAAAGGAGATTTCTTTTTAGCACAAATTCAGTTTACAATTCGTAATTATTATCGGTCGATTTCCATGATTGTCACTAAATAACAAAAAGGAGGTGTAAATGAAGCATATAGTAGTTTTTTTTATACTGTTTGTTCTTGGAGTGGCTTCATTATCTGTACTTGTGTACACCGAATTTGTAGAACAGCTCGTTCTACCAGTACCCACATTGAGGGCGTCGGAGGGGGATAGTCTTCACACGTTGATGAAAATGTTCCAGGCTGAAGAGCAACTAACTATTGAAGTTAAAAGGGGTATGACGTCCATTTCAACTGATGAAAACAGAAAACTGTTTGATGTAATTTATACTCAGGAAGAATTGGATCGACTTTTTCAGGTTATTGTGAACCTGGTTTTTAATTTAAATGCCCAGGAAGGTGAGCAAAACCTTCTTACTCAAGTTGAAACTGGTTACCCTGCTGTAAGAGAAAACCTTTACCTTATAGGAAGGTTTATTGATAACTTTCCTTTCGGGTTTAAGGTAAATATAGAATTCCAAAGCAATAATACAAACATACAAAAAGGAGATAACAATGGGTAGAAAATTTTGGATAGTTGCGCTGGTAGCCGTCTTAATCGTTGCTTTTGTTGTACCCGCCCAAGGTTTTGCAGGAAGCGGTGACGAGCCTGATCCTGAGAACAAGCTCCATTTAGATATTGTATTTAATACGGAATCGGGAACGATGCAAGCCGGTGGGTATACTCATGAAGAGTTATCCCAATTATTGGGTCCTGAGATTCTTAATGCGGTTGCAGAAGGTGCCTTAGAGTTTGAGGGCATACTTGTACATCTCAGGTTAATCTATGGAAGCGGAGCAATGAGACTGGATAGTATTGTTGAACAGCAGGTTCAGCAGCTTCTCAGCAGTACTTGGACTGAAGATGAGCAAGACAACGTGTTTGATAAATTAAACGACGTTTTGATCGAAAATACGTACTATTATATTCCCCCTAGTGGCGGAAAAATGCTGACAAAATGGATCGATACATCCATCGTTCAGGTTGACGTACGGGCAACGGATCAAGATAAGGAAGTTAGTACACCTTTTACGCTGGTGATGGAAGCACCTATCCAGTTTGATATCGCCGAGGATAATTCAGTCGCCGTCGAGGGAATTGATCTCATTCTTGAACCCGAAGCAGACAAAATGATGAGAGAAACAGCACAAATAGTTGTTGATATGGCGAATGCGGCTGTGGTGGACAATGTTGTCGCAGGCTGGAATCAAGGAGAAATCCTTCTTTATGCGGATGGGGGTAAACTTCCCACCATAACAGTACACGAAGCTGGTCTTGATCTTTTACTAAGTGGATTTGCTGGCGCTGAGATCGCCGAACTGATTAAACCTGAAATTCTATACGCGTCTACAATTGGCGTTGATGTGAGTGTTCCCGGAGGCGTCCATCCGGAGATAATATTCAAATATTGATTTTTTGAAGTGAACACCCAAATGGGGTAGCTTAATGGAAATTTATCAGCTGCCCCTTTTTTTATCTATACAAGTTTCTAGCCACCTGACACTTATAATTTATCGGAAAAAACATAGACGAATATTATAAGAAAATGCATTGATCAAACACCTATCAACGAAACGTACCTCAGTCTGATCCATTTGTACCCCCATCACGTCATTCATGAAAGTCGACGTCAATTCAAGCGAAAAGCGTGAGTCCTTATGACGTATCTCGGTCATCTGACCGCGACCTCGCAGTTTGTCGAGATTGAGCGGAGGATCCCCCGGGAAGCGATCACCAGGGGTATTCTCCATTGGGGGTGGCGAAGAAGTTCATTCAGTAGGTCGGAAATCCGCGCAGGTCATTTTTATATTCGTCCAGGTATAACCAGGCAGGCGAATACCAGAATCAGGCTGAGGTATCTTCTGACGCCTTCTTGGAAGCGCTCTTTTCCTTCAGGGAGGCTTCCCATTTCATCATTGCCGAATCGGGGGCAGACTGCCAGGCTCCGATTGATAGCAGAATGCCAACGATCATCAGAAAGACGGTCTGGACGAACAATCCGTGTGTGACCACATAGAAAATCTGGCGCCCCAGATCGCGCAGCATGGGATCAGCCACGGAGACCAGGATATTGGATCGCAAGACAGAGAAGACGATCAGGGAGACCAGCATCGTCAGAGCTGTCACGATCCCGATCCAGATCAGTGTCTCTCTGCGCCACAGGGACACAAACCAGGCTGCTACAAAAGCCAGGATGCCCAGCAGAGGCAGCAAAAGCCCAAAAGTGTTCAGATATGAGACGATCTCCTGCAGGTAGGCAACTTGCTGGCTCTCTAACAGCACCAGTTTTCCCCCACTCGTGGCGGGGGCAATATCCAGGTCTGTGATACCAAACTTGTTTTCGACGAAATTGTATACGTCGCTCAGATCGAGTGTGAGCTGCCCGTCCTGCATGTACAGGCGGTCGCCTTCACCTTTCAGCACTGCAATGATCGCCGCGTGACCGGCCCGGTTCACGCCCACCCAAACGGTGTTGAAAGCATCACTCTGGATCAGCTTAGTGACCGTATCGTCCGCCAACTGCTGAGCTCCTATCGCCAGTGGGGCGCTGAACAGCTGCAGTTCTGGCGGCAGCGCTTCTTCCAGCGACTGCTCGAGGTCTACCTCGGCGAAGAGTTCTCCTACCACATACTGGCTGAGGATGCTTGAAACGGTCGGGTCTTTGCTGAGAGGACCCACTGCGGCTACCCAACCATTCGTGTTGAGCAGCGTGAAGCGCGCCCAGAATGCCAGATTGCCAACTGCCAGCAGGATCAGTCCTAACACAATAAGGGTGCCAATCCCGAACTTGCGACCTGTATGGCTGCTTGTGTCTTGCGGTTCAGCCGCTTGAGAGGCAGATGCCTGACTCTCTGCTTCAGGGGTACTATTCTCTTGGGGGTCTTGATTTTCAGTCACTTCTTCTCCTTTATTCTCTTTACATAGGGGTACAAATCTTAATTGCCGAAGTCCTCTTCCAGTTTCTACTCTTCTTCCCTACGATAGCTTGTTGGAAATAACCTCGAACTGCAAGCCTCTCTACCGAGACTCTTCAGTGACCGTTTCTAATATCTCATCCAACGTCTTCAATTACATTCATTCTTAAATGATTATTCTTGCTGGATAAGCGTTGCCTGCTAATCTTTTAATAGATTTCGTCAAGCATACAGGGAAAAGACCCTGATCGTACCTTCAGCGCCTGATTATTGGATCTTTGTAAATCAAAAACCAACTTCCAGGTTATCCTCGCTTCTACAACCAGGGTCTGCATCCATTTGAGACGATGTTTATGGAATCTGATCTCCGTAAGGAACCCGCTCCCGCTCCCGGTAACCACCAAAGTAGCCCGCCATATCTGCAAATATACCCACACCGAGCAAAATCCAATCGAAGCCGATGATGCCGCCAGGGTAAATGGCGATATACATCAGGGTCGTCCAGGGCAGGAACAAAAATCCTAGAAAGCCCCAGAAGAAGCTGTCAAAAGCGGAATTAACGTATACCGGGGTAAATAAATACTAGACCAATATAGCAAGCCTGGGACCGACAAACAATAGAGCCGTAATAAAGCAACACATTTTAACCCCCCTTTTTAAAAAAAAACTAAAAAATAATATTGTAGATTGGTATGCGTGTTTTGGTATAAATCATGTTTAACTCTATTCTATTGGCATCCCTCCTTACCCCATACCCCGCTGGCGTATGCGGCTGCGAGCCCTGCAGCGGGTACGGCAAACCACGCCTGCAAC
>JAUWPO010000162.1 GCA_030611505.1 Chloroflexota bacterium
CAGCAGTTCGATCAACTGGCTTTCATTAACGTCAACTGCCAGCAGTTTACGATTTTTAATGACGTCCACTCCAAGTAGGGTCTTCTGCAGCCCCAACATCGAATTAATCGCCCGTGTTGTGGTCCCGGGTGCGACGATGTAAAGAAGGTCGTCCCGCATATTCCTCACGACCTGGTATGCGATTTCCATAAGAGCGGCTGGCTCTTCAGGGCGGCTGGTGGTTTTTACCCCCTGTAGTTGTCTTTTTGTGTATGGGACGTCCAGATATCCATAGAGCTTTGAAGATAAAATCCCATCCCGTAGAGAGCTTTCATCGATATCCATGACCTCAGCTTCGCGAGTGGAAACATCATTCGTGTTCAAAAATTGAGCTGCAATTTCACCCGCGTTTAAGGGATTAGTGGCGAATACTGCAGAGTGAATCTTCACACCAGACGGGATTCCGAGGGCGGGCAGCTCTTGACCTATCGCATCGTAGATATCTCTGGCTGTGCCGTCACCGCCAGCGAAGAGTAGAAGCTTAACATTCATATGTAGCATTTGCCTGGCGGCTTCCATTGTGTCCTGCGCCGTAGTTTGTCCGGGTTTGATTGAGCCGATGACAGTAGTATTAATATTACATTCATTGGCAGCATCTGCACCCATTTCACCCGCATAGGTAATGATTTCGAAAGCATCCTTCAATGGCTTTAACCGTTTAATTGCGAGCACTGCGCGGTTATGAGATTCTGGCACAGCGCCCAGAGCGAGGGCTTTGCGGCGAATTTCAAGCCCGTCGCTGCCCTTAAGTCCAACCCGACCCCCAATACCGGCGATTGGATTGACGATAAAACCCAGCTTTTTCTTGATCATTTTATTCTATGGATGTAAAAACCTTATTCACTGGTCGCTGGCTGCCCCATTTTCCTGCGATAAGCCCTCCAGGTCACAGCCCATCTCTCTGGATCATCCAGGGGAGCATGATCGATTGTATGGATAGTGCTGTTATGGGGAGCAGTCTTCACTAATTCGGGGTTAGTGTAAGCTTCTCCAGCGACATGTTCCATAATGGCAGCGTATTCATCGAGTTCCTCTCTTGTGTATGACTCGGTGGGTTCGAGAGTGCATGGTTCCGGAACGATGTATGGGTGGTGGCTGGTCCAGTAGTGTAGACCGAAATCTACTGCGCGCAGACCAATCTGCTCGGAAGACACTCCAGTATCCGCCGCCAGCTCTTCCCAACTATAGCGCACCTGCTCGATTCGGCGCTTTCCTCTGGCGTATGGTGCGCTCACACCGCGTATCTGGAGTATCTTGTTCATCAGATAGTTGTTATTTAATACAGCAATTTCGGCGACCTCCCTCAGTCCCTGAGCGCCGAGGCACATGACCCAGGCATACGCCTTAAGGATCACGGAGGAGTTCCCATAAAATGGACCGATCTTTCCAATGCTGTCCGGACGGTTGTAGTCAAAATAGTAGTTTTCACCATTGAAGTCAATCACCGGAACCGGAAGGAATTTCTGGAGCTCACTGGTCACCCCGCATGCACCGCTGCCCGGTCCTCCGCAGCCGTGAGGTGTCGAGAAAGTTTTATGCAGGTTAAAGTGACACAGGTCAAAACCGGCTTCTTTGGCTCTGGTAATGCCCAGGACTCCGTTGGCGTTTGCCTGGTCATAAGAACACAGCCCTCCAGCGTTGTGGACGACTTTCACAAACTCTTCGATTTTCGGGTTGAAGATGCCGGTATCTTCGGGGTTTGTGATCATCAAACCGGCTGTGCGTTCGCTCACTGCAGCCTTGAGCGCATCCAGATCGGGGTAGCCGTCGTCGTCAGGAAAAAGCGTTATGATCTTGAAACCGGCGGTTTTGGCGCAGGCTGCGTTGGAGGGGTGCGAGAAAATTGTGGTGATGATTTCATCACGCTGTTCGGCTTCACCGCGGGCGTGGTGATAGGCGCGCATGATCGACACGTTGGCATAGATCGCGGCGGAGCCGGCACAGGGCTGCAGCGAAAATCGGTCCATCCCAGATATCTCTTTAAGGAACTGCTCGAATTTGTACATCAGCTCCAGTATTCCCTGCACCGTATCCTCGTCCTGCAGCGGATGCAGAGCGGTCATTTTGGAAGACCGGCTGAGCAAATCGTTTATCTTTGGACTGTATTTCATCGTGCAGGTCCCTTGACCGACATCAATGTTGAAATCTGTGCCCAGGTTTTCCTGGGAGAGCCTCATATAATGTCTGAGCACCTGAGGTTGTGAAATCTCTGGCAAAGCGGGAGGCTCAACTCTGCGGATTTTTTTCGGTAGTGCAGCAGCGACATCGCCAACTTTTTCGTGTATATCAACCTCCGTTTCGGGCACTAAAATGCCTCGCTGCCCTGGGTTGCTTAATTCGAAGATAATGGATTCGTCCCACTTTGCCTGGTGGAACCTTCTTGCTTTCGGTCGACCGTTTGCGTATCTTTGTTTGGTTATGTCTGGGTTCATTTTGTGATGACCTCCTTGAGGGCTTTAACCAGGTGGTCTATGGCGGTTTTGGTGTGTACTTCTGTAACGCAGTAAAGCGCGCTCTGACCGAGTTCGGGGAACTGTGTTGATAAATCCGTACCTCCAAAGATTTCGTATTCCAATAAAGCACGATTTATATCCACGACTTTTTTACCGGTTTGGTTAAAGTTGACCACAAATTCATGGAAGTGATGGGCAGTAAAAAGCGGTGCTTTTATGCCTTGGATCTCATTGAGCTCCACCATGGCGTATTTTGCTCTCGACATCATCGTTTCACCGATTTCTTGCATTCCTTCTGGTCCCATCAGAGCCAGGTAGACACCGGCGGTTATGCCCCACAGAGCAGCCGCGGTTCCAACCCATTCCTTTCCTTTCTCCCGCACCGCGAAGGAGGTCCGCTCGTAAGCGACATCCCCGAAGCCATATTCTCCCTCAACGGCGGTTGGTGTGATCCCGAACAGTCGCGAGGGGTATTCCATGACATATTTCTCTTCGTCTCGCGTAGCGATAAAACCGGCATGTCCACCACCGAACTGCATATGAATTCCCAGCGGTTGTATGTCCCCACACACGATGTCCGCGCCGTATTCAACCGGCGGTTTGAGAACCCCCAGAGTGATTGGGTTTACGGCGACCACACCGATGGCTCCACAGTCATGGGCTATGGTTGATATTTCATCTCCCTGGATTTCGATAACCCCCAGATAGCTGGGATTTTCGAAATAGACCGCAGCGGTGTTTGCAGATATATTGTTTCGCAGGGCAGCGAGGTCTATCTGTCCAGTTGCGGGGTCGTAATCGATAAGCTTAAGTTCTAAATCGTGACCACAATAATCTTCGATCTTTGACAGTTTGGCCGGATTTATTTGGCGGGAGATGAGCACTTCGCCACGTCCGGTAATGCGGGACGCCATGCGGATTGCAGTTGCGGCAGCCTGGAAGCCATCATAGGTTGGTATGTTTACTACATCCATGTTCAAGAGTTCACCCATCATGCTGGCATATTCGAATAGGGCTTGAAACCTGCCGTGGTCGTCATAAGGTTCACCAGCGTAAGCCGTGAGGAACTCACCTCTCTGGTTGATCTCGTCGCAGACCGCTGGCACGTGGTGCTGGTAGCATCCCGCTCCCAGGAAGCTGGTGTATTCACCAGCAGTTCTGTTCTTTGACAGCATGGTTTCGACGTGGGTCTTCAGTTCGTACTCCGCGAGGAATGGTTCGGGTAAATCCATCTTGCCTTTCAACCGCAGATTATCCGGAATATCTGCGTAGAACTCTTCTATGCTTTCTGCGCCAATAGCGCTGAGCATTTGTTTTTTGATCTCGGGCACAGAGTTCGGGATGTACGGATAGATCAATGGTTTTTTGTTCATATTTTTTCCTAATACTGAATGTTATTTGATTGCCTGTCAGTCCGCAGCCAGTGTGGTTTCCAAGTGTGTGGTTTCGGAATAGGTTGGGCTGAATACGCGCATCAGGACGAAACCGATGATTCCAGCGACCAGGGATGCGATCAGGATGCCCAATTTCGCTTGCGATAATAATTGTGGACTATCGAAGGCGGCGCTGGCGATAAAAAGCGCCATCGTAAAGCCAACTCCCGCCAGCCAGCTTGCGCAAAAAACCTGCAGCCAGCTGATGTTAGCCGGCAGTTCTGCCAGACGTGATTTAACCGCTATCCACGAGAAAAGGGTGATGCCAAGAGGTTTGCCGAAAACCAATCCGAGGATAATACCCAGACTGACTGGGCTGACAAGGCTCCCAGTAAATTCCAAGGTGACCCCCGCATTTGCGAACGCAAAGGTGGGCAGGATCAGGTAAGTCGTCCATGGGTGCAAATCATGCTCCATCCTCTGGGCGGGTGACTGCATTCGATCGGAGACCGTACCCAGGGTTTGGGCGGCGACTTGTTGTTGCTCCTCAGGTGGAATCCGCCCCTTTTTTGGTTTGTCAAATTTGTTCATAACAGCCATGCATTGGGCGAGCAGCGCCTGGGTATCGGGCGGGCTGCGAGTCGGGATTGTCAACGCCAGCAGCACGCCGGCGATGGTAGCGTGAATGCCTGATCCTATAAAGGCCACCCATAATCCAATCCCCAACAATGCATAAGGCATGGGCGAGTAAACACGCGACCGGTTGAGACCTATCAGGGCGACAAAAATTAGTGCTGCTATGAGGAGGTACATCCAACTTATTTCTGAAGTGTAGAACAGCGCAATCACCAGAACTGCACCCAGGTCGTCTGCTATTGCCAGAGCGGTGAAGAATATTTTTAGAGAGAGGGGCACACGTGAGCCCAGTAAAGCCATGATCCCAAGTGTAAAGGCGATGTCGGTAGCCATCGGTATTCCCCAACCCGGCATCCCGGGTTT
>JAUWPO010000138.1 GCA_030611505.1 Chloroflexota bacterium
TGGCAGCATTGACGATAATCCTGATTAAATCGGGTAATACATCAAAGCCTTCGACAGCAATCTGATCAAGTAATTCAGTTGTTAAGGTAAAATCACTCTGGTAGGTCATGGTGTCACTCCTTTTATTTGTTGGATGCTTTAAAAAGGATACACCAGACCTACTAAAATTACAGAAAGAATAATACACTGACATTCTCCATACTTGGAACAAACAGGCAAATATTGACGTCTAACCATAAGTATATAAGAAGGATAGCTTAAATTGGAAAAATATGTAGGAGGGTCCTGGCTATGGCACAAAAGATAAAAAATTTTATCAGCCGACACCGGTTGCTTACCGTAATTTTTGGCGTCCTGTTGACGATAGGCGCGCTGGCGGTCATTATCTTTGGACTGATAATCCCAGCAATGGAGCGAGATGTGTCACAAGGGCAGACCAATCCAGCTCTGGTAGATTCGTCAAGCGACAACTCAATTGAAGTATCTGGAGGTGATGGAAGAGATAGCAACCTTCAGGTCAGTCTTAGCATGGGTAATGCCCAGCCGCAACCAACCGAACCGGTTCCAATTGCAACCGGCGAGCCGCTATCAGATGAGGAGATTGAGCAAATCCTGGCACGCTTGCCCACGCAAACTGTGGAGTCGGGAGATCAGGTAGATTTCAAACTTCCAGAAGAACCCCTGCCTCCACCGCGTACCGGTGAGACTATCGAGGGTAAATTCCCTCCAACCCAAGAGCTAATTGGTCCCGAGACTGTCGAAACTGGTGCGTTAGAAGTACTGCGCTACAGTCCCGAGGGGGAAATCCCTTTGGCGCCTTTCGTCAACGTCACGTTCAACCAGCCCATGGTGCCGCTGACAACGTTAAACGATCTGACACTAGAGGAAGTACCCTTGAAGATGGAACCAGCCCTACCCGGCACCTGGCGATGGTTGGGTACTAAAACGCTGAATTTCCAGTATGACTCGCTGCAGATTGACCGCTTGCCCATGGCAACAGAGTACCAGGTCACCATTCCCGCCGGGACGGAGTCGGCTAATGGCGGCATTTTGGAGGAGGCGGTTAGTTGGTCCTTCAACACACCCCCACCCAAAATGATTACCAACTACCCGCACCAGGACAACCCTCAGCCCCTGGATCCTTTGTTCTTTATTGCCTTCGATCAGCGTATTAACCCAGATCCGGTTCTGGCAACGATCCAGGTGACTGCCAACAACCAACCAGTGAGGATAAGTCAAGCGACAGAGGTAGAAATTGAGAGGAATGAGGAGGTGAGCCGCCTGACCGAAAACAGCGGTGAAGGTCGCTGGTTGGTCTTCCGAGCGAAAGAACTATTGCCTGCTGATGCGGCAATAAGTGTCCTCATTGGACCGGGTACACCGTCGGCTGAAGGTCCACTGGTCACAAAAGAGGCACAGCACTTTAACTTTCGCACCTATGCTCCGCTTCGCATTGATCGCTATGATTGCTCCTGGTCGCGAGACAACTGCCCACCACTAACACCATTCTTCATCGAGTTTAACAATCCCCTTGATGTAGACTCCTATGAAGATGCTATGCTGCGCATTGATCCTGCATTACCTGGCGCCACAGTTAATATCTTTGGGGACACGATCAACATCCGGGGAGCAACTGAGGGTCGCACAACCTATGAGGTCACAGTTGATAAGGAAATTAGGGATATCTTTGGGCAGACACTGGGCAAAGACACCACGTTGACCTTCCGGGTCGGCTCAGCCGAACCTTTCCTCACTGGACCAGATGAAATCTTGGTCACCCTGGATCCATCGGCACACAAACCAGTCTTTTCCGTTTACTCCATCAACTACGACCGCTTGCACGTGCGGATCTATTCTGTCGAGCCTTCAGACTGGCCAGCCTATAAGGAATATTTGCGTGAGTACCACCAGCAGGAACCCCCATCGAAACCTCCAGGGCGACTGGCGCTGGAAGAAACCATCTCGTTGGACACACCTGCCGACATTCTGAGCGAAGTGGACATCGACTTGAGCAGGGCTAGTGATGGTGATTTCGGGCATTTTATCCTCATTATCGAACCACCAAGCTTCTTGCGCATATTTGATCGAGATCGTTACAGGCATATTGTGCAAGCTTGGGTGCAGGTAACCCAGATCGGGTTGGATGCCTTCGTAGACCATAGTGAAATGTTGGTATGGACCAGTGCCCTGCAAGACGGTGCTCCATTGGCAGGGATATCCATTGAGGCTGAACCGGCGGGTGTAAAAACTGTCACCGGAAATGATGGCACAACTAGTTTCGACTTACCCGCGGATGGCATAATTTATGTGGCAGCACGCCAGGGTGATGACGTTGCTATGCTGCCCCATTCTACGTACTACTGGGGAGACGATGCCTGGTCACAAAGGTCGGTCTATGATGAACTGCGCTGGTATGTATTTGATGACCGTGAAATGTACCGTCCCGGAGAAGAAGTGCATGTCAAAGGGTGGATGCGGCGAGTGGGGGGTAGGCAAGACGGTGACGTGGGGATGGTTGGCAGCGAAGTGACAGATGTAAGTTTTCGAGTCGTCGGACCACAGGGCAACGATATAACCGACGGTCGCAGCGAGGTAAACGCCTTGGGTGGATTTGATTTCACCTTCACTTTGCCTGAAAACACGAACTTGGGATACGCCCAGATTTATCTAGACGCGAATGGTAGTCTACGAATGCTGAACAGCACGCAGTACCAACACGATTTCCAGATTCAGGAGTTCCGGCGACCAGAGTTCGAGGTAGCGGCGCGCAACGAAACGACGGGACCTTATTTTGCGGGTGAACATGCCGTCGTTGCGGTTGGTGCCAATTATTACGCCGGCGGTCCACTGCCAAATGCTGAGGTCAACTGGCAAGTGACCTCCTCCCCCAGCAACTATACACCACCCAATTGGTCTGACTTCACATTTGGAATCTGGAAGCCCTGGTGGTATTACGAGCCGGTCTATATCGAAGAAGCGTACAGCCCATTCGGTCCGCAAAATGGTGAAGTTGAGGTCGAAACCTTTACTGGCGTAACCGATGCCTCGGGCAACCACTATCTGCGTTTAGACTTTGATGAACCCGATCAATCTCGCCCGTTCAGTGTGCTGGCGGAGGCAACGGTGTTTGATGTGAACCGACAGGCTTGGGCTGCTACCACCAGCCTGCTGGTGCACCCAGCCGATCTCTATGTAGGTCTTCGAAGTGAACATACTTTCGTCGAACGCGGTACACCGCTGGAGATCGATCTGATTGTTACCGACCTGGATGGCAACGCCGTGCCTGACCGACCAGTCGAAGTGACGGCGGCAAGGTTAGACTGGAAGTACCACAATGGAGACTGGCGTGAGGAAGAGGTCGATATCCAGGAATGCATCCTAGAATCGGCTTTAGAGCCTGTGACCTGCACATTTGAGACTCAGTTGGGCGGTCGCTACCAGATCACAGCCCTGGTAACCGACGAGATTGGCCGCCAAAATCAAACCCAGTTCATTCGCTGGGTAAGCGGCGGTCAGCAACCCCCAGCGCGCAAGGTGGAACAGGAAACGGTCGTCCTGATACCGGATAAGGAGAGCTACCAACCGGGTGACATAGCAAATATCCTGGTGCAGGCACCCTTCAGCCCTGCGGAAGGTTTGCTGACGGTCAGCCGCAGCGGTATCCTTTTCACAGAACGTTTTCAAATGGACGAAGCCACCACAACATTGCAAGTGTCAATTGAAGAAAAGCACATCCCAAACTTAAACGTACAGGTTGATTTAGTTGGAGAGGCGCCACGCCTCGACGATGAGGGTGAGGTTTTGGCGGATGTGCCACCGCGACCTGCTTATGCAGTCGGTCAACTCAACCTGAGGATACCTCCATTACAAAGGACCCTATCTCTCCAAGCGACTCCTCGCGAAACGGAGCTGGAGCCCGGTGGGGAGACAACTATTGACCTCGTTTTGACAGATGCTGGCAGACAGCCTGTCCCCGGCGCTGAGCTGGCCGTTGTTGTGGTTGACGAGGCGATCTTGGCCCTGAGCAATTACCAGTTGGCTGATCCAATGGTTGTCTTCTATCGTAATCGCCCGTCTGACTTCAGCAGCCATTACGGTCGCTCGAGCATAGTCCTTGCAGACCCCCAGGCACTCGCCGAAGAAGTCGAGGCAGGAGGTGAATTCGCGAATGGATTATCCGCGACTCAAGTTTCCGGAAAAGCAGGTATGGAGGAAGCTGAAGCGCCCGCAGCTGCGCCCCTTGCTGAAGATAGAGCTGCGCCTACACCCTCTACCATCCGGGTTCGGTCAGATTTCAACCCGCTTGCCACTTTTGCTCCTGAGGTACGCACCGATGCTAACGGACGAGCCGAGGTAACAGTGCAACTGCCTGATAACCTGACACGTTACCGGGTGATGGTGGTTGGTGTCGATGGGGGCAATCAATTCGGTGTAGCTGAGACCAATCTGGTCGCCCGTCTCCCGCTGATGGTGCGACCTTCAGCACCCCGCTTCCTCAATTTCGGCGATTCCTTTGAACTGCCGGTAGTGGTGCAGAACCAGACCGATGAACTTCTTACCGTCGACGTAGTCGTCCAGGCAAGCAACATCGAGCTCACCAGCATCCCTGGACAACGGGTGAACGTACCTGCCCGTGACCGCGTGGAAGTACGCTTTCCAGCGACAACGGTCATGCCGGGTATAGCTCGATTCCAGATCACGGCTGTTTCGAACGATTATGCTGATGCTGCAACAGTAGAGCTGCCCGTCTATACCCCCGCCACGACAGAAGCCTTCGCAACCTACGGAGTGATTGACAATGGAGCTGTAGTACAACCTGTTGGTACGCCTAATGATGTCTTTCCGCAGTTCGGCGGCTTGGAGATTAGCACCTCCTCCACAGCGCTGCAGGCGCTTACCGATGCCGTTCTTTACCTGGTGTCGTACCCCTTCGAGTGTACAGAGCAGATAGCTTCCCGGATTTTAGCCGTTGCCGCCTTACGCGACGTGCTGGAAGCTTTCTCGGCTGACGGGTTACCATCACCAGAGGAAATGGAGCACGCCGTCGTCCGCGATATCGATATGTTGCAAGGATTGCAAAACAACGATGGTGGTTTCCCATACTGGAAGCGCGGTCGTGACTCGATCCCGTACCATACCGTCCACGTAGCCCACGCCTTACAAAGGGCAAAGCTTATGGGTTTTGAGGTACCGGAGGACATGCAGCAGGGCGCCCAAGACTATCTGCTCCATATAGAGGATCACTTCCCATCGTGGTACAGCTTACAAATTCGACGGACAATAAGCGCCTACGCGCTCTACGTACGCCATTTGATGGACGATACTGACCGAGACAAAGCCCAACGTTTGTTGGACGAAGCAGGTTTGGATGATTTGTCGTTAGAGGCGGTTGGCTGGTTGTGGATGGTGCTTGCAGATGATCCGGCTTACATCGACGAATTGGAAGCTATACGCAGGCATGTGAACAACCGCGCGGTGGAAACTGCCGGGGCAGCGAACTTCACGACCTCCTACGGGGACGATGCTTATCTATTGCTGCACTCGAACCGGCGCACGGACGCCATCCTACTGGATGCACTGATCGTTGACAGTCCGCAGAATGACCTGATTCCCAAGGTGGTCAACGGGCTGTTGGCGCACCGCACCAAGGGTCGTTGGTACAACACCCAGGAGAACGTTTTCGTATTGCTTGCCATGGACCGCTACTTCAATACCTTCGAAGCGCAGACACCGGACTTTGTGGCAAGCATCTGGCTGGGGGATACCTATGCTGGTAGTCACGAGTTTGCCGGCCGGACTACCGAGCGGCACACGACCGATATTCCCATGGCTTTACTGTTGGACGAAGCTGATGGGACGCAGGATCTTATCTTGAGTAAGGATGGACCTGGACGACTGTACTACCGGCTGGGGCTGCGATATTCGCCAACCGACCTGACCCTGGACCCGTTAGATATGGGCTTTGTCGTTCAGCGTAGATACGAAGCGGTGGATGACCCAGAGGATGTTTATCAGGACGAGGATGGCGTCTGGCATATCAAGGCAGGAGCACGGGTAAGGGTGCGGCTGACAATGGTAGCTGACAACCGTCGTTATCACGTAGCCCTGGTAGATCCCTTACCGGCAGGGTTGGAAATCGTCAATCCGTCGTTAGCAGTATCTGGCAGCATCCCACAGGACCCCGACAGCTCGGACTACCGCTACGGTTGGTGGTGGTGGGGGTCCTGGTACGAACACCAGAATATGCGTGATGAACGGGCTGAGGCTTTTGCCTCGCTGTTATGGGATGGGGTCTACGATTATTCATATATTGCCCGAGCTACTACACCGGGCAAATTCGTAGTGCCGCCAGCCAAAGCGGAGGA
>JAUWPO010000053.1 GCA_030611505.1 Chloroflexota bacterium
CCGCACTGAGTTGGGCCTGCTCTCCTTGGCCCACAATTTTATCAAGTTGGCTGCTTGCTAACTGTTCCTTTTTTTTGCTTTTTACCAATTTGCGTTTTTTTAACCATTTTGGGGTGTCCTTTTGGGACAGCCCCGGATTCAGTTCGTCTGGATGGTAACCCACAAGGAACTAACAACATTGACCCCAAAATCATAGGAATAAAAACTCGGGTCATGATTCGTCCTTTCCCAGAATGTTAGCAACGAACTCAACTATTGCTTCAGATTGTTGAGGATCATTGGATGTGATGAAGATCATACGGGTCACATTGCCATTAAGATCCGGACCGTGAGCACCAGAGTCAAATTCAATGTGCAATAATGCACTCTCTCCAGGAAGGATAGTCGTTGGTTCCAAGACAGCCTGGGTGCAGCCACATGAAGTAGTAACCGCGCTCACAATCAGAGGCGCATCCCCTTCGTTTTGGACAATCAAATCTCGTGTAATTACATCTCCATTAACTACATCACCAAAATCAAACTGTTCTGTCTCTAAAATGATTTGGGGCTGTTTTGAAGAACAAGCTGTTAGTATAAAACCAACCGATAGTATACAAGCGATCACTGTTTTACGCATCACGTATCCTTACAAATATTCAAAAATTTGTGGTCATTATGGCAATTTCTTGCGGCAATTGATCAATCAGGTTTACTCTCTATGGGCAACGATTAGTTTGAAGATACCACCCATTCCAAGGGCTTCAACATGGTCAATAACTAAACTCGCTTCACGCACATTTTCCACTGTGCGCCGGTTGATATTTGCACCCGTTATACGTACCACGATAGGGTTGAGAGCGTCCATCAACATCCCAAACAATGGCTGTTCTGAGCGCACGTGATCCATTAAGATTACTTGTCCAGTGGGTTTCACCACACGCACCAATTGACCAAGACCAAGCATAGGGTCAGGTACAGAGCAGAAAACAAACGTCGCAACCACGCTGTCAAAAGTTTCGTCAGGGAAATCTAAAGCCTGTACGTCGCCGATCCGCAGGTCTACATCGAGTTTCAAATCATCGGCTCGTATCCTGGCCCGGTCAAGCATCCCCGGCGTCAGGTCTATCCCTGTTATCTGCAACCCATTGGGATAGAAACCCATGTTTTTGCCTGTTCCCACACCTACTTCCAACACCTTTGGTCCTTTGACAAGAGACCACAACCTTTCACGCCATGGCTTGTATCTCCGCTCGGGTAGTATTTCCATGAAGTCGTACAATGTGGAAATCCTCTGATAGCGGGCGCGTGTAATTTGTGTTTCTTTTGGGTCTAGTGACTTCATTGATTATTTGTCCTTTTTGATTTTATTACCCAGCCACCCGACAGTTTTAATTTAGTACACGGATGAACACGGAATAACACGGATAAATTGGTGGCGATAACATAATCGCGATAAAATAATCGAAGTAATAAAAAAAAACCGTGAAAATCTATTTTTATCTGTGTCCAAAAAAGAATTTTACCCAAAGTGTCAGGTAGGTAGTTTATTATCTTTCAACAACTTCAATTAGAGGTACTCCAGGTGAGGGAACAGCTGCATCACCCGGCTCCAGGAAGGAAGTCGCAGCGCTGCGATAACCATTTCGAAAGCTTGTCCCTTAATCTTTATTACGCACCGATGCTTGGATCCAGATTTCCATCTGCGGATTTTGGGGATCATTGTTCTCGATGAATACACCTCGACGAACAGTCTTACCGCGTGTATCATGAATGCCGGCATCAAAAGTGAGAGTCATAATCGATACCTTGCCTGGTGGTATAACCGTTGCTGTAAAATCCGCTGTAGTACAGCCACAGGTGGTATATGCTCGACTGATTGTTAAAGGTGCATTTCCAGTATTTGCAATGACGAAATCATAATTTACAACTTTGTTAGCGCCTATAGAGCCAAAGTTGTAATATGTTTTGGGTAGATTGATTTTCGGTTGGGGTTCGCCCTTTGCTAAAAATGGTATGGAAGCCAAATTTGAGGGTTCCATTTCATGTACAGCGTGGAGAGGTTTGTCATGAACGACTTGATCAGATGTGTAATCCAACTTTGCGCTGGCAGTACGGTCGCCTGAGCTCCAGATAATAACTGCACCTAATGCGATTACGATCAATCCGACTACAAAAATTGTAGAAAATCTTCTTCGGGTCTGGTTTTGCTGGCTTTGATGATCCGGCTTGCGAGATCTTAATTTCTTTTTTCCCATTGATTACTCCTTATTTGTGTTGAGGAATTGAAAAGTCCATAGATAATCTACTATCGCCCAAATTTGATCCTCAGTGAAGATCTGACCCCAAGAGGGCATACCAGTTCCCATCCCACCGCGCAATATCTTGCCGTGTAATCTTGCAGGAGCAGCTCCCAGCATATGAATTGGGTCGGTGAAATCGGTTGGCGCCACAATCTTGTGTCCAAAATCAGAGGAGGAATCGGCAGGCGTATCACCTTCAACCAGCCTGGCAAAAACTCCGTTTCCCTTACCGGTTTGTCCATGGCATGCGGCACAGTTTTGAGCGTATAACTCTTCCCCAGTACTTATGGCTTCAGAGGTAGTATTGGATGCCCAACGCCAGGCAACAATATCCCAGATTTCAGAATCACTTAATTGTGAACCTTCTGGTAAGCCCTTGACTGCCAACCAAGTATCGTATGGACTGAGACTGAGATAATGGTCGTGCGTCAAGTAATCCTCCTCGGAAATATCAAAATCAAGTGCTGCACCCCGTTTCGCTGATGGTCTTCGGACAAGATCAACCGGGACTTCGTGAGGGGAATCCAGGTCAATCCCTAGAGTCAGATAGGGTGGAGGATCTGAGGTTTCCGGAATATCCAGGGGTCCATTTACCTCTATCGTCCCGCGCATGCGCCAGTGATTCGGACCACACCAGCGAGTGCAAAAAAAAGTGTAGGTGCCAGGATCGTCAAATGTGAGTGACACTTCGGCAACTTTTCCCGGCAAAATGTCTACTGGGGGCTGGTTGCTTTGCCCAACAGCAAATCCATGAACGACATCATCTGAAATCAAACGCAGGTTTAACGGTTCTCCCACATCAACATTCAAAATAGTGGGTGACCAACCCCCAGCTTCAGGCATTCTGGCATGGACATCAATTCCCTGAGAACGGTTTATCCAACGCGATGCTAATGCCATGGCAGACAATCCAAAAACCAGGACCAGCACGAGCATGCGTGCAATCCATTCAGCTCTTATCCTACGAGTAGCCATAACAATCCTACAGTCACGAAAGCAGAATATGCAACCACAGGCCAGGTTCGCCAGGGTTTGTATTCAGACAACGTTCTTTCCCCCGAAATACGCTGGATAACAGTTATCGACCAGAATAAGCCCACTATCAATACAAGCACCTGTACAGCTGGGACATATTTTGAAAAATACGGTGTCCAACTAGAGTTGGCTGCTCCAAAGAGGTTCCAGCCCCAACTAAATGGATCTGATAAAACTGACCACAGATACGACACGTTGGTAAAAATGAAAGAGAGGCTGAAAGCGATCCAGGCTGCCAATCCCAGAGGAACCAGAGCATATGCGTATTCTGTAAACATTCTGAGTGGTTTACGTTTGCCGGGGACGTTTTGAGAAATAAAGCGAACCGCCAGATAGAAAATGCCAGGTAACAGCAGATACACAAATGCGAGAAAACTCAAGGCATATCCCCACCAGGCAAATGAGCCCACAGCAAAAGCAGCAGTCTTTAAAGCACCCCATGGTCCAATCAAGACCACTGAATAGACAACAGCGCTGCCCAGCATGATGAAGGCTTTAAAGGCTTCATCGAGTTTTCGACCTCGCAGCTGCAAAAGGTCAGTTCCTGGTGGGCGTAAATTTACAGCGATATTGTCGTAAGGGCAGGTGCGCAGGCATTCCATACAGGTTCCACAATTTGTATTCTTGACCATTCCACCCGGAAAAATTCCCCAGGGACAGCCATACCCATCCTCGTTACCGGTGTAACAAGTTTTAACTTTATGACCTGCACAAACAGATGTATCACGTACTCGTACCTCGATCGGTGATACTTGAGAATACAGCCCAATAAATCCTCCTACGGGACATAAATAGCGACAAAAGGTACGACGTTCGAAAATAAAACTGGTCCCAACCGCGATAAGAATTAGTGCTAACAAGACTATTCCAGTAATACGCGGTTGAGTGAGTATTACAATGCTGAACAGAGCTAAAACAGTAAAAGCAACGTTTTGGAGCCATATATTGCGGAATTTATTTGGCCATCGCATCTTTAATCCGAAACCGC
Source organism: Chloroflexota bacterium (assembly GCA_030611505.1). GTDB lineage: Bacteria > Chloroflexota > Anaerolineae > Anaerolineales > UBA4823 > JAUWPO01. The sequence continues at coordinate 4,303 of JAUWPO010000053.1, forward strand.
TCTTCTTTTTCAGGGGACCTAATATTGTCCCATTCTGAAGCCACTCTCCCGGAATTGGGATTGGACAGATGCTGCACCATCCACGTCCAAATAACGGCACGGCAACCATGATCAACAAAGCCCACCAAGCGATCCATACCATGATAATAGCGAAGTTTCGGTTTCCAACTGGAGTGCCCACAAATCCCGCTAAGATAGCCAAGAGAAAGCCGGCAAGGGCAAGTGCCCTGATGATAAGTTGAGGCCACCTGTTGGTCAGGAGCGTTCTTAAAACTGGGATTTGGATCAGGTTATAGCGGACCATGAGTGAAAGCTCCACACTGCGGCAAGAGCTGCCAAAACAGCCATGCCTACACCGCGCCATAAGAGAAGGTCAGGACCTACTTTGAGTTTCCCAATCATAAAAGGATGCAGGGCGCCACAAGATACCGAACAGCGGAAGCGAAAGGTGCCCCGCGCGTCTGCTACGAATTTGAGATAAGCGGTTTGCCCCGGCTGGGCTGTGATTTGTATATCGTAGCCATCAAGATAGAGACCATGTACCACATCGGTCGAATTCAGTTCAATGGTAACCAAATCTCCGGGATTGACCGATAGGACTGCTGGTGTGAACTCAAAAGTACTGGCTTCTACTCTCAAAGTCTTTTCAACTGGTTGAGAGAATGTCGATGGTATTGGAACAAATACTATGCCCAGGCTTACAACTCCTATTAATGACCAAAACCAGGATTGGCGAGGAAAGATTTCAATTATCTGCTTGCGAGTTTGTTTGTGCCTCATTATCGATACATCAAGGGAGATTGGACGGACCGAAGCGGGCGTAGGTCTGGTCCACAAAGGCTAAGATCTCAGGCACTGATTTGTCCTGATTCAGCAACCTGATCGTATCCTGGGTAATGTCCACGCAGATGGAACAACCCAAGGCGTGATCATCAAATCCCGGGCTGCCATCGGAATTTTCTTCCGTTACATAGCAAGAATAATTAGAAGTATGCCCCATGCCTCCGCAGCCGCAGTAACAAGGGATTTGTTTCAAGATTTCGGGGTTAGCAACTGCGAATTGATAAGCCTGCTGAACTGTAACGGGTGCAGCCTGTACTTTTGTTGGCATGGTCGCCAAAGATGCCATCGGAAAACTATCCAATGAACTTTGACTAGCATTGGTTCCAGCACACGCAACTACCAGGGCACTCAGACCTAATAACACAATCAATGCTGGGACAAGCCGGTTGGTTGTTTTTCCAGACATAAAGCGCATCTCCTCATAATAAATTCATTATGCTAAGCATAGCTGAACTGCCCATTACTGTCATGCGCTATCTCGCGTGAAGTTTTATAAGCTATATTGCTTATGATGAATGTCAGTGATATTCGTCGTGAGATCCCATGTTATCAGTCAATTCAATTCATTCATAATAGAAGGTCCCAAACAAGCACATAAATCCCCAACGCTTTATTCTTCATCAGCATCCTTTAACTAACAAGAGTGTCAGGATAATCTGACACTCTTGCAAGAGGAGAAGAAGAAAGTCTTGCTTGCTCTAACGCCACCAGTATAAACAATGTTATCGAATATTACGAGCGCTAAATGGCGTGAAAGGTAATAGGCAAGTTTGCTTATAAATCACCCCGGCAAATAGCGCTGGGAAATAAACCCACGCTTCTATATACTTGTGACACGGAGATATGAAAATGAGCCAGACCAAACAACTGCTTACGATACCACTTGAATGTGAAGCAGCAGTTGCACAAATCACTGAGCGATTAAAGGCTGAAGGGCTGCAAGTGATCAGGTCTTTCGATCTTAAGACAGCACGCATGGCTCACACGGAGTGCACCTGTCCTCACCATGGTACAGAGCAATGTGATTGCCAGATGGTCGTACTCCTGGTGTATGAAGGTACGGGACAACCCGTTACTATAGTGGCACATACTATGGTGGCACATACTATGGTGGCACATGATTTGGTGGCACATGATTCGGTGGCACATGATTTTGGAGGTGAAACACATATCTCAATTGAGTACTCTCCCCCTCCGGAATCAAACCGCTTGTTGGAGGCTGCTATCTTACAGACCTTGGAGAAGGAAGGCTATTCGACTCGACCGGAAAGTACCCGGGCTCGTGCGACTTGACGATTGAGTAAGCTGATTGTATTGATGGTAAGGAAATGCTGAGATATCAATTTGGTGATGTTTTAATTTTAAAAAATGGGGGATAAGAGAAGTCCCAGAAATAACTCTTAAGCTAATTTTGAGGGAAGAGGCAAAATATTTGTCAAGTATTACAACGCACAACTCAAAATTACAGCCAACTACGAATATGAGTAATCGGCTATTCTACTTTTTAATTCGTAATTGGATATTGGTATTCAGTCTGATGTATGGACTGTTTGTTGGTCTGCCTTTCTTAGCCCCCTTGCTGATGCAAATTGGTTGGATTGGACCAGCAAAAATTATCTATACATTTTATAGCCTGCTTTGCCACCAACTACCACAACGCTCTTTCTTCCTCTTCGGTTCACAAAGCATGTATCCTTTGAGCGAGATTCAGGCTAATTGGCAGAATTCCACTAACCCACTTATCCTGCGACAATTCATCGGCAACCCTGAATTTGGGTGGAAGGTTGCCTGGTCGGACCGTATGGTTTCGATGTACACAAGTATCCTAATCTTTGCCTGGTTTTGGTGGCTTTTGCGTAAAAAATTGAATCCACTACCAATACGGGGGTTGGTCCTTTTGGGATTGGCGATGGTTGTAGATGGAACAACCCATTTAATAAGCGATTTGACCAGACTCGGACAAGGGTTTCGAGACACCAATATTTGGTTGGTGTCTTTGACAAACAACGCTTTTACACCATCTTTTTACATGGGCGACGCTCTGGGATCATTTAATTCCTGGCTGCGATTTGTTACTGGTGTTTTGTTAGGAGTTGGAATCGTATGGTTTAGCTTCCCACATATAGATGCAGCCATTCAAGATATGGGAATAAGTCAACCAAACACAAAGACTTCGCGAATGTCTGGTACAAATAATTGAGGTTTTAATAATGTCACGAATATTGGCGCTAATTTTATTTATTGTAGGTTCCGCTGTCTCCTTGTTGGGGTGTCAGGCAATGCCTACCGATGAACCTGTCACAATCAATGGAATCTCTGCCCCTCCGGTACCACCCCAGTCCCCTGAAATGGTAGATCAAGGAGAAACTTTATATTTACAATACTGCGCAAGTTGTCACGGGGTTAACCTGGAAGGCGCTCCAAATTGGAAACAGTCTTTGCCTGACGGCTCATTTCCACCACCACCGCAGGACAGTTCTGGTCATACCTGGCACCATTCAGATACCGTGCTCCTGAACATTATTGCAGAAGGAGGCGATCCTGAATTTGGAGGCACTATGCCGTCCTATGGTGACAAACTAACCGAAGAGGAGATGGTGTCAATCCTGGAATTTTTTAAGAGTAAATGGGGTATAAACGAACGCGAATTCCAATGGTGGGTCACAAATACCAGATAGGGCGATGACCTGGGATTTGTGTGTCTTTGGGTGGGAAAGACTGTAAAAAGTGTTCATAGCCTGCACTGTAGTAAAATAACGCCATGAAAAATGTTCCTCCCCCCATCAGGGTTTTATTAGCTGATGACCATGCTGTCGTGCGGGCAGGAATCCGCCAATTTTTGGATCATGCAACCGATATCCAAGTAATCGCGGAAGCTGATAATGGCGTATCAGCAAAAGCTCTCATCGAAGAACACAACCCTGACGTGGTTATTTTAGACATTCAAATGCCCAAGGCAAGCGGCATCGAGGTCACTCGATGGATGCGCGCAAACCAACGTACTGTCGGAGTTCTTATCCTGACAGCATACGATGATGATCCCTATGTTATGGCTGTCCTGCAAGCTGGGGCAAACGGCTATGTTTTGAAAACCGCATCTCCACTAGAGATAATTCAAGCAGTGCGAGACGTACACGCTGGAAAGTCAGCGATGGATGCAACTATCATGCAAAAGATGATATCCCAAATCTCACGCAGAAGTGAAGAGCAACCCATTGATACGCTGACAGATCGCGAACTTGAGGTACTGACATTAGTAGCTCAAGGCTTCACCAACAAGGCGATCGGCGTGCAATTAGGCATCAGCGACCGCACTGTTCAAGGACATTTGGCGCATATTTTCTCCAAACTACACGCCGGCAGCCGCACAGAAGCGGTGATGCGAGCGATGTCATTAGGCTGGTTGTCTCCCGAACTTGGAGCTATTGATAGTTCATGAATTTACTCTACGCATGATTCCTTACCTATCCCTGGTATGCGCTGGCGCGGTTTAACTTTACAATTATTTTTCCTGGTCATACTGCCGCTTACTGTGATCTTACTGCTGGTCACTTTCGGCAGCTTGTCACTGCACCAACGCGCAATGCGAACCCTGGTTGGTGAGAGAGATGAACGTGCGGCTCGTACCGCTGCCAGCGCAATAAACGAACAACTTAACCACCGTGCAACTGCCGTGCGCAGCCTGGCTATACGTGCAGGTGATAATATATCGCCTAATGAAATCCTAGAGACATCGGAATTCTTGCAACCAGACTTTGATGCCGGATTGGCTTTTTTCTCTCCCACAGGAAATCTATTAGAAGCCAGCGGAGACACTTCTTTTTGGAATGAACTGCTTGAAGAGAATCACGTTATATTAAAAGAATATCTCAGATCAACAGACAATCAACCAAATTTTTCTCCTATCCTCAATCATCCCTTTCAAAACGAACCTATCATTTTGGTTGCAACTTCCGCAGATTCCGAATCACCAATAGTTGTGGGTGCGTTTTCGCCCGCTTCAATTGCTCGGCGTGCGCTCACAAGTGCTATCAATCCCGGTGAACAAGCAAAAGCTTATATAGTATCGCCAGAACAAGAAATTCTGTATCAAATCGGAGATTTTGAATCAGGAGAAAATCTGGGGGATCATACGGGAGTCAGAGAAGGCTTACGCGGCGAGAGCGGAACAACTTACGTCCAAGTCGGAGGAAACGAACATGTGATTGGTTTTAGTCCGGTATCTACGACTGGATGGGCTTTGGTCATAGAAGAACCCTGGGAGGCGGTCACCAATCCGCTGCTTAACACAACTCAACTTGCTCCCCTGGTGCTGGTTCCGGTGCTCATTTTGGCATTGGTCGCTCTTTGGTTTGGGGCGCGCCAGATCATACAACCCCTGCAATCCCTTGAGACGCGAGCGGCAGATCTTGCCTGGGGAAATTATGAAGCGATTGAAGATCCAGTCGGGGGAATCGAGGAGATAAGGCGTTTACAACGCACGTTAATCCATCAGGCGCATAAAATCCAGAGTGCACAAAAGAGTCTGCGTGGTTATATTGGAGCAATTACCCAAGGTCAGGAAGAGGAAAGGCGTCGTTTGGCTCGGGAACTTCATGATGAAACAATTCAGGACTTGATCGCCCTCAACCAGCGCATCCAGATGACAAGATTATCGCTGGATGAGGGTACCACTGAGGAGCAAATAACTGAAATCCAACAAATGAGCGAGCAATCTATCCAGGACCTCCGCCGACTCACTCGGGCTTTGCGTCCCCTCTATCTGGAAGACCTGGGATTGGTGGCTGCTCTGGATATGCTTGCGAATGAAACCAGCCAGACAAAAAACATCCCAATCGCTTTTCAATGGCATGGTGATGAATTCCGCTTACCCCCTGAAACTGAGATTGCATTATATCGCATGGCTCAAGAAGGACTTACTAATATCGTCAGGCACTCCCAGGCGAAGAATGCATATATTAATCTACACTACACCCAAAATGATGTTAAACTCACTTTGATTGATGATGGATGCGGCTTTGAAGTACCTGAAAGCCCGGGGGAGTTCGCTCCAAGTGGGCATTTTGGTCTGCTAGGTTTACACGAGCGCGCTGAATTGATTGGCGCAAATCTTGAGATACACTCATCGCCCGGGGAGGGTACCAGACTTACTGTAACGCTGCCAATAAAAGTCGGTAATGTTTGAAGTCTTTGGTATTGATATGAAGGGACAAGATTAATCTCCTATCTCGGCATCAATCACTTGCTGGAACGCCTCAAATGGTTGAGACCCAATAAATGGTTGACCGTTAATCAAAAAACTTGGTGTGCTCTGAACACCCATAGAACGGGCTGATGAAGTCTCCGATTGAACCAGGGATGCAAATCTACCTGAGTCCATACATTCATTAAAAGCATCCATATCCAAACCCAATTCGGAAGCTAATCGCTTTAAATTATCTTTCTTGAATGAACCACGATTCTCCCCTGATTGACTTTTAAAAAGTAGATCATGATATTTCCAAAAAGCATCCTGATCGGCGGCACATTCGCTGGCCTCACCTGCCCACTGAGACTCTTCTCCTAAAAATGCAAAATGCCAGTAACCTAATCGTACCAACCCTTTCTGGATGTACTCCTCATCTATCTGACGCCCCGCGCCAGCGGCAAATTGCCCGCAGTAGGGTCATTGAAAATCACTGAACTCGAGAATGGTGATGGGTGCGTCTGAATTCCCTTTAAAGTGGCGTGTCTGTGAGATCAGGGTATCCATCAAAGCTTCCCCTTCACTTGAAGATACGGGGGGTGTGGTGGAAGCGATATTCTGGGGAGATGCTGCTACTTCTATTGGTAAATTTGTAGAGCGATTTACAACTAAAGGGCGACCAAAATAACCTGCTATTAAACCGGTCATGAGCATAAGCAGTCCAACAATGGGGGTCGCCCATGATTGCACATTTACTACTAATGTGAGCTTTTCGGGAGATTCTTTACTTTCGCCTGGTCTTTTTGCGCTACTAGACTTTTGTCCTTCGTTTTGACTCGATACCATACCTAATTTCACCTCACTCTATGATCGATTACTATCCCAATACCTTCACTTATATACTTTTTCTTCTTAGATGGTTTTGGCAGTTTCGCTACGATCTCTCTGCTCGTCAATATGGGCTGTATCTTGGAAAACATAACCCGGATTAGGAGGCGCATATTTGCTAATCTTCGAATGAGCAATATTGTTGATATTAGAAAACAGATTTAAAGTTAAATAGGGAGTTCATTGCTTTGCTAGAGCTGCTTGCAATTGAGAATCAAGCACCTCGGTTGGTAGTTCCCCCATTCCAGTCCAAACTACTTCCCCTGAAGGCAGTAGAAGCACATAGGCAGGATGACCACGGAGTGAATAGGATTGGAAAACTGCTAACCCTTCACCTCCACTTGCATCAATACGTCGTAAATCAACTTGGTCGCCATACTTATCTTCTAGCCCATCCACGACGGGCAGCATCCTCGCTCAAGGAGTTCAGCCATCAGTGTAGAAAAACAGGAACGTAATACGGTCCGGGGCTGGGGTAACTTGTGAGATTTGGCTGCCGCTGCTACACGCGCTCAGTAAAGCCACCATCGAAGTTAATAGTATAAATATTCCGCGATAGTTCACAATAAGGATTGCCTCATCTTTTGTCAAATTATAAGTGATACTTTATAAACACCCACCGCCATTTGACCTAATTTGGTATAAGCAATTTCGCTTATTGGATTTTATTTAGAATAAATCGAAAACCGTGAGACAAGCGAGTTTTTTCAGTTGTGTCAAGAATTGTGTGTAATACGCTCCTTCACATTCGGGATAAGACCGGCTCAAAAGACATGAGCGGCTCACAAAATACGTGAGCTTGGCATGTTTGCCGGCATACTCCGTATGCTTGGCAAAATGCTGGCTGGCAGCATCCAAAGGGGCAGGTTTCTAAACCTGCCCCTACATTTGGGGGCGGCTGGCTCAAACTACGTGAGCTGGCATCCGGCATCCAAAGATCGGATGCTTAAAACAGATGCTTGCATGTTTGGCTCAACTTCGTTGAGCTTGCATATTTGCTCGTTTCACTCGCAAAATGCTGGCTGGCAGTATAGTCGCTGCTTAAAGCGGCACCAAAAAAATTGATGCTCAAGCAGGGCAGGTATAGAAACCTGCCCTACATATGGGGGCTGGCAGTAAAGTACACTACTTAAGGCTGTATCGTAAAGACAACAAGTATTAAGACCGGAGATTACCACGTCGCTACGCTCCGAGACTGTGAAAGAATAAATTTAGAAAAGACAACAGTAGATACCATTTAAGCTAAAATGGATGTGACCTGGGGCCATTTTGTTGGAAGGCTAGGTCGTAAAACCTGAAAAAGCGAAAAAAAAGAATCCTTCACATGTTCCAGATACAATTTTCTGGTTTCTCCAGGGCGATTTTTAGCCCGTAGGAGGCAATAAGTACGAAAAGTTTCTGGTCCCAGGATATTCAGGACGCGTTTGATGTTATAGCTCAACATCAAGAGAGCCATTTCAGCGCTCACTTTTTCCTTCCCGCGCAGTAGGAAATGAGACCCGCCGCACCATTGTTTCAGCGTACCAAAAGGGTGTTCCGCCAGAGCAGCGCGCTGTCGCATCTTTTCGCCTCCCTGCTGGATCATACGTTCACGATGGGTTTCCACAATATGTTCGTGTTCCCAACGATGGATCTGCCTATACGGAGTTTTGGGTGGCAGACAATGGGACTTGAACGAACATTGCGCACAAATGCTGGTTTGGCTGGCATAGTCAAACACCCGTTTCCCATTTCTATCGTACGTCCGTATGCGTTTCAGTGTTTGCCCCGCAGGACACTCGTAAATGTCCAGTTCTGCCTTGTATTGAAAATCTTCTCGTGCAAAGCGACCTTGTAAGCGTGCCTGGTTGGTCTTGTCCGGTTCGGGGACATAGGGTGTGATACCAGCCTCAATGCAGGCTTTGATATGTTGCACATTGAAATAGCCTGTATCCGCAACGGCTTCTAAGGTTTCCACTTCTAACACTTGTTTGGCGTTTTTCGCCATTGGTTCGAGCTGTCTCTGATCATTACCATCATTGGTCACTTCACAGGCAACCAGCAACTTGTGTTTCTCGTCAACCGCAATTTGTACGTTATACCCTGCCACTGACTGACCATTCTTGGAGAGCAGGCGCGCATCTTCGTCCACTTCCGCAAGTTGCTTCTCCCCACTCTCACGCAGTTTTTCCAACCTCTCCTGATGCTTTTGCTGACGCTCTTTCAAGGCTGCTAGTTTCTCTTCCAACGACTTATCGTCTCTCTCTTGACTAGCTTCTTCTGCATCCGCCTTGTCCATCTCTGCAAGATAGCTTTCGATCTGCTTTTCCAGTTTCTCAAGCGTTTTCTGTAGCCGTTTCTCGGTGTAGATGCTCCCTTTACTCACATTCCCACGGAAATAACTCCCATCTATCCCTACTAACTCACCCCCAAATAAGCCTAATTCTTTGCATACTTGCAGGAAGTCTTTATTCACTTCCTTCAATGCTTTCAGATTGTCTTTTCGGAAATCCGCTATCGTTTTGTAACTCGGGCGCAAGCCGCGCAAGAGCCAGATCACCTCTAGGTTGCGGTGGGTTTCCTTTTCTAATCTGCGACTGCTCCGTACCCGATTGAGATAACCATACAGGTACAGTTTCAGTATTGCTGAAGGCGGGTAGGCGGGTTGTCCAGGTGTTTGCCCTCCTACGATATTGTTAAAACCCAAAGCTTCTAGATCCAAGCTATCTATGTAAACATCAATCGCTCGCACAGGATTATCTTCCGTGATGTACTCTTCAATCCTTGGTGGTAACAGCATCCCTTGTTGACGCGATATCCCCTGTTTATATCGTCGGGTTTCCATGCGCTTCTCCTAAGTTTCAGCTTTCTCAGGAGTATTGTACACGCTGTGCTAAATCTTTCACAGTCTCTCCTCGTAATGACAGACTTGGGTGGGGAGGGTTATCTATCCAAGGTGGGTTCGGTCAGGGCGAACTGCACGGCTTGCTGCGGTGTCATGTTGTAGCCACTTTCCCATGCTGGCTGCCAGATATCATC
>JAUWPO010000066.1 GCA_030611505.1 Chloroflexota bacterium
GGCTCCCACATAGCGCGCCTTACTCCTGAGGGCAACCTGCAGGGCGGGGTCATCCAGCTTGGGGTCGTGCGCCAGTACGACGATGTATGCCGAGTTGTCGAGAACCATCCCCAGCAGGGCTTCTGAAGGCCACTCTGGAACCATTTCGCTGGCATGCGGGAAGCGTTCACGGGTAAGGAATGCGCGCCGTGGGTCGACCACGACGGTATCAAATCCAACTGTTCGGGCTATGGATACTAGCTTTTCTGCTATGTGAACTGCGCCTATGATTATCAGGCGCGGCATAGGCGGGTACACTTCAATGAATAACGAAGTTTCTTTTAGATCCAGTATCCCCCCGGTCTCTTTTCCCAGCATCTCAAGTGCGGTACTGACGATAAGGTTGGTTTGTCCGGGGATAATAAGATCCCCTTCGATGCGCCCATCCTCCAGCACGATCATTTTTCGGTTGATATATTCTGGCGGACCTTGCAGCGTGCCGGCTACTGCGATCGGTCGGCGATTTTCTAAGTGCTGCTTCAACGAGCCGTAAATGCCACCCAGGGCGGAAAAAGGCTCCACAAAAACCTGGATCGTGCCGCCGCAGGGCAGACCCACCTCCCATGCCTCTTCGTCGGCGACCTGGAATGTCAGCAAGCTGGGTTTACCCGTATCCAGGACCGATCTGCCTTCGTCGATGACTGCGCCTTCCACGCAGCCACCGCTCACCGAACCCGCGATGCCGCCGCTGCGGGTTAAGACAAGTTTTGAGCCAACCGGACGCGGCGCCGACCCCCACGTTTTTACAACGGTCGCAACCGCTATCTTCTCGTTATTTTGACGCCATGTTTCCAGGCTGTCGAGCACATCTCTCATCTTGGCAATTTATTACTCGATTACAATCTTTTCCTCGGTCAGCAAATGCACCCGTGATGAACAGTGAGCCGCGGCATCATCTGCGGCAGCTTTTCCTTCGGGTGTGGAGAAAGCAGCCACCCGCGCATCGTTATCGTCGAACCAGAATTCTGATACAGCGTGGTAAGGCAGGTCTGGGTCGTCCTCCAGAACGACGCTCATATGGTAGCGGCGTATCCCCGGGAGTACCTTGCCCAACGAGGGATGCTCTTCGAGAGCCCATTTGCGGAATTCCTCGAAAGGAATATCCTCTTTGCGTTTAAGCAGTGAGATTACTTTGAGCACCGGCTTTCCTCCATCATGATTTTTGATTGACTTGCCGGGTTGGTCCACTCAGTAGCCCGGCACAGGTGGATAATCTTGGATTACTCTATTCCTCTCAAATTTCCACTTCCTCAAGAGCGCGCAGGATTTTTTCGGGGGTGACGGGTAAGTCTGTAATGCGTACGCCAATTGCGTCGTAGATTGCATTGACGATGGCCGGGATAGGCGAGTTTGCGGTCATCTCACCGACGCCTTTCACTCCGTACGGTCCATTGACTGAAGGATACTCAAGCACCACGCTCTCAATCTCGGGTAATTCCATTGGTCCCGGCAGCACATATTCACTGAAACCTCCGGGCATATGGTCGACTGCGGGGTAATAAGGTTGAGTGGTCTCGTATAATGCGTGTGCCATACCCATCAGAGAACCTCCCCTGATCTGCCCCTCGACCAGGGCAGGATTGACCTGCCGGCCGACTTCATAGGCGCTCTTAAGGCTCAACACCTTCACTTCACCGGTCTCGGTGTCGACCTCGACCTCGGCTACAGTGCAGGCATGCGCCTCAGTGGAGTCGGGATCCATTTTACCTGTCTCCGGGTCAACATCGCTCTTGGGCTTCATATATATTCCGCGACCAGAGATTGTCTTTCCGTACTTGAAGTGGGCAGCTAGGGCAAGGTCAATGATATGGATCGACCGGTCGGGTGAACCCTTGACGCGAATATTGCCCTGACCATCCGTTTCGAGGTCATCGGGACTGACCTCCAACTCATCAGCAGCGACTTCCATCATGACTTTGCGTGCTTCCTGGGCCGCTTGCACAACTGCGTTTCCTACTCGGTGGGTAGTGCGGCTGGCAAATGTGCCCATACAATGGGGTCCTGTATCCGTATCAGCTGTATTAATCAAGACGTTTTCAAAAGGCACCCCTAAAGCTTCTGCTCCAATTTGAGCAATTACGGTCTTCAGACCCTGACCCAGGTCAGTACTGGAAAGGCTGATGAAAAAATTGCCCGTAGTCGTTGCGTGAATTAAGGCCTGGGAAGGATCTCCGCCCAGGTTCATGCCGGTTGGGTAGTTGACTGCTGCTATACCAGTTCCTTTAATTATCGCCATTTCAAGCCTCCTCCCTGTTCAGAGAGCTCATCTTTTTGAATTTCTCGGGCAGCTCATAACCCACTAACTCTGCGGCAGCTTGCATTACTTCAATCAAAGTAGCGTCTTCCACTACCTTCTGGTGCGGTTTCATGTCCCCGTTACGATATGCATTGATGAAGCGAATCGCCCATGGATCCATCCCAACCGTCTCAGCGATTTTATCCATCTGGACTTCAAGTGCAAAAGAAGCGGGCGTCACACCAAAACCGCGCATGGCGCTGCTGGGTTGGCGATTGGTGTACACGCAGTATGCATCAATCCAGACATTGGGGATGTTGTACGGGCCGGCAATGTTGGCAGCGTGCTTGGTTACTGCGTAGGGTGTGTGGCGATTATATGCACCCGCATCGGCATAGGTGGTGATTTTACGAGCGAGAATACGACCGTCTTTTGTGACTCCATCTTTAAAGTATATGCGCCACGCTCCTCGTGAAGAGGACACGCGCATTTCCTCTTCACGGGTGAACTTATACTTCACCGGGCGACCCGTCTTCATAGCTGCCAGAGCGGCTATAGGTTCAACAATAACATCAACCTTGCCGCCGAACCCGCCGCCTACTGTACCGCCGACAAAATGGAGTTTCTGGAAGGGCACACCCAGGATCAGAGCAGTGTTGTCCATGGTGAAGAACAATGCCTGTGTGTTGGTATATACGGTGATGCGACCATCCGGTTCGGGTCTTGCTACGCAGCCGGTTGTTTCTGACGGTGCATGCTCGACAGGGCTCGTTTGGTAGCGTCCTTCAATGATGTGATCCGATTCGTCGAATCCCTTATCCACATCCCCGAAACGAACACGTCGGCAGTGATGACCCTCATAGACAAAGTGGTTGGTGCCCCAGTGTTTTAGCACCGGCGTACCAGGCTTGAGAGCCTCTTCTACGTCATACACAGTGGGAAGTTCCTCGAAGTCGATCTTGACCTTGGAAACTGCTTCCATAGCAGCGTCTTCTGTTTCTGCTACGATGGCGGCGATTTGTTCACCTTTATACAGCACCTTATCCTCCGCCAGGACAGGTTCTTCGTCGGGACCGACACCAATCAAGCACAATATAGTGTAAATGTTTTTTGGAACATCCTCGTGGGTTAAAGCCTGGATAAAGCCAGGGACTTTTTCTGCTTTGGTGAAATCAATGCCCTTGATAAGGGCGTGGGGAAGCGGGCTGCGTACCATTTTCAGGTGCAGCATGTCGGGGAAATTGATGTCGTCGATGAAGATCGTTTTTCCCGTCACATGCCCCAAGCCGTCACGGCGGAGAACTGACTGACCTACAACGTTTAGTTTTTCTTCTGTCATTGTCATACTCTCCTATTGTCTAGTTCCCGTTGCCGTTCATTCGCCGGGCGGCTTCTTCGATAGCCTGGATGATCGGCTCGTAACCCGTGCAGCGGCAGTAATTACCCGTTAAGGCGTCGATAATCTCCTCGCGGCCTGGGTGTGGGTTGCGATCAAGCAACGCTTTTGAGACCATAATCATCCCTGGTGTGCAATAGCCGCACTGGATGGCGAAATTCTCGTAAAACACTTCCTGGATTATGTGCAGCCCGGGTGTTGGGGTGATCCCTTCCAGGGTTGTAACCTCCTGACCTTGGACATCCTCAACTGGCAGCAAGCAGGACATCATAGGATCCCCATTGACCAAAACCGTACAGCTTCCGCAGCCACCTTGCTTACAGCCGGCTTTCGTGGATGTAAGGCCAAGTTGGTCGCGGAGCAATGTTTGAACGGTGGTTAACGGCTTTACCAGGACCTCGATACGGCGACCATTCAGTGTAAAGGTTACTATCTTTGATGCCATTTCTACCTCCTATCCGTTATTTTGGTCAGGGTGCGGCGGACGTACACTTCTACCATCTTTCGCCGGTACCATTCGGTCGCAATGGCATCGGAGAAAGGTTCGCATTCCTCAGCAGCCGCGCTGGCGGCCATGTTGATCGTCGTCGGATTTAGGGGTGAACCGGACAGAATCTCTTCGGCTTTCGATGCTCGAATAGGATGGGGACCAACTGCGTTTAGGGCGATACGGGAGTTGGTCACACCCTCACCATCAAGCTCTATTTGGGCTGCCACAGTGACGACTGCTGGTGTGTTGGCGTGCTTACGCCCATACTTCAAATACGCCGTCTTTCCAGTGGGTACAGGAACTTGGATTTCTGTCACCAATTCACCGGGTGAGAGGGCGGTGGTCATGAAGCCGGTATAAAAATCGGTCAGGGATATAATACGCGCGCCCGCGGTGCTCACCAGTTTTAATTGGGCGTCCAAAGCCATTAAAGCCGCAGCAAAATCACCTGCAGGTGGGGGAGCGAACAGGTTTCCTCCAACCGTGCCCATATTGCGAATCGCCCATCCACCAACCTGGTGAGCGGCTTCTTGAAGAATCGGGATTTCCTTCAGATCCAACATTTGGGTTAAGGTGCTCATTGCGCCGATCGTTATCTTACCGTTAGGTTTGGTGACGTAACTGAGACCTGCGCGCCGGAGCCCCATGACTTTTTGAGGAAAGGAAATACCCTCGTTTATGAGCGGCATCGCAATTGTGCCTCCCGCCATTACCAGCATAAAAGGACCATGCTTTGCCAGTAATTGGGTTGCCTCGTTTACTGATTGGGGCAAAAAATACTCTCTAGTATTCACATTAAAACCTCCTGACTAGTCAAGAACTGCAAAGAATCGGGCGGGTGACCCTTCAGCCCCCTGGATTTTGATAAAGGGGGCGAAGAACATGAAGCGCTTATCTGCCGGTAATTGCGACAGATTGGTCATCTGCTGCATTAAAATGGCCCCATTCTCAAGGATGATCTTGTGGATAACAAAGTCTTCCGATGTGAAATCTGACAATCGAGCGCAATATTCGCTGAAGCAATCGAACCCGATAGCTTTTACTCCTCTATCAATCAACCACTGGGCAGCTTCGGGTGAGCAGTAGGGTGAATCCAGGTAATAGGTTGGGAAGTCACCCCAGTATTTTTCGGTCCAATCTGTTCGAACCAGTACGATATCACCCTTACGGACTCCTTGTGCACGATCTTCCATATCGGCGATTGAGATCACGTGGTTGGGTTCAGAGAAACTCAGATCCACGATCACGGCTTCACCAAATACACGATCTAAAGCCACATCCACTGCCGTTTCGCCATCCTCCTGGACGTGCTTGGTGAAGTCTACGTGCGATCCGGTGTGTAGAAGCATTTCTATCTTGCTTGCTTGCCAGAAACCAGGACCTCGGTGGTAGCTTGTCATCTGGAACTGCAGGTTGACTGAAGGTGGGCTGAGGGTATCCTTACCTATAGTCACAGACAGATCCACAATTTGCATCTTAACCTCCTGAAAAAACGAGTCTAACACTGTTCAGTTTGTCACCGGTACCGCTCACTGGTTAAGCCCGTATCTGTTTATTCAACTTTTTCATTCCTTGTTTAATTAGTGTTTGCACAATTCCTTCAATGATCGTGGGATTGATTTTGGCGAGGGCGCCGGTGATTATTGCCCCGGCCTCGTATTCGATATTCGTATAGTCTTCCACCTCCTTCAGTGTAAACGTGCCATCCCCTTTAATGATGCCGGTTGGACCGCTCACCTCACCTTCAATGTCGCAATGAAGTGTTTCATCATGTTTCACAACCTTCAGATAGGTGTCGTAAGTTCCACTTACTGCAGCTACGCCTACCTGAATTCGACCTTGATATTCTCCGTCTCTTGTTTGTTCAAGCTCTTGACAGCCAGGTACCAGATTAATGAGCGATTCGACATTAAAGAGCCTCGACCAAACCTCAATTGGAGGGGCATCGATTTTATCTCTCCCGCTGAAATTGATCATCGATTCTGACTCCAAGATATGAATAATTCATTGCCTGACCTTTTGAGGTTTTATACTTCCCGGCAAATGCTCACATAATTGGATTTCTGAGACGCCCAAGTTTCTCTATCTCAATTTCGACAACATCTCCTGGTTTAAGGAAAACAGGAGGTTTTCGGAAAACACCAACGCCGTCTGGTGTTCCTGTGCAGATAATGTCACCAGGCAGCAGCGTGCAGGTTCTGGTGATGAAAGCGATTGCTTCTGGAATCTTAAATATCATCTGGTCGGTGCTGGAATCTTGACGGAGCTCTCCATTAACCCAGCAGCTAATTGCCAGGTGATGCGGGTTGCCCACCTCATTTGGTGTTACCAAGTATGGTCCGAGAGGACAGAATGTATCGAATGACTTTCCCCTCACCCATTGTTTATCGGCGAACTGTACATCGCGTGCGCTGACATCATTCACAATTGTGTACCCTCCAATGTGTTCGTAGGCTTTGTCTTCTGGGACATTGCGAGCTTTTCGACCGATCACTACAGCCAGTTCAGCTTCATAATCAACCTGCTGGCTGACCTCCCCTGACCATGTTATGCTGTCACCAGTACCGATTACAGCCGATGGGAATTTTGCAAATAAGATCAGGCTTTCTGGAATATCAAAGTTTTGTTCCCGGCAGTGGTCAGCGTAATTCAAGCCAATGCAGATGATCTTGCTGGGACTGCGTATCGGCGGGTCAATTTGGATTCTCGAGATGGGATATACGAATTGTTGGTGAGAAAGGGATGCGTATGAACTAGAAATCCAGTTTATTACTTCCTGTGCAGCTTGCTGTGCCTTATCTCCACTTTGAAGGTAGGTCAACATGTCTATCGGGTAGCCGGACGGGAAGGAACTCATCTTTCCCTGTTTCTGCTGGAATGCTAAGTAAGCCTGCGAAAGATCGATCGCTTTTTTGTCGATGATGGCTCCCAATCTGGGTGAGCCTGCGGCAGTGAAATTAACCAGTTTCAAATATTAACACTCCTCATAAATTAAGAGCCAACTGAAACTCTACTTTTCAACATCAGGGGCACTGAGATACGAGATTTCCATCTCATGACCTTGTGCCTGGTATTCGAGTCTTCCTTCAACATAATTCAGGTGCCTGAGCATTGCTAAGGATGCGGCTTCGGGATCGCGAGCCTTCAGTGCTTTTACGATTTTGCGGTGGTCCTTAACAGTTTGCTCGCAAATTCCCGGGATTCTAGTTGTTCTACGCCGGCTGGCAAGACCAAGGTGGCTGAGGCTGGTAATAAAGCGCTTAAGAAACGGATTACAGGCAGCCCTGGTGATAATTTTGTGCAGCTCAAGGTCCACCTCAAGAAAAGCTTCATGGTCATCTACGCTTTCGACTGATCTTGCCTGGCATGTTTCTAATTCTGCAATCTGCACATCGGTTATTCTTTGGGCTGCCAAGGAGGCAATACCCACTTCGACAATTTTGCGGGCTTCGAAGAGCTGCAGAAATGTGGAGTCATCCAGCGATAATACGAAATCCAGGTGTTCGACAAGCAGTCCCGGGTCTAGAGAAGTAACATAGGTGCCATCCCCCTGGCGGATTTCGATGATATTCATGATGGCTAACGCCCGCAGTGCTTCCCTCAGCGATGGGCGGCTGACCTGAAGTGTGGCTGCCAGTTCTCGCTCCGGGGGCAATTTATCGCCCGGACGGAGTTGCTTTTCTTTTATCATTGAGAGCAGCCGGTTCGAGATTTCTTCTGCGATAGCGCTCTTCTTTATGGGCTCTAAGGATGACATAACTTGATCAAAAGCAGGATAGTGGTCAGACCATTTTACCAATTTGATTATAAGTCTTTCGCCAACTCGTGTCAATAGCCTGTATTCGTTGGGCCAATATTCGTTGGGCCAATATTCGTTGGCCGAATTTCCTGCATGGGGTAATCCCTCACCACAATACGCCTGAATCGACAACCCTGCGGACTAAATTACAGGCTCCCGATATCATTTTATTCATCTACTTCCATTGTACGGCGAATTGCCCCCACCACGTTCGAGGTGATCATGCGCTTGGCAGAAGCCATGCCGTTGCGAACCGCCAGGGCTTTGCTGCGACCGTGTCCGATGAACATCGGAAACTGCACACCCAGCAAGGTTGCTGCTCCAATTCTGGCATAATCGTTGATTGAGCGTATATTTTCTAAATGATCCTGCAGCAAGGAAACCGCCCCAGCAGGAAGCTGCGGCAGGATGTCCTGAACCTGAGCCAGTACAGCAGCAATTACCCCCTCGATAGTCTTAAAGAGCACGTTGCCCGCAAAGCCGTCGCAGACGACCACATTGACGTCGCTTGCCAACATTGTATGCCCCTCAACGTTACCTGCAAATAGAATGTTTTTGGCTGCAGCAAGTAATTTATAAGCGTCCCTCCCCACCTTATTGCCTTTGCTTGCTTCAGAACCATTTGAAAGTAAGCCGATTCGTGGGTGAGCAATACCGCCTGCATAGTGTGCGTAAGCTGATCCCATGCATGCAAACTGGAGTAATTGTTTGGGACCCACCTCGGTGTTTGCGCCCGCATCTATCAGGTAAACATCCTTTCTCAATCCCAGGAGGGGGACTATTGCGGCTGGTCGTTCCACTCCTGGAATGCACCCAAAGTTGGACATGGCGGCGATCAAACCTGCTCCTGTGTGACCCATTGTCAGAACGCCATCGGCAT
The DNA here is from genome assembly GCA_030611505.1 of Chloroflexota bacterium. Classification (GTDB taxonomy): domain Bacteria; phylum Chloroflexota; class Anaerolineae; order Anaerolineales; family UBA4823; genus JAUWPO01. The sequence continues at coordinate 8,841 of JAUWPO010000066.1, forward strand.
GCCCTTCAGTTACCTTTCGGCAAGCCACATTGATTGAGGCATCTGGCTTGGAGCGAACTGCATTTACTGGACTTTCGTCCATATGGATCACGTCGCAGGCGGGAATAATTTCCATTTGCAGGTCGTCTGTCTGACCCCTCGATAATTCATACCGGATTGCATCAGGGTCACCAACCAGCGACACTCTTAAATTTAAGTCTCGTGCACCCTGAATTGCTCCGGCGACTATCTCTTCGGGGGCGTGGTCGCCGCCCATAGCGTCTACAGCTATATGAACCATATTCATTGCTCTATGACCTCTTTTTGATCAGAATCCAACTGATCAGAAATCTCCACACAATATTTTTCTGTAATGATAAATATAGTCTTGATAATATAACACAAGCCCAGCGTCATCTCCCCCTTTATTTTAGTGAGCGAATCAAGTAACATAGTGTCGTGACTAAAGAATCGTATTTTACCCCTGATAATATCCATGAAGTTGCAGAGGATCTGCTTCAATGTGTAGCACCATTGAGGAGACACCGTGCTCCCCTAAAGATGCCTCGCCAATCGGCTCTCCTTGTGTTGGACATGCAGGAGTATTTCTTGGATCCCGCATCGCACGCCTTTGTTCCCAGCGGTCGTTCCATAATCCCCGGCATTCAAAAATTGGTCACAGCCTACTCCCAAAGGAATATGCCTGTTATTTTTACCCAGCACATAAACACTCGTCAGGATGCTGGCATGATGTCTTCCTGGTGGAGCGAATTGATCGTGGAAACCGACCCATTTTGTGAGTTATCCGACCGGCTGACGATGACGAACGCAAGCGTGATAAAAAAGTGCCAGTACGATGCTTTCTTCAATACTGATCTGGAAGAAATGCTGGTGAGCAAATCTGTCACCCACGTGGTGATTTGTGGTGTAATGACTCACTTGTGCTGCGAAACAACCGCCCGCTCCGCATTCATGCGCGGCTTTGATGTCTGGTTTGCTGTCGACGGCACAGCTACATACAATAAGGATTTCCAACGCGCTTCCCTGCTTAACCTGTCGCATGGTTTTGCCACACCAGTGCTGGTCGACGAAGTCTTAACAGCTTTACACGAAGATGAATAAAGTTGCAGGTGTGACGATTATCGGGGCAGGTCCAGCCGGAATTGCTGCGGCTATCCAACTAAAACGTTATGGCATTACACCCTTGCTGCTTGAAAAGAATATGTTGGGGGGCTTGTTGAGAAATGCGAATCTGGTAGAAAATTACCCTGGCTTTCCGGTCGGAATTTCAGGACTGCATCTAACCAGTCTTTTTGAGGAGCAATTAAAAAACCTTTCCATCCAACCAATCAAAGCTGGTGTTACCAGGGTGAAGTTTGAGGATGGTTTATTTCTCGTTGAAACTGGAACAAGCGTATATTATTCACAGATTATCGTCGTCGCATCAGGAACGAAACCCGTACAACTGACCGGTTTTGATATTCCAGCAAGCCTCCAAGGCAAAATATATTACCAGGTTGTCCCGCTTCTTCAAGAGAGTGGAGTAGTCATCGCAATTGTTGGCGCTGGTGATGCTGCTTTTGATTATGCTTTGAACCTCGCCAAGACCAATCAAGTTATCATTCTGAATAGAGGTTTTGCTCATAAGTGCCTCCCGCTATTGTGGGAACGCGCAGAACTGGACCCCAATATCCGCTACTTCGATAACGCTTGTATTGAGAGCATCTATTCAAATCAAGAAGGGGGGATGATGGTACAATATAAAGTAATTGAGGGGACTTCTAATTTCCAAGTCGATTACCTGGTCGGAGCGATTGGTAGGGTCCCAAACACTGGTTTTTTATCAGATCAAGTCACGGAGCAGAGGGAAGAATTGCAATCTGCAGGACTTCTCTATTTTATCGGAGATGTTAAAAACGACATCTACCGACAGGCTTCTATTGCTGTTGGAGATGGGGTCAGGTCTGCGATGCAAATTTTCCGCACAGAAAAGGGATTGTTTTCATGAGAATTATTGCTTCAACTGGAAGGGATGACGTAGCGACAATCTATGTTGCTGAATTTGGTCCTGGAGAATGGGTAGAGTTTGTAGAAGCCGTATCACCACCGTTCCCGCGTGATAAAAAGTGGGTGCTCTTGATTTCAACGCTTCACGGCTGTCCGGTGGAATGTGTGATGTGCGATGCGGGCGGTTTCTACCAAGGTAAAATTTCAAAGGAGGGGATCATATCGCAGATCGATTACCTTGTCCGCAAACGATATCCAGATGGCGTCATTCCGTGCAAGCAGTTCAAAATCCAGTTTTCCAGGATGGGAGAGCCAGCCCTTAACCCAGAAGTTCTCGATGTTTTAGAAGAGCTGCCAGACCTGTACGACGCCCCCGGATTAATGCCCTCGCTATCAACAATTGCCCCTTTCGGAACGGACCAGTTCTTCAATCGTCTCTTGGAGATTAAAAACAAACACTATTCAGGTGGGAATTTTCAATTCCAGTTCTCTATCCATACCACCGATGAGAGCAAACGCCGCGAAATCGTGCCGGTCAAAACGTGGGATTTTGAGAAGATGTCCGCCTATGGAGAACGTTTTTATGAAGAAGGTGACCGCAAGGTCACATTAAACTTTGCGCTTGCAGCGGGTATGCCGGTCGATGCAAGCGTATTGCAATGTTACTTTTCCCCGGATAAATTCCTGATCAAAATCACCCCTATCAACCCCACTTATAAAGCGCTGGATAGTGGATTGTCCTCGTATGTTGATATTTCTAAGGATAAAAGCGATTACAAAGTTGTGCGGGACCTGGAAGCTTTTGGCTACCAGGTTATCCTGAGCATTGGCGAAATCGAAGAGAATCTGATTGGCAGCAACTGCGGTCAGTTTGTGATGAGACATATCTCCCGCCCTGGGGAGATCGCAGGCGGCTATACTTATGAAGTTGAACACGACGAAATATTGAATAACTGATACGGAATCGATCCGAGTTTATACTCTTAATCATTTAGATTGTAACGAGGAGCATGAAATATCATGTCGAAAATGCTCAAAGTCATTATTATTGTTGTCCTTGTAATCGTCGTCTTGGGCTTGATCCTTTGGGGTGCCTGGTTTTGGTTCTCGCGCCAGGCGTTTCCGGAAACGAGCGGCACTATCACGGTGCCTGGTCTGAGTCAGCCGGTTGAAATCGTCCGCGACGAATACGGCGTGGCTCACATCTACGCCCACAATGCTGAAGATCTCTTTTTCGCTGAGGGTTACGTCCATGCCCAGGAGCGCTTCTGGCAGTTGGAATTTCGACGCCGCCTCGGAGCAGGCAGGCTTTCAGAGATATTTGGAGAGAATACACTCAGCACAGACAAATATCTGCGCCATTTTGGATTTCATGATCTTACAGAAGAGTCATACCGCGCCCTCAATGATGAATCCCGCTCCATTGTCGACGCCTACACAGCCGGTATTAACGCCTACATCGGGGACCGGGAGCCATCGCAGTTGGGGCTCGAGTTCGCCTTTTTAGATTTGCAGGGTGTGGAGGTCGAGATCGAGGAATGGACCGCGGTGGATTCCATGATTTGGGCCGAGATGATGATCTTCGACCAGTCGGACCAACTGCGAACGGAGTTGAAGAATATCGACATGCTTGCATCAGTGGGATGGGATATGTACGCTGACCTGCACCCTCTTTATCGCGATGATCGCCCGGTCATCATTCCATCTGAGGAACTTGATTATCTTGAA
>JAUWPO010000059.1 GCA_030611505.1 Chloroflexota bacterium
TTTCTCGCCAATGATCGTTGCACTCTGAATATGCTTAACCGTGTTGTTGAAGCTGGCATCCAATTCGTGTAAGGGTGCTAAACTTCCATAATCCTGAGCACTGACGATCGGCCAATAGAAAGAAATCGATGAGAGGTAATCCGCCACGCGAGCCATCATTGCCACGTCGTCTTTTCGTGAGCTACGGGGTTCGCCGGTTTTTAAATCGATGGTTTCCGTTCCGCAGCCATCGGTTGAGAAGTAGCTAGATGTGCCATCGAGAGTCAGATCAGTTCCTTCAACCCGTCCTAATAGGGTGTATGTGCGTGGAGCGCAGCTCATTGCCTCCATCACCAAATCAGGTGAAAGGCGTACGATCTGACTCTCAGCATCCACCTTCGCTCCATGTTCAGCAAAGACACGCAAGGCGCGTTCCGAAGGGAAGTGCACACCAACAGTCTCAAGAATATGCAGAGTTCCCGCTCTGATCTCGGCTACCTGGTCGGTGCTGAGTACATCTACGCGCAGCTTGGATTGGATAGGTTTAATATTCGCCATTTCTCTTATAACCTTTACAAAATATTTAAGCAGAGATGTGCATCAACAGGGAGTTGCTGAACAAGTCATACCTCGTTCGACGCCTGTATAGCCTTCACAATTTCGTCTCTATGTTCAATATCATGATCGGTCATATATTCAACCAGCCCGGCAATACTGCCGCGTTCATCTCCCCAGGGATAAAGCAGATCACCTGGAAATCGATCAAGCGGGATTTCCTGGACAGCCTCAATAAAATCCTTACGCGCCTGCTCCCATTCCTTCAAAACCTGTTGAGCAGTCATCTTTCGTCCTTCCAATACCTCCTGTTGGTTGAAAGCATCCTCATCCAGCTCTGGAATGGAATATTCTTTTCCTGCCTTGAAGGCAATTAAGGATTGAGTCACCTGGCGATCCCAGGTCGCAATATGCCCGATAATATCCTTTATCCGCCAGTCTGTATCTGTGTAAACGCAAATATCTAGATCGGTTTCTTCGAGTATCACACGGATAGAAGAGTGTGTATCAGCAAGCCTATTTATTAAGTGGTTTTTATCTCTTTCGTTCATTCCAAACGCTCCTTATTCACTCGTATACCAATACCATGACCCCAAATCGCATAGTGTCATCCATTTCATTCGATTGTCATTGTCTAAGAAAACAGGCACGTTGTTTCAATAGGTCGCATATTAATGCATACCGGGACACTTTTACGGCGCATTATAACACGTTTGTTTCGTTTTATGCCAAAAGCACAGATTATTATATCCGTTTCTGAAACAACATCATCAAAAGATTGACATTTCGGAAAGTTTAAGTTATCCTGTTATTCACCCGCGAATAGTTAAACAGTTTAATGTTTTAGCATGAATTGGGGCATATGAATAAACTTGATCACATAGATTGGGAGATCATCGCGCTGCTCAACGAAGATGGGCGCGTGCCAAGCGCTGTTTCATGAGACACACTGATTATGCAAAGTGACTGAGCTTAGGGATTGGATAATAAAATGGACTTTTCTGCTGCTTTGCCTCGACCTAAATCTAAAAGCTCAGAAGATCATCCACTCCCTGAACACATTCAAAAACCAAATCCGATCTATTCTGGAGTAAGAAATGACCAAGGACCAGCCGCAAAAACCCGATAATTTTTCACTGCCCTCGCATGCACAAGTTGTAATAATTGGAGGAGGTGTGATTGGGTGCAGTGTAGCCTATCATTTGACAAAACTCGGGTGGCGGGATGTTGTGTTGTTGGAACGCAGCCAATTGACATCAGGGACAACATGGCACGCAGCGGGGTTGATCGTCAGCGGCTTTTCGACCGAAACCACCATTGAAATGGCCAAATACACTCGCGATCTCTACCAAAGACTTGGTGATGAAACCGGTCAGGACACGGGCTTCTACGCGAATGGTTATATGCAGGTCGCCAACAACCCTGAACGGTTGTACAGCTTGCGCAGCAGGGCTGATTTTTGTCGCGCATATGGAGTCAATACGGAAGAAATATCGGCGGCAGAGGTTAAGAAGATATGGCCTTTGTTCTGCACTGATGACCTTCTCGCTGGTTTCTATACCGCTGAGGATGGACGCACGAATCCAGTTGATACCACGATAGCTCTGGCAAAAGGGGCAAAAATGGGTGGGACTCTTATCCTGGAGGAAACCGAGGTCACCGGGATTAACCATGAGAAAGACAGGGTCACTGCGGTTGTAACCAATAAAGGAAAAATCCAGACCGAGTATGTGATTAACTGCGGCGGTATGTGGGCGCGCGAGATTGGGAAGATGGCCGGAGTCAATGTTCCGTTACATGCCGCAGAGCATTATTATCTGGTCACCGAACCGATCGAAGGTATGCACCGCGATCTGCCCATTGTCGAGGACCCAGACCTTTATGCATATTACCGAGAAGAGATGGGCGGGTTGTTGTTGGGTTTGTTCGAACCGGTGGCAGGACCCTGGGGGATGGATGGTATCCCAAAAGATTTCAGCTTTGGCGAAATCCCCCCGGACTGGGATCGCCTGATGCCCTACCTTGAAAAAGCGATGACACGCATCCCGATTGCGAAAGAGGCTGGAGTTCACACTTTCTTCTGCGGCCCAGAGAGCTTTACACCTGATATGGGCCCGTTGATGGGCGAAGCACCTGAGTTGAAGAATTTCTTTGTTGCCGCGGGCTTCAATTCGCTCGGGATTCTATTTGGCGGCGGGGCGGGACGGGTTATAGCCCAGTGGATTGTGGACGGATATCCGCCTGTAGATGTCAGCGAAATCAACATTGATCGATTGATGCCATTCCAAAACAACCCGAAGTATCTACACGACCGTGTGGTGGAATTACTTGGCTGGCAGTATATAAGCTGGCCCAACCTTCAGCCCGAGACAGCTCGCAGCACTCGTAAATCAGCTTTATACGACCGCCTCGCTGAGGCGGGTGCATACTACGGAGATTCGGTTGGATGGGAATATCCGGATTGGTTCGCTCCCGAGGGAGTTGAACCTAGAGTTGAGTACTCATGGGGGCGACAGAATTGGTTTGAGTATGTCGCGGCAGAGCACAAGGCAGCCCGTGAGGACGTCATATTGATGGATTTGACCCATATGTCGAAAATCCTCATCCAGGGCGGTGATGCTGAAAAAGTGCTCAACCGCATATGCGCAAACAATGTGGCTGTTCCGGTTGGTCGCATCGTCTACACCCAGTGGTTGAATGAACGCGGTACCATTGAAGCTGACCTGACGGTGACTCGCATCGCAGCAGATATTTATCTTCTGATCTTGGTGGATGCAGCCCATAACCACGCTCTAAAATGGCTGAAACAGCACATTCCACCTGAAGCCCATGTATTCGTCACCGATATTACATCTGGTTACAACATAATCAACGTCCAGGGACCAAAATCCCGCCAGCTTATCAGCAGTCTTACTGGTGTGGATATGTCAAATGAAGCCTTCCCCTATCTCACTATGCAAGAGATTGACATTGGGTATGCGTTGGTTAAGGCACTGCGAATAACATATGTGGGCGAACTGGGCTGGGAGCTGTATGTGCCAACGGAGTTTACTTTGCATGTATTTGATGCCCTCGTCGAAGTGGGTGAAACTGTGGGTCTCAAACACGCAGGTTTTCAGGCGCTTAACACGCTGCGGATCGAAAAGGCTTACCGCGACTATGGACACGATATCGACAATACAGACACACCGCTGGAGGTAGGCTTAGGCTTCTTTGTGGATTTCGGCAAACCTGGCGGATTCATTGGGAGAGAAGCCCTCCTGAGGCAAAAGGAAAAAGGGATACTCAAACATCGCCTCGTGCAGTTCCTCCTGGAAGATCCGGAGCCACTTTTGTATGGCAGCGAGCCAATCTACCGGGATGGTGAGCTTGCCGGTTACGTCGCGGGTGGAGGCTATGGATACACACTTGGCGGAGCGGTGGGACTGGGCTCGATCAATAACGAAGGTGGAGTGACCGCCGATTATATCAAGAGCGGCTCATATGAGATAGAAGTAGTAGGTGTGCGCTATCCAGCCATAGCTTCCTTGCGCCCGATGTATGATCCCAAAGGAATCAAAGTTCGTTCGTAGCTCAATGGTAAACAAAAACCTGTATCTGGACAGCATTGGGAGGCGGATCTTATGAGACTAACACCCTTTCATGCACGGACGTCAGAATTGTGTGATGTCTATAACTGGAGTTTGTGGTGCAACTGGCTGTTGGCGGATATGTATGCCCCAGACCACATACAGGAATACTTTGCGATTCGGACTGCTTGCGCAGTTTTCGATGTCTCGCCGATCCCCAAATACCATATCCATGGGCCTGATGCAGTCCGGTTTCTGAACCGCATCGTCACCCAGGATGTCTTGCACTGCGCTGTCGGACAAGTTTTGTATACTCCCTGGTGTGACGATGATGGAAAAATCATGGATGACGGGATCTTGGCTCGGTTGGATGGACAGTCCTTCCGGTTGACAGCCGGAGACCCGTGGCTCTACTGGCTGGAAGATAATTCAGTCGGCCTGGATGTGGTTATTGAAGATGTGACTGAGTTGGGCGTATTGGCGCTGCAAGGACCTAACTCTCGCCATCTGCTTAAAACCCTCACGGACACCGATTTGGATCAATTACGTTATTTCCACATTTTGAAAACTGAGCTGGCGGGAATTCCGGTGGAAGTTTCCCGAACAGGTTACACGGGTGACCTAGGATATGAAATCTGGGTGGAACCACCTCAGGCGGTGCAGTTGTGGGATGTGTTACTCGAAGCAGGTGAGGCTTACCAGTTGATACCATTTGGTGATTATGCCCTCGAAATGGCTCGCATCGAAGCAGGGTTGTTACTTGCAGATGTTGACTTCTATTCATCTAAAAAGGTTGTCTATGAGTTTGAAAAATCCTCCCCGCTTGAATTGGGATTAGGCTGGTCGGTAAAACTGGACAAGGAACACTTCATTGGCCAGAAAGCGTTACAACAGGAGCACGCCCGCGTACCCTCCTGGGGGACAATGGGTCTGGAAGTAGATCTGAACTCTCTTGAGGCCATTTACGCAGGATTTGGGATGCCGCTATATTTGCCACATGAAGCTTGGAATGAAGCTGTGCCTGTCTATTCTGGTGGACATCAAATCGGTAAAGCGACCAGCGGCATGTGGTCTCCCATACTTAAGAAGTATATCGCTATAGCCCGGCTTAAACCCCAATTTACCAGACCTGGTACCCATGTTGACATGGAAGTGACCATCGATGCCCAACACAAACTGGCGCAGACGACGGTCGTGAAAATGCCGTTTTTCGATCCTGCTAGGAAGAAATCCCTGGGGCAGGAATGATTTGATGAATTCTCTAACGAAGAATTACGACGCAATAATCATCGGCGGTGGCCATAATGGTCTTACGGCAGCAGCTTACCTAGCAAAGGCGGGGCGACGGGTGTTAGTGCTGGAACAGCGTCATCTTGTCGGAGGTGCGGCCGTTACAGAAGAAATCTATCCTGGTTTCAAATACACAGTTTACTCCTATGTGGTCAGTCTCTTACCACCAAGAATCATTCAAGAATTACAACTGCCCAAACATGGCTTGCATGTGATGCCATTAGAGGGCGCATTCACTCCCATGGAAGATGGGAACTACATAGCCTCCTATTCAGATGAGGACGACACTCTCGCAGAAATCCGGCGCCATTCAAAGCGGGATGCGGATATCTTCCCGGTGTTCAACATCATGATGTACGACCTGGCAAGAGCGGTGAAGCCAATCCTGACGATGATCCCGCCCGATCCGGCGAACCCTGGTTTGGAAGGGCTGCGCACGTTGCGTGATCTTGGAGGGCACCTGAAATCCCTGGGGAAAGAGAAATTCCACTGGCTTACCAAGATTATGACCATGAGCGCATACGATTTTCTGCGCGAGTGGTTCGAGACCGATGTTCTCATCGCGACTCAGGCACAAATCGGCGTCATTGGGACCTTCCTCGGCCCAAAATCGCCCGGCACAGCTTATGTGTTGCTGCATTACTACATGGGTGAACTGGATGGCGCGTCATCCACCTGGGGATCCCAAAGAGGCGGGACGGGTGGTGTGAGCGAAGCCATTGCCGGCGCGGCTCGCAGTTTTGGCGCAGAAATCCTCTGCAACGCCCCGGTTAAACAGGTGATCATCAAGAATGGGCAAGCCATTGGCATTGCCCTGGAAAATGGCGACGAGATAGTTGGCAAAACCATCGTCTCCGGCTGTGATCCCAAGGTCACTTTCCGAACGCTTGTGGACGAGAAAGAATTGCCTTCTGATTTGGTGGATGCAATTGACAAATTCAAATATCGAGGTTCTTCTGGTAAAGTCAACCTTGCGTTGGATGGCTTGCCCACTTTCCCGGCGATGAAGGATAAGGCGTTGATACGGGGAATGCAGGAGATCTGCCCAAGTGTAGACTACCTGGAACGAGCTTACGATGATGCAAAATATGGAGGTTTTTCTAAAAGACCGTTTATGGGTTGCATCATTCCATCTACCGTCGATCCAACAATGGCCCCGCCTGGAAAGCATGTTATGTCAATTTTTGTACAGTATGCCTCTTACGACATGCCCGCTCATGGAGACCGCGACCAGCAGCGCGAAGCTTTCGGTAATGCCGTTATCGATTCCCTGGTCGAATTTGCTCCTAACATCAAAAACTTAATCTTGCACAAGCAAGTCATCACCCCCTGGGATATTGAACAAACTGTTGGAATCACGGAAGGTAATATTTCCCACGGAGAACTCATGTTAGACCAACTGTTCTTCATGCGACCGATTCCCGGATGGGCCAAATACCGCACTCCAGTTCGAAATTATTACCAGTGCGGTTCAGGCACACACCCAGGCGGGGGTATCACCGGGACACCAGGGCGAATGGCAGCAGCGGAAATATTGAAAGATGGAAATTAGAATTACGGAGAAATAGATGTCCGCGCAGAACGAGCACCCCAACAAATACGATGTGATTGTGGTCGGTGGAGGGCATAATGGATTGGTTGCCGCCGGATACCTTGCCAAAGCTGGTCGCTCGGTACTTGTATTGGAAAAACGAGATCTTGTTGGTGGTGCGGCTGTAACTGAGGAATTTTATCCCGGATTCAAGTTCTCATCCCTGGCGGATGGAGCCGGCCATCTCCTATCTGAGGTGGTTACCGATCTGAATTTGAGTCAACATGGCTTTCAAATTCTCCCCACTGATCCCCTCATTTTGTCACTGCTACCCGACGGAAATCATTTAGCCATTTGGCACGATGTCAACCGCACCATCCAGGAAATCACCAAATTCTCCTCGGTTGATGCGCATGCGTATCCCAAATTCATCGAATGGATGTATAAAATCAGCCGCATCGTTGCCGAGATGAATAGAATGACCCCACCAGATCTACCAGAAGTAGGTTTAAGAGACCTAAAAGGATTATTCAGTTTTATCAGTCCAGTGCGCGGCTTGGGCTGGAAGCACATCACTCAGGTTGTACGCATCCTGCCAATGTCGATTGCGGATTTGCTTAACGAGTGGTTTCAGTCTGACATTGTGAAGGGAGCTATAGCCGCCTCAGCCGTCAACAACATTTCTTCGGGACCACAGGAAAGTAACGGCACAGCATACAATTTTCTGTATAACTGGTCGGGGAGCAACACCGGCTTATTCCGTTCCAGCGGTCAGGTGAAAGGTGGGATGGGTGCACTGACCCAAGCTCTGGCAAAGTCGGCGATAAGCCTGGGAGCAGATATACTGACGAATACCGAAGTTATCAGGATAAACATACAGGATGGTAAAGCCACGGGGGTGACGTTGGCCAATGGTGAACAGATTTTGGCCAAGACAGTCATTTCAGCAGCGGATATGCGGACCACATTCTTGAAGCTGGTCGATCCTTATTATTTGGAACCAAAGTTTGTCAGGAATGTTAATTATTTGAAGTATCACGGGACGATGGCGCGAGTTCATTTCGCCCTAGGCAGGTTGCCCATATTCTGGGGTTTAAATGGAGGTTCAGAACAACTAATCAAAGGTCACGTCCAAATCGCCCCCACAGTGACGTACATCCAACAAGCATACGATCCAGTAAAATATGGAGCATATTCGAAACAGCCATATCTTGACATACAAATCCCCACCCTCACCGATTCGTCTATAGCTCCCGAAGGCAAGCATATCATGTCCGTGACTGTGAAGTATTTGCCCTATAAATTGAGCCAAGGTAATTGGGATGAACTACGAGATACAATCGCCAAGTTTGTGATAAACATCCTTTCAGATTATGCTCCCGACTTCGGTCAATGTGTTCAGAATTATAATGTCATTACCCCCTTAGATTTAGAAAAGGTGTACAACCTGCCCGAAGGCAATCCAGTCCACGGAGAAATGACCCTGAACCAATTTATGTGGATGCGACCGATTCCAGGATACGCACAATACCGCGCTCCGATTGATGGATTATACTTGTGCAGCGCTGCAACCCATCCCGGAGGAGGGGTGACCGGCATCAATGGTAGGAATGCTTCCCGACAGATTTTAGAAGACCTGAAATAACAGAGGAAACGTTGGAGATCCACCTGCAACTTTATTCAATCCTGCGAGAGAAGCTCCCCTTCGATGCAAAAGGGCGCACAGTATTACAATTAGACGAAGGCGCAACGCTTGCCGATCTGCTTAATGAACTTGATATCAAACGTAGAGTGGTTATCAGCGTGAATGGTGTTCATGAATCGGATAAGTCGCGTCAATTGAGAGATGGTGATGCAGTGAAAATATTTCAATCGGTCAGCGGTGGATAGGGTTCCCTGCGAACCGAGTGACCCGGATGTAAAGGAGAGAGAACAATGGCACATGGCTATAACGGAAAAATCTTACATGTTGACCTCACTGACGGGAAGTTTCGTGTTGAAGAACCGGGCGAGGCTTTCTATCGTAAATACATGGGCGGCAGTGCGATGGCGATGTATTACCTACTCAAGGAAATGCCCCCTGGGGTAGACCCTCTCGGCCCCGATAACGTGCTGGTGTTAGCCCTCAGCGTCCTTACAGGCGCAGCTATTTCTGGCCAGAGCCGCATGACCGCGGCTGCCAAATCTCCGTTAACCGGCGCGATTGGCGACTCGCAGGGAGGGGGCTTCTTTCCGGCTGAACTCAAGTTTGCCGGGTTTGATGCTATTGTCATTAAGGGTGTGTCTGAAAAGCCGGTTTATCTCTGGATTAACGAGGGTAAATATGAACTACGCGCTGCCTCACACCTGTGGGGAAAGATCACGGGCGATGCCGAAGCGATCATCAAAGAGGAGCTCGGGGATGACAAGATCGAAGTTCTGCAAGTGGGCCCCGCCGGAGAAAATATGGTGCGCTTCGCTGGCATTTTCAGCATGTCCAACCGCGCCAACGGACGCACTGGCATGGGCGCGGTAATGGGTTCCAAGAACTTGAAAGCGGTTGCTGTGCGTGGTAAGCAACGTTCGAGTGTTGCCGATAAAGCTGGACTTAGAAAACTGGCTAAATGGGGCGCAGCCAATCTAGATGACTCGGATATCGCAGGAATAGCGAAGTACGGCACTGCGGAGACAACCGGATCAAACCAAACGTCTGGCACACTGCCCTCTTATAACTATAACAGTGGGGTATTTGATCAGTGGGAGGCTCTCGATGGAACCACCATGTACGATACCGTCTTGAGGGGTGCTGCCGAGGGCAAACAGGACCGCGAAGGCCGCGATACCTGCTACGCCTGCACTGTGCGCTGTAAGCGAGTGGTTGAGCTAACCGAAGGAGAGTATAAGGTCGATCCGCATTATGGTGGACCTGAATATGAAACGACCTCAACTTTTGGCAATTACTGCGCCATCGATGACCTGCCAGCCATATGTAAAGCCAACGAGCTGTGCAACAAGTACGGAATGGATACGATTTCATGTGGGGCAACCATCGCGTGGGCGTTCGAAGCCTTCAACGCGGGGATGTTGACGCTTGATGACACGGAAGGATTGGACCTCACTTGGGGCAATGCCGAGTCTATGGTCAAGCTGACGGAAAAAATCGCCAAACGCGATGGCTTCGGGGACTTGCTGGCTGAAGGTTCCGAGCGCGCTGCTAAGAAGATCGGGCGCGGCACAGAAGCGTACTTGATCACCTGCAAAGGGCAAGAGGCTCCAGCCCATATGCCGCGCGTCAAACGCTCTCTGGCGATCATCTATGCTACGAACCCCTTCGGCGCCGACCACCAATCCCACGAACACGACCCGGCTATCGAAGCCGACCTCGAGTACTACACCGAACGCATGGCTGTGCTGGGTTTCAGTGAGGCGCAAGAACCGCGCTCGTTGAGCGATGAGAAAATCCGCTTTACAGCAGTTTCACAGCGCATGTACGGCGCGATGGACAGCCTGAACCTGTGCCAGTTCGTCTTCGGCCCGGCCTGGCAGCTTTATGGCCCCGTTGATATGGTTGCGTTGGTGCGAACCGTCACCGGTTGGGAAGATGTGAGCTTTGATGAATTGCAGAAAGTGGGTGAGCGGCGCCTCAATATGATGCGGGCTTTCAACGCCCGCGAGGGGCTTGACCGTAAAGATGATGTTCTGCCTGAAAAACTCTTCAAACCACTCAAGGGTGGAGTGAGCGATGGTTGGAAGCTTGACCGCGCTGAGGTTGAGTCCGCGCTGGATAAATATTTTGAGTTTTGTGGTTGGGATATCAAAACTGGCAATCCCACACGGGCCAAGCTGGAGGAACTGGATTTGGGTTGGGTGGCTGACCAGTTGGATTTATAAATCCCCTCGCCCCAACCCCTCTCCAAGTGGGAGATTAGTTTTTATTGATATTTATACTGTTGCGGCCGCGCCATTGAGATCAGCAGCGCACTCTTTTTAGCTTGGGATCATACATCGGTCGTAAAGATGCTGTAGCAGGATGGCGTACTCCCGCGATGTCAATTTCATAGGTGCCGCTATTGATGTAATCAACGCTTACGGTTTCTCCCTCATTTTCTACTGGGCCGACGCCGACCGATGCGCCCAATGTGTGTCCATAGCCGCCTGACATAATGTAACCGACGGGCTCGCCATCACGGTAAATGATTTCACCGTAATGCAGCAGCGGTTCAGGATCCTCGAGCAGGAACTGAACCATGCGATATTTAAGTCCGGCATCTTTACGTTGTAAGAGTGCATCTCTGCCAATGAATCCGCCAGGCTTATTAAAATCCACGAAGTAGCTCAAACCCACCTCCAATGGCGAGTCTGTATTGTCGATATCGTTGCCATAATCGCGGTAAGCTTTCTCCAGGCGCAGCGTATCCAGTGCTTGCAGCCCCATATTCTTCAGCCCTAAATCCACTCCCGCTTCCACGAGCGTATCAAAGACATGCAGGGAAAATTCCGTGGGGATATATAGTTCCCAGCCCAGTTCGCCCACATATGTAATCCGCAGTGCCTTAACCAGCGCATAACCAATGTCAATCTCTTGCATAGTAAGGAATGGAAATGCCTCGTTGGACATATCAACATGCGTTATGCGGCTCAAAAAATCTCGGGATTTTGGACCTTGGATGTTTAGCACACTATACGCGGAAGTAATATTGGTCACAAAAACGTGTGCATCCGCAGGTATATGGCGTCTCAGCCAGGCTTGAACCGCTGTGATGGTGCCATCTCCGGTGAGGATGAGGAATTGGTCTTCGGCTAGACGTGTGACAGTTAAATCTGCCTCAATCGTACCTGTTGCGTTCAACCATTGGGTGTAAACAATGCGGTTGACCGGCACAGCCACATTGTTGGCACAGATGCGATTCAGATATTTTTCCGCATCCCGTCCCTGCACCAATATTTTCCCCATCACTGAGTAATCCAGCATGGTCACGTTTTGGCGGGTAGCCTGGTGTTCAGCGGCGCTGTACTCGAACCAATTCTGCCGCTTCCAGGAGTATTTGACTTTAGGTTCAATCCCTTCGGGGGCGAACCAATCCGGGTATTCCCACCCGGCATAAGTGCCAAAGTAGGCTCCAGCCTCAGCCAGCCGGTCATGGAACGCGGATTTGCGTACATTGCGCGCCGTTTTGAAATGCTTATTTGGATACCCTTCTTCGAACATAAATCCAAGCACTTCGACTGTCCGGTCATTCAGATATTTGGGTGTGTTCTGGAACGGCAGCATACGGGCGATGTCAAACTCGGTGACATCGACATCCGGCACGCCGTCGACAATCCACCGGGCCAACACTTTTCCAGCACCGCCACCCATTAAAATACCTAGCGAATTGAAACCTGCGGCCACATAAAAGTTATCTAATTCTGGCGCTAACCCCATCAAGGGTTCCAAATCCGGCGTAAAGCTCTCGGGGCCGCAGAAAAACTTGTGTATTCCTGCATTCATCAAGGCTGGAATTCGCTTCATAGCCTCTTCAATGTAAGGCGACATCCGCTCCCAATTGGGATTAATTTCGCCAAATGTGAAGTCTTTCGGTATACCCTCCAGCGCCCACGGGGCTGAGATGGGTTCGAATAAGCCAAGCAGCACGCCGCCCGTCTCTTCACGAAAATACGCATATTTGTCGAGATCCACCAGTACGGGTAAATCCCGATTTATCCCTTCAATAGGTTCGGTGATCAAATAATAATGCTCTACCGGTTGTAAAGGCACATTAACGCCAACCATCTTTCCAACCTCGCGCGCCCACATACCTGCACAGTTAACCACATACTCAGCCTGGATAACCCCATTATCAGTGACAACTCCGCTCACTTTCCTGTTTTCTTTCTTGATTCCCGTGACGGGGGTATCTTCAAAAATCTGGGCGCCGCCCATACGAGCGCCTTTTGCCAAGGCCATGGTGACATCAATGGGATTCACACGACCATCTATGGATGTAAAAAAGCCAGCTAAAATATCGGCGGTGTAAGCGAGCGGCCACAGTTTCTTGACCTTTTCGGGTGAGATCTCCTCCATGGGCACACCGAACTGGTTGTCGAATGCGGCAATCCTACGCATCTCTTCTAATCTAGATAGGGAGTTAGCAAATTCAAGCATCCCAACAGCTTTGTAACCCGTTGACTGACTGGTTTCATCCTCTAGCCTGCTGTATAGTTCCAGAGTGTATTTAGCCATTCCGATAGAGGTTGCACTAAAGAAACCACCTGCCTCTATCAAGCCCGCCGCGTGCCAGGTCGTACCCGCGGTGAGTTGGGCGCGCTCCAAGAGCACCACATCCTTCCAGCCCAACTTGATTAAATGGTAGGCGACACTGCAACCAATCACACCACCCCCAATTATCACAACCTTCGCATGGGATGGAAGTTTGCTGGGTGAGTCCTCTATTCTCGGTTTTTTTTCCACGTTAAGCTCCAATTTTTTCTGCCTCGCGGTCGGCTGCTGTGATAATTCGATCCAATTCCATTTGAACATGACCCGGCAATGGTTCCGGCTGGTGGGTAGCATATATCCTTTTGAATTCTTCTAAAGCCAAATCGTGTGGCTGTCGGGGATTACCAAATTCGTCATCCACCCGAAGCAGCGGTGAGTAGCGGAAATCCCGGATGTGATCGCGCGTGTGTTTTTCGCGTAAGTAATGCCCCCGTGGTCCAACTTTTTTAATCAAATCCAGCGCCATTTCCTGCTCATTGAATTCAAACTCTTTAAATACTTCAAAGGTATGCAGACAGGTCTCGTGCTCCAGGATAATCTGTTCAGGATAAAGGATCATTGAAGAACCCAA
>JAUWPO010000178.1 GCA_030611505.1 Chloroflexota bacterium
TCCTGCAGCACGACACCGATCTGCTTGCGCAGGCTTTCCTGGGTCAAATTCTTCAGGTCCTGCCCGTCGATCAGGATGGTGCCGCTGTCGATATCGTAGTAACGGGTCAGGAGGTTGATGAGCGTGCTCTTGCCTGCACCAGTTGGACCACAGATGCCGATTGCCTGACCAGATTCGGCCACAAAGGTGTTGTGGCGTAGGATCTTACGCCCAGGGACGTAGCTGAAATCGACATCGATGCACTGTATATGACCGCCCTTAAACTCGTACTCACTGGCGTCGGGTGCGTCTTTGATGATGGGTTTTTCGTCAATGATTCTGAACACCCGTCGTCCCCCGGCTGCGGCGTTCAAGGTGGTGCTGGTCAGGTTAGCTATCTCGGATAGCGGCTGGTTAGCAGTGCCGCGTAGCCGGCAAATGCGATCACCGTCCCAAGGTCTGATTCACCACCTACAACCATGAGCGCTCCAACCACCATGACAAGCACGATTTGAATGGTCGATAAGGATTGCGTCAGCGGGTACTGCAAAAGCGAGGTAAAGAATGCTTTGCTACCGACATCGTAGAGACCAACGGCAAGGACATCATTTTTTTCATCTGCCCAGTCTTGCTGTCGTTTGCTGATGATGACTTTGTGACCCGATAGGGATTCTTCCTGAAAGCCGCTCAGCGAGCCCAATTCTTCCTGCATCTTTGCGAAGGCGGGAGTAGAAATACGCTCAATCACATTTGTTAAGATCAATATCACTGGAACGATCAACAGCGCCACGATCGTCAGGCGCCAGTCGATGATCAGCATCACCAGGAAGGTCAGCAAGATCTGGATTAAAGCCCCGATGATCGGGGCAACGGCCTGCTCGTAGAACAAAGAGACCACTTCGGTATCATTGGTTATGCGGCTCATCAACTCGCCGATTGGCTGGCGGTCGAAGAAGGTCAGGGATAGGGTCTGCATATGGGAAAATAGATGGTTTTGCAGTTTTTGGAGAGCCTTTGTCGCCAGGTCGGCGAACATGCGCTCAGCGATGAAGCTCACCACAAGGTAAATTACCGCGGCAGCAACTGCTATCATTACCCATCGCTGCAGCTCTGCGGTGGTGCCATTGGGATCGCTGACCACATTGATCGCCTGACCAGTCAGGAAGGGCAGCGCGGTCAAGCAGACCAGGGCGATCACCCGTACAATCAGTGCACGGATAAATTTTGCCCGCTTATCCCCACCGGCCATGTAATCCAGCAGCCGGGAGATGATTTGAATGGTGTCGTCCGGTTTATCAATTGACTTTACCGATCCCTTATGTTCTTGATCTGATGACTTTTTATCTAAGGTTGCTGTGGTCATTTCGCCACCTCCACATCCAATCCAGCAGTAATGCCGCTGCCGAGTTGCGATTCGTAAATTTCCTGATACAGGGGACTGCTCTCGAGCAGTTCCTCATGGTTGCCCATGGCAACAATTTCACCGTTCTCCAACAGTACGATTTTGTCCAGGTCGATCACGGCGCTGATACGTTGGGCAACATAAAGTGTGGTGATGTTGTTTGTGAAGTCCGGAATGGCCTCCTGGACACGACCTTCGGTAGATGCATCCAGTGCGCTGGTGCTATCGTCGAGGATAATCACCTTGGGCTGGGTCGTCAGGGCTCTTGTGATGGACAGGCGTTGGCGCTGCCCACCAGAGAAATTTGCCCCACGCTGAGCCACCGGCGCTTCCCACTGTTGTGGGATGTTGGTGACAAAGCCGTATGAGTCAGCAGCTTTGGCGGCCTCAAACATCACATCGTCTTCCACCTGGGGTGCTCCAAATTTTAAGTTGAAACGTAGGTCCCCCTGGAAGAGCACGGCCTCTTGCAGGGCGATTCCGACAATCTCGCGCAGGTTATCCTGGGGGACATCGCGCACATCAACGTCGTCGATGGTGATGCGCCCCTCGGTCACATCATAAAAACGTGGTATCAGGTTCACCAGGGCGGACTTTCCGGCGCCTGTGGCTCCCAGGAAGCCCACCTGCTCGCCCGGTTCGATGGTCAAGTTAATGTTCTTCAAAACTGGTGGATCAAGTTCGCCATCCGGTCGCCGGAAGGCAAAGGAAACATTATCAAAGACGACCCGCCCTCCTACGGTTTCTACGTCTGGTGGCACCACACCTTCTTTGTCCTGTACAACTGGTCATCGTCGTACACTTCAAAGATTCGACCGGTGGAAGCGTCTCCGCGCAACATGAATGGGAACACAATCGCAAGCATGGCTAAGGGGGCAACCACCAGGGAAAGGTACTGGGTGAAGGTGACCAGTTCGCCGACATTTAAGCCGCTGCCCTCCAACACTTGCTGACCACCGATCCAGAGCGATAGGACGATACCCAGTTGGGTGATTCCAGTGAGCATTGGCGCCAGGAAAGCGACTCTGACAGCCGCCGTATAGGCTGGTTTTCGTAAGGCGTTGGTACGCCGACCGAAGCGTTCGACTTCGTAATCTTCGCGCACAAAAGCCTTCACAACGCGTACTCCAGCCAGGTTTTCCTGCATGGTGTTGTTCATATCATCAAGCCGCTGTTGGCGCTGGTCGTATGCTTTGAACACCTGAGGTATCAGGATCGCCATCACGCGAGTACAACAACGGTCACCAACACCAGTACCCAAATCAGAGATGGTGTATTTATGATGGTGAGTATGTAAGTCACCAGCAGCATAAAAGGCGCATAAAGCAGGAGCAAGGTCATGTACAGAAGCGCATTCTGGACATTGACCACGTCTGCATTCAGGCGCACCAGCATATCTCCAGTTCGGAACCGATCGTAGTTGCCAAATGAGAAGGTTTGGATCTTACGATATAGATAGGAGCGGATATAGTATCCCGTCCCCTGGGAGAAAAAGACCGCCAGGTAAGCAGTGCCACTCAGGCATAAACCTGACACCAGTGCCAGCACGAACATCCAGAGACCGGTACTTAAAATTACATCAACGTTACCGGTTTCGATGCCTTCGTTGATCAACTGCTGGTTGAGGGATGCCACGCCGATGACCGCGGTTGCCGATATCAACACCAGCACCTGCGAGATCACCAACCTGGCCCGGTATTTCTTGTACATACCAAGAGTTCGTCTAAGTGATTTGATCATTTATTAATTGCCCCCTCAGATAGGTTTTACTAAGAGAGTTTAAATCATATTCTGCAGAATAAACTTAAATTATACACTGCAACTTTGCAGTTTATATGTGAGCAGCAAGGGATTATGCCAACATGGAAAACTTATTTGGGCATCTCAAAGAAGACACCCTTGGCTGGATCAAGAACCCAACTTCCAAGCAGGCTCAACAAATCATCGACGATTATTATCATCGCCGATTATGTTTACTTATACAACTGTGAAAGGATACAATTGAAAACGAAATAGACATCCTCCCAGGTAAGGTGTCT
>JAUWPO010000177.1 GCA_030611505.1 Chloroflexota bacterium
GAAGAAACCCTCCAAGAATCTGCAACGGATTCGGAGCCTGGTGGTGCACGCGAGGACGAAACTCTCCCAGAACATGCTGATGCGCCAGAGACTATTGGTACACCCGCTGAAGAAGCTCCCCCAGAAATGACTGCTGAGCCAGAGCCTGTTGCTCAACCCCAGGAAGAATCAATCTCCGAACCAAAGTCAGGTGAGAAGTCAGTTGAACCCTTCTTTAAAGACCTTGGAGGGGATGTCCCACCCGAGATACAGGACGCTCGCAAGGCTTTTACTTCCGGGGATATAGATCATGCCATGTCACAATATGACAAATTGATCAAATCAAGGCAATCACTCACCATTGTGATCTCTGATTTGCAGGAAGCCGTTGACAGTAGTCCTGAAAAAGCTTCCATTTGGCACCAACTCGGAGATGCATATCTGCGTGACAACCAGATTAGTGAAGCTATGGATGCCTATTCGAAAGCCGAAGAACTCATTTAAATTCTTGGAGAAATTTATGGAACAAACTCTTGTGCTCATCAAACCGGATGGCGTCCAGCGCGGCCTGATCGGAGAAATAATTTCACGATTAGAACGTCGCGGCCTGCGCCTGGTAGCTGCCAAGTTCATGAATGTCGGTCAAGAACTTGCCAAAACACATTACGCAATTCATAAAGGTCAGGATTTTTACGAAGACTTGATCCTCTACATCACATCCTCACCGGTGATGGCGATGATATGGGAAGGACCAAATGCTGTCGCTGCTGTACGTCAGACTATGGGTCTCACCCGCCCCACGGAGGCTGCTCCGGGTTCAATTCGTCATGATTTTGCGCTCGAAATAGGTCGCAACTTAACCCACGCTTCTGACGCTCCACAGACTGGGGTGAAAGAAGTATCCTTATGGTTCAAACCGGATGAGTTGGTCTCTTGGGAGCGGGCCACAGATAAATGGATCTTTGAGTGATTATCTAATTTTCCAGTTTAGAAATGCCCCCAATATTTTCCCGGGGGCATTTTATTATTTTCGAGATGCACTTTAATATTGGATTAGTTATGTCCGATTTTAGCATATCTCTGTTATAATCCTGCTGTTTAATACACAGATGCTAATTTTGCTTAATAAAAATTACTCGGGCTTTTTTACCATACTGAGACATCTGAAATATAAAAAACTCTGTGATCTTCATGCGCTCCGTGGTAACTTTTCACCCTTTTTTATTACCGAAAAATTGACCTATGAATAAACCAGCATTGATAACTCCCGCAGAGATTACGAATAAGCTCGAAAGGATTCTTCCGACCGTTCAAAAACCTGGGCGCTACATTGGCGGTGAATTAAATCAAGTTGTTAAAGACTGGAAGGCTATTCAAACCCACGTCGCATTAGCCTTCCCAGATATTTATGACCTTGGGATGCCAAACCTGGGTCTGACCATAATTTATGATCTCCTAAATCAACGACCTGATGTACTGGCTGAGCGGGTATATTCACCCTGGTTCGATATGGAAAACGCCATGCGGTCATCCGGATTGCCTCTCTACTCTCTGGAAAGCAAACATCCCTTAGCGGCTTTTGATATCGTTGGAATCTCCTTACCGTATGAGACCCTTTATACCAACACATTAAACCTGCTGGACCTGTCACAGATCCCTTTATTTTCTGCCTATCGCACCGACGAAGACCCGCTCATCATTGCCGGTGGACATGCCGCTTTCAACCCCGAACCTATGTACCCCTTTATCGATGCTTTTGTGATCGGAGAGGGAGAAGATGCGATCGGTGAGGTTGTAGATGCCTACACAACCTGGAAACAAAGAGGTGTGACTCGAAACGAACTACTTGTCTCCCTTGCAAAAATTTGGGGCGTTTATGTACCTTCCATTTATAAAGCTCATTACTTCTCAAACGGAACTTTCTCGCACATCGAAAACCTGGTGGAACAGGCGCCGCTGCCTATCATCAAGCGCATCCTCCCAAAACTTCCACCTCCACCAACCCGTTTTATCGTTCCTTACATAGATATCGTCCACAACCGCATCCCGATCGAAATTATGCGCGGCTGCACACGCGGCTGCCGTTTCTGTCACGCGGGAATGGTCACGCGACCCGTTCGTGAAAGACCCATTGACGAGATCATTCATGCGATCGAAGAGTCCCTCGCCTATACTGGCTACGAGGAAATTGGTCTATTATCCCTCTCTTCTTCTGACTATACGCATATACTCGAGCTGGTTAAGGCTATCAGTCGAAAGTTCAAAGACCGTCATCTTTCGATCTCCTTACCTTCTTTACGCATCGAATCGTTTTCTGTTGATCTAATGGATGCCTTAAAAGATACCCGCCGGGGTGGTTTTACATTGGCTCCTGAGGCTGCCACCGAACGTATGAGAAACATCATCAATAAGCCTGTGAATACATCTCAGCTTATTGAAACGGTCCGGGGCATCTATTCGCGCGGTTGGACGAACATCAAGCTGTACTTCATGATCGGTCACCCCTCAGAAACGCTCGAGGACGTACAGGCAATCGCGGATATATGTAAATTAGTTCTGAAAGAAGGCAGGAAGGAGGCGGGGAATCGAGTCCGGGTGACAGCAGGAGTTGGCACTTTCGTTCCCAAACCTCACACCCCATTTCAATGGGTGCCATGCGACACAATTGACCAAATCAAACTCAAACAAGACCTTCTCAAACGCACCCTGCGCGACCGCGGCTTAAAACTCAATTGGACCGAACCTGAGTCCACTATGTTGGAAGCCTGGCTGTCACGCGGCGACCGGCGTATGGCTGATGTGATCTATAATGCCTGGCAGCGCGGGGCGAAGTTCGATGCCTGGAAAGACCATTTCAACTACGATACTTGGATGCAAGCTTTTGCTGAAGTTGGTCTTGATCCGGACTTTTATACCCAACGGGAACGTCCCATCGACGAGGTTTTTCCTTGGGAACATATCGATACAACTGTCCGCAAGAAGTTCCTGATTGAAGATTATCTATGGAGCCAGAGCGGCCAAACACGCCTGGACTGCCGTGAGCAGTGCTTCGCATGCGGGATATTGCCGACCTTTGCCGACCTGCGCCGGGACAATCCCGGCGAATTCTGGGGCTGTCCTGAGGTTAAATCCCCTTTGAAAACCAAGGTTTAATAGAGGTAATTATCATCCACCCCTCTATGCATTACTGAAGGGGTAGAATTTGGGAAAGTGTTAACAAAAATCCCGGTTTTCAGGTGCTTATTAATTATCAACCCTGCTTCAAATCATTATGCGAATTAGAATCGTCTTCGAAAAAAAGCAGGAAATGCGATATACCGGTCACCTGGATTTACAGCGCGCATGGGAGCGCACATTACGCCGCGCCCAGCTACCGCTCGTTTATTCAAAAGGTTTTAACCCCCGGCCGCGTATAAACCTGGCTTCTCCATTACCCTTAGGTTTCACCGGAGAAAGAGAAATTCTTGATATTTGGCTGGAGGAACAACTAACGATTTCCGTAATCGAGGCTAGAATCTCCAGTTCACTCCCACCTGGGTTG
>JAUWPO010000134.1 GCA_030611505.1 Chloroflexota bacterium
CGCAGGGTGTTCCCACGTTCGGTTTCGAGTCCGCCCGCGAGTTAGGGTCGCGCCTGGTGATGAACCTGAAACAGGATGCTGTGACCAGCCGGCACTGGTTCCTGGTCATGACCATGGGACGAAAAGCCGGCCACCTGGCACTTGCGATCGGCAGGAGTTCGGTCGCCACCCTCACGCTCATCCCGGAAGAATGGCCCGATGGGGAAATCCGCCTTCAGGAGGTGGTGGATATCCTGGCGAGCACGGTAATCCAACGACTGGCGCAGGATAAACCTTACGGGGTGGCGCTGCTGGCGGAGGGCATCCTGGAAAAAATGTCCAGCCACGACTTGAAGAACCTGGAAAACGTCGAGAGAGACGAGCACGGGCACATCCGCATGGCGGAGGTTAACTTCCTGGACATCCTGAAAATAGAGCTTGATAGAGCATTAAAAGAACTGGGGGTCAACGTCCGCACCGTGAAGCACGTTCTGGGTTACGAACTGCGCTGCGCACCGCCCTCCGCATTCGATATCGATTACACCCGCGGATTAGGTTTGGCCGCGGTGGAATTTCTGCTCTCCGGCGGTCACAGCGCCATCATCACCATCCAGGGCAACCAGGTCGTCCCTATACCTTACGATGAGATGATAGACCCTGAAACAGGGCGCACGGAAGTGCGTATGGTCGATACCGCGTCCTTCGAATACCGCACAGCCTACCAATTAAACACCCGCTTAAAGCCTAAGCACGGTAGGGATGGAGATTATCTGGCTTTGTTGGCATCACAAACCAACCTGACCCCGGCTGAATTCAAGGACCGCTTTGGTTACCTGATGGATTAACGAAATTCGGGGGACCGACAATTTAAGGAAGTTGTAGGGCGATTGCCTAACGCCAAAGAACTGCAAAGCATTGTTGATTACACCCGTTCGCCCGGTACTACTATCTCGGCTGCCATTGACCCACTGTTCAACGTCACCCCCATCACAAACGAAGCTGGTGAGCACGACTATCCCGCCTATTGGAGTAACACCACTCATGCCAATTTCAGGAACGGGAGCAACGCCGCCTACGTTAATTTTGGCCGGTCGATGGGCTATATGAACGGCAATTGGCTGGATGTGCATAGCGCCGGCGCCCAGCGCAGCGACCCCAAGAGCGGAGACCCCACAAACTGGCCTGCGGGTCACGGTCCCCAGGGAGTAAACCCACTCCAAAAAAACGGGGCTCATTCAGAAAGAAACTCTATTTCATGTCATTGCGAACGTAGCGCAGCGGAGTGCGGCAATCTCCTCGCTAAATGGGAGATCGCTTCGTCGCACAGAACGCTCCTCGCGATGACACTAGGTGAAGTTTCTTAGTAGCGCGTTCGACGAAGCTAAGTCCGCCCAGTTCACGCACTTGCCGCCGGTCTGGGCTGGGCTGGAAGTCGAAATCGAATTGATCCAGCGTCTTGATCAAGGGGAAGCGCGCCTGGGGTATGCCGAATTCGGCAAAATTTATGCGGAGATAATCTGATGGACATGAAGGTCATAAAGAGTGAAGCTGAACACGAAGCCGCGCTGACCCGGATTGAGGGTTTAATGGACGCAAACCCAGATTCTCCTGAGGAAGGTGAACTGGAATTGCTGGCGCTGTTGGTTGAAAAATATGAAGGTGAGCGCTGCCCTATCAACCTGCCTGACCCAATTGCAGCGGTAAAGTTTCGTATGGAGCTGGAAGGTCTTAAGCCCAAGGATATGGTCACTTACCCGGGCAGCCAGAGCAAAGTCTCAGAGGTATTGAATTACAAAAGACCGCTGAGCCTGACGATGATTCGCGCCCTTAACCAGGGGCTGGGCATCCCGGCGGAGGTGCTGCTCCAGGATCCTGGTCAGAATGCATAGGGGGACATTGCCGTAGTGCACGAATACCCAGGGATACATTATTGATATCCGGTAGCAAATGAATCGGTTGTTCTAAATTATGCATTTTTGGTTCTATTAATCGCACTATAAATGATGCTTTTATTTAAGTCGATTTTTATCATGCTGGCTGATTCCTGATTGATGTAAATCACATTATGGATATCCAAAATTATTCTTTTTGACCAAAATGTCTCTCTTATTCTTCTACCCTATTTTGTCTCACAGGCTCTGAAACGGTACAGGTCTGATGGGTGCGTTCCATAGGCGGTAAGATAGTCACCACGAGGAAATCCCTCATGCCGTCATTTACGTTTGGGACAGATACACCTTTTCCACGTAGGCCGACGTCATCACTCGCAGCAGCGCGCTGTACCCGACGTCGAACTGCACTTCGTCTCCGACCTGCAGGCCCAGGCCACTGACGTTCAGAATCAAATGATCGCTGCTTGCCCCCAGGACATCCGCCTTTATCCTGGGCTTGATTGCCGAACCGTCTACGTCCTGCCTTCCGAGGGCGAGGATCGCTCTTTCCATATTTCCTTTGTCCTCGAATACGGGAACGCGACCGAATGCATCCTGGGCAATTTCGCCGTAGGGCCGCGAAGGCTTTGTCTTAAGTTCGATCACTTCAGCGACCAGCGTGAAGGCGTCCGTATACAGACCGGAAATCCGCTCTCGGGTTAACGTGTCGCAACCCAACAAGATCGCCTCGCCGATGCGTAAGTGGTTGACGAGACCTACATCCGGCGTCGAAACGAACCACTGGTAGTTTGCCGAGTTCCCACCGGAGACGATCTCAAAGGTAATGCCAAACTGCTGTTGAAGGTTTCCGGCAATTACAGACAACTCCTGCATTTTTGCCTCGGTTGGCCTGACACCCCCAAAACAGGCCAGGTTCGTTCCTAACCCGATCAGTTTGACACCTCGCAGACCAATCACTTCTGCCACCATTGGCTCGACATCGGAGGGCAATATGCCTTCTCGCAGGTCGCCCAGTTCGATCATCAGAATGATAGGTTGGATTTTGCCGCGTTTGGCCGCGTGTCTGGCAAGAAGTCGGATAATGGAAATTTCGGTATTGAGGCTCACGTCGGCAAACTCAATCACTCGCTCGACCTCGTTGGGCATAGGGGAGCGTATGAGGATGAATTGCGCGTCTAACCCGGCCTCTCGCATCTTTTGGATGTTGGCGATGCGTGAATCACCGAAGGAACGAATGCCACTGTTGAGCAAAGCGTTCGCAATCCTGGGGGAGCCACAGACTCCTTTTGTGACGGCGGTGATGCAGATCCCCTTGGAGCCGTATAGCGCTGTCAGCTTACGGGCGTTATGTGCCAGTTTGTCAAGTTCTATCTCTATCCGAGGTGCTGGCATCTCATTCTTAAGTCCTCAAATTGAGTCTCTTGATAGCGCTCTGAATGACCTCATCCAGCAGATCCTTGCCGTCCTTTCCTTCCGCGCGAGCCATGAAGCCAATATAGCTGTGAGGTTTTTCCTTGGGCGTGCACTTAAGCCCCGCGAACGTGTTCCCCTCCAACAAGAATGGCCCTTCCTCGGTCAATATCGTGTCAATTCGACCAAAGTCCTTGAAACCCAACACGCGGTAAGCCCGGAGCGCCAATTGCTGCATCATCTGGGTCTCTTTAGCATTCAGCGGAGCAGGACAAAGGAAAGAATCGTTATCTAACTCCTTTTTCTCAAAGGTGAGTGTGATATCTCCTTTAGGATACACAATCTCCAAGGGAGGAAGAGTTCTTGCGTTTTCATTACCCAAGACACCCAGGGTGATTTCTCTCCCTCGCAGGAACTTTTCTATGAGGACTGGTTGACTGATAGTCTCGAGCCTCTCCTTAACTTCACTGACCAGTTGGTCGTAGTTGTGGACAACGGACGCGTCGTTGATCCCTGCGCTACTCCGGCCAGCTACCGGTTTGACGAAAAGTGGATATTCAAAAGGCGGGTTGTCCCGAAACACCTTGCAGTCTTTCTCTGATCTGGCTAAACAGAAAGGCGACGTTGGCAGGCCCACTTGCTGCCAGAGCCTTTTCGCCAGTGATTTATCCATGGCGATGGCTATAGTGAATGTATCGGATCCGACGTAGGGTATCTCTAATTCTTCAAGGATCGCGGCTTCTACCAGGCTGGAAACGTTAAAGACAAGGTCAACTTGTAAAGCCTGTAGATTGTTGATGAAATTGGGTCCCCAATGAATCTGGTAGACGCTATAGCCGGCTTCAGTTAATCCTTGGTTGTGATGTTCCACCTCGGCATCTGTCTCATCGACGACTTTGTCGGCACCGATGAACTTTTCTTGAATAGCTAAATATCCTCGTTTCTTGTTCAGTAAACCGATTCTCAGATTTGCCATAGTAGTTCAAACTTTTTGATCTCATCTCTTACTTTTGCCGCACAACAACTGCTAGCTGAGGCGACGGGGTTGAGGCGTTGGTTTGGATTTCCGGCTGCCTCTTCTCCCAATAATGAACTGTCCAACACCATAATTGCGATGAACAACCATGTCCTCTAGCGAGTACATAGGTGAAAATTTTGCCATTGTGACCCCGTTTCTATCTTGTTGCGGATGATAAAAACGAAGGAACCTTTATGGGCAATATCAGGTTTGTTGTTGACTAATGTAACTACGCAGTTTGTGCTGTATTGCGGGATGGCGTAGACGACGAATGGCCTGAGCCTCAATCTGCCGGATGCGCTCACGCGTAACACCTATTTTTAATCCTACTTCCCGTAACGTATGTGTTTCGCCGTTAGAAAGACCAAATCGAAGCTTTAATATTTGGACCTCTCGAGGGGGTAACATCTCTAAAATTTGGTCTAGATGTTGGCGCAACAAACTTAATGTAGTAACTTCAAAAGGATCAGGGGATTCTTGATCCTCAATAAAATCACCCAAAACACTATCACCATCGATAGAGATTGGTATATCGAGTGATAAGGGATATTGAGCGTACTTGGACATTTTTTGAATTTTCTCTGAAGTTACACCCATTGCTTCGGCTATTTCGGCTACTTCTGGGTCTCGTCCCAACTGCTGACTGAGTTGATGTTGCATACGGAACATCTTAGACAATCGATCACTCATATGAACTGGCAAACGGATTGTGCGGCTCTGGTCTGCCAGAGCCCTGGTCACAGCCTGGCGAATCCACCAGGTGGCGTATGTACTGAACTTATAACCCCGTTTATAGTCGAATTTTTTAACTGCCCGCATTAGGCCTATATTTCCTTCCTGAATTAAATCCAAAAAAGGAATCCCTCGGTGTGTGTATCTTTTAGCAATACTTATAACCAAACGTGAATTCGCGGTGATGAGATGATCTACGGCAGTCAAGCCATCATCAATCAGAAGTAATAGTTCTTCATGTCGTTTAGTTGACTTATTTTTGAAATCTGAGATTTCTTCCCTGGCGATGAAGCCTTGCTCAATCCGCTTCGCCAAGTTCACCTCTTCCTCGAGTGTGAGCAATGGACAACTAGCTGCTTCGCAGAAATACAATCCAACCAGATTATCCGGTTCAAGTTTTGACAGGAGATTATCGTCTTTAAATATAGATCTGCGGTCAGATGCTTCATCTTCATTTTCATCCGTTGAATCTTCGTCAGGGGCATCATTGAGACGGTCATCCTCAACAAACAAGATTCCCGCTTTTCGAATGGCTACGTAAATTTGGTCCAGAATGTCAACATCTTGTTCGGCTTCAGGAAATAAGTGTAGTATGTCATCGTAAGTGACATAACCTTGCTTGGATCCCAATTCTTTTAGACGCGCATAGGAATTGGTTGGGTTATCCACATCGAAATCGATGAGCAATATATTTTCAGCTAATCCATTCATACAAAGTAAAAGTGTTCATTGCTTGATTTGGGTTCAGATTGTTTCTTGTGACGATAGGTAATCCGACCTTTTTCCAGGTTATAAGGAGAAATCTCCAACTTTACCGGTCACCTAACAAAACCCGAATGTAATATCTACGCATTTTGCCGTAGTGGTAAGCAAAATTCATATGCCCATTCTCCAGTTCCACTCTGAACTAAGTGGCAGGTATGTCCCCAATGACGATGCCCTATGCTTGAATTACTTCTTCTATCTTTGCTATATTTCACTACTTCCAAGCATAAATAATGTGGCGCGACAGTCAATATCACCGAGGCAAAGAATGTTTACAAATTGCTTAATATAAGCCATCGCCTTCATAAACAAATACCATCCGATCGTTGGCTTCACAATGAAACGAACATCTCTTTTGTTGTTCAGAAACCATACGTAATAGAAAAAACGCAGGATCTCAAAAAAACTAAATAAATTTAAGCAAAATTCACACCCCCATCTGGTTGATCTTTATTTCAAGACTCTATTTATACTACTTACGAAACATTAGTCCCTCATTCAACCTTACCCATTATAGCACGTTGTCATCCTGACTATAAATCAGGGTTGAATTAGGGGTACTGTCAAGGGTTTCAATATTTACAAATATTACGTAGAGAGAACTCATCGATTGTTTATTTTTCTTCTGAGCTCTTTGCCCAAGACTTATTGAGAAAGATGCGATTCGAGCCGTTTCTCCAATGGAGTTTTTAATCTCGTTTGGAAGTTAGCTCTCGTTTGGATTGGCACTATCGACTTATTTGGTAGTCACATATTGAAATGGGACGCTCCCAGATATTGTTTGAATTAAGCTTGTTTCCACTTCCGAGCAATATCTAATTCGCCGTTATATTGAACTGCACGCCCAGGGATTAAAGGTATCCATTTAAAGTTTACGGTTTCGAGTCCGCTACGGGTCATCCGTTTCAAAAGAACCGCTTGACATTCCCATCGAGCAGTTTTTATCTATGCTAAGGTTTGAATCAAAGGGGAAATTGGAGGGTTTGGGGCTTCAAATTGATACAAACACACCTAAAATTGGTGATTCGCGGTACCCATTCGGGGATTATAATTCGAATCCGGTTTATTTAAAGACATTTTCTAGATGAACAGGATCGATCCATAACCGATTTTAATCGCTAGAGTGAACGGGGGGGTGCTGCGCAAAGGC
>JAUWPO010000051.1 GCA_030611505.1 Chloroflexota bacterium
AATGTCATACAGGCAAAAGATACTAACCCAACCAATAAGCCAATTAAAAGAACCTGCCGAAGTTTTGCTGATCTCATTTTTGCGCTTCTTCTCGACTATCGTCTTTCAATCATATCAACGTTGGTTGGTTTGTCAAGCACAATAAACTTCACCAGAATTCAATCAAATATCTTTAAACCAAAAATAATCCTCATTCTTGATTCCTGATTCCTGATTCCTGATTCCTTGACAACCCCCATGTTGCATTTTACACTTATCATTGGTAGTTAACAATGACAACCATTGGTAGTCCACAAATCATTGGTAGTTAACAATGACAACCATTGGCAGTTTACAATGACATCCATTGGCAAACCACAGAGTGGCAATCATTGGTAGTTCACAAATCATTGGTACTTCACAATGACAACCATTGGCAGTTTACAATGGCAACCATTTGCAAGCGAGATACTTCAGAAGCGCGAATCTCATATCCAATTAAAGACACCAATATCTATGAAAACATTTATTTTAAAGCACTGGACATTATTTTCTATTACGCTGCTGGTAGCCAGCGCTGTTTGGATATGGTCTAGCAGAGTTGACCCCAGCCAGGCATCAGCAGCCGAAACTTCAGCGCCGCACAAAGGTTTTCTGGCTCCCGACTTCAGTCTTTCAACCAATGAGGGTGAAATCATAACCCTGTCGGATTTACGCGGCCAACCAGTTTTAATCAATCTGTGGACAAGCTGGTGCCCGCCATGTAAAGCTGAAATGCCCGCGTTGGAACGTGTATACCAGGACTACAAAGATGATGGTTTAGAAATACTGGCAGTCAATTCGACCAGCCAGGATAATGCCGCAGATGCTATAGCTTTCGTACAGGATTTGGGATTGACTTTCACTGTCTTATTTGATAACAATGGTAGTGTATCAAAACAATATCATTTACAAGCCCTCCCAACCTCGATTTTCATCAACAGAGAAGGTGTCATCCAGGAAATTGTGGTCGGAGGACCCATGTCTGAAGCTCTTCTGCGCAATCGAATTAAACCCCTTTTTGAATAAATTATTACACAATTATGCTGCCTATTTTACACATTGGTCCTCTTGCAATTCAAGTTCCCGGGTTGGTCCTTCTCCTGGGTTTATGGCTCGGTCTCTCATTAACTGAGCGCTACGCTCCGCGGTATGGAATGGATTCCAAGATTCTATACAATCTGGTCATAATATCCATTCTTGCTGGTGTGGTCGGCGCACGCCTCTTTTACATGGCACGTTTTCCGGATGCGTTCCTCTCCAAACCGGCAAGCATTATTTCGCTCAACCCCAGTCTGTTGGATCTGTGGGGAGGGGTGTTTCACAGCCACCATGGTTGCTTTGATTCATGGACGTCGTATGGGACTTTCGTTTTGGCCCACCTTAAACGCACTAACCCCAGCAGTGGCAGTATTCTCGGTCGCGCTAGCACTCGCTCATTTATCGTCCGGTTCTCATTACGGGATGCCCACGAAACTTCCCTGGGGAATTGTATTATGGGGGGCTTCTCGTCACCCGACACAAATCTACGAATTGATTGCCGCCGGAATGATCTTATTTATCCTCTGGCCAAGTAGGGAGACCTTCAAATCCACTTCTCCCGGAGTTTATTTCTTAAGTTTCTTAGGACTCTCAGCAGGAGCATATATATTCTTGGAGGCATTTCGTGGAGACAGCCCATTATTGCCTGGCGGTATCCGGATTGTACAATTAATCGCCCTAATTATCCTAGCGTTCAGTTTATGGGGAATAAAGAAATTGGAGTTAAGGTAGTATATAGGGGTAAACATTCGATATCATTTTAAACAAAAAAAGGATCAACAAAACATGGACCAAGTATTAATAAAAAACTTAACTGCCAGGGGAATAATAGGAATAAAAGACTGGGAGCGTGAAAAGCCCCAAGAAATTTTAATCAATATCATCCTTTTCACAAATATCAGAAAAGCAGGTCAAAGTGACAATATTAATGACTGTGTTAATTACAGGACTGTCTCTAAAAAAGTCATCAAACATACCGAAACTGCGGAGCGTTTCACTGTTGAAGCTTTAACATCTGACCTGGCAAAAATTTGCCTGGAACACCCAGGTGTAGAGAAAGCTCGCGTGCGCGTTGAAAAACCAGGTGCTGTGCGATTCTCAGAATCGGTTGGGGTTGAAATCGAACGCACTCGCTCAGAAAAATGATGTCAGGAAAAGAGGTTCAAGTCTGTCTCGGTCTTGGTTCAAATATCAATCCCGAAACCAATATACCCAAGGCGATTGAGTTATTAAGGCAATTTCTTTTACTTGAATCAATTTCAACAGCCTGGTACACATCACCTGTAGGAACATCAGGTCCCAATTTCGTTAACGCAGCTTTATTAACCCATACAGATTTAACCCCCGAAAATTTTAAGAACAAGATAATCCGTCCGATTGAAGCCCAATTAGGACGCATTCGCACGCAAAATAAATACGCTCCACGACCGATCGATATTGATTTCTTGATTTGGGATCAACAAATTCTCGAGCCCTTAATCTGGGAGGAGGCTTACCTGGCTGTACCGGTTGCCGAACTTCTACCAGATCTTCAATCTCAAGACAGCAAGGAAAATTTAAAACATACCGCCCAACGTCTGGCAAGCACTTCTAATATTGTCCCTCGTCCTGATATCCTGCCTCAATGCCAGCATTAAGTTATGCCAGCATTCAGTTATGCCAGCATTCAGTTATGCCGGAAATAAGACCGTATATTTGCTTATAGTATCGGATTAGATCCGCGTGCAATATTAGCTAAGAACTCTTCACGAGTGGCGAGGCTATTACGAAATGCGCCCAACATCGCAGAAGTGGTCATACGGGCATCATGTTTCTTCACACCGCGCATAGTTGCACAAAGGTGCAAACCCTCAATAACGACCGCCACACCAAGCGGATTTAACAATTCGTCAATGCATTCCGCGATCTGACGCGTCATACGCTCTTGAACCTGCAACCGCCTGGCGAACATATCGACAATCCGTGGTATTTTTGATAGACCAAGAACCTTATTCCTCGGCAGGTAAGCTACATGGGCACGCCCCAAGAATGGCAGCATATGATGCTCACATAAGCTGTAAAATTCAATGTCATGGACCAAAACCATCTCATCATATTTGACTTCAAACAAAGCGTCATTAACTAACTCATTTGGGTCCTGCCTGTATCCCTCCAACAACTCACCGTACATTCGTGCAACTCTATCCGGTGTACGGCGTAAACCTTCCCGCTCAGGATTCTCGCCAACAGCAGTAAGCAGTGTCTTAATCGCTTGTCGAATACTTTCCTGATCCATATTATCTTCGGACAGTAAACCGGTTGGTTCTTTTAACGCGTCCTCTTTTATGACCATTTTGCCCTCAAACGACCTAAAACCCATTCAATTAGCCAATCTCAGGTTCGATTAAACCGAAATTTCCGTCTCTCCTCCGGTAAAGTACATTAATATTATTCGTATTCGCATTATAAAAGATGAAGAAGCTTTGGTGACCTAATAATTCCATCTGCTCAAGCGCTTCGAATTCATCCATCGGAGACAGCATGAAATGTTTCCGGCGTACAATCGCTGGTCCTAGATCACCGCTCTCTTCTTCATCCTCAATTGGTGACACTACCACTTCAGAGGCTGATCTGCCATCTCCTCTTCCCCGATATCGTTTGCCTTTATACCGTTCTATGCGGCGTTGGATTTTATCTATGGCGATATCTATTGCCGCAATAATGTCATCCGAGCGTTCTTCTGCACGTAAAATGAAACCCTTCCCACTGACCGTGATCTGTGCGACCTGTCGATCAGATGCACTGCGAGCAGATTGGATATATGATAAATCCACGCGCGCTTCCTCAATACCAGATAAATAACGATCCAATTTTGAGACTTTTTTCTCTACATAATCACTAATTCTGTCTGTGATCTCCATGTTTCGTCCATAAATCTCAACGTCTAATGTCATTATCTTCCTCCTAAATATTTTTTCTTAATCCAATTTCTAAAAACTTTAATTTTGGAACAGAATTAATTTTTTGTATTTTTATATGCATATCAATTTGCTAGTTTTGATTGTCAGGTATTTCCGATAAAGTAACCACCCATCTGATAACTAGATCGTGCTAATGTGAGCCCGTAAATATTTCGAGCTCCTGCAGCCATCAAGGCATCCGCACATGCTTCCATCGTCGCCCCACTGGTTGTAACATCATCCACTACGATTATATTCCTCCCAGAAACAATCTTGGATTCAGCTTGAAACGCATCAGCCACGTTTTGAAATCGTTCATTATATTTAAGTCCTACCTGCGGAGGAGTTTCTCTGACCTTGTGAAGTGCCCTCGTAGTGTAGTATATACCGTTCGCTAGTGCCACCGGTCGCCCTAATAGAGCCGCTTGATTATATCCTCGTTGTGATTGATGGGCTGCTCCCAGGGGTACAGGTACTAGTAAATCCGGCTTCCACCCTGATTCAACAATAATACTAGCCAATGGTCTGGCTAAAATTTCCCCTAAAGTCATATCTCCATAGTATTTTAATCTGTGTACCGCACTCCTTATTGGACCTTCAAAAAAAGCCCATGATCGTAACGATTTATAAGTAGGCGGAGATGTCAGGCAACTGAGGCATACCCCCATTGAACTTTGAACTCGACCACATCGCTGGCATGTAGTAACCGGAATTATTTGTGTTATTTGCTGGCAATTAATACACCATCTAGAGCCAGGGGTATTACATCCCCCACAATGGGGTGGAAATAACCAGTCTAATCCAACCCAAGCCAGTTTATACAGACGATAAGCTGGACGTTCACTATCTACCAGTCGAGACATTGGGCATCAGTTGGCTGTGCGATTGCTTTTTGTGTTTTTCTGATCCTTGCAGTTAAAATTCTTATGAGCAGTTATATGGATTGTAAGAAATCATTTATGTAATCACCAATCCATGGACCAAGTAAGGCAATAATAACCCATACAATAATCGCCACTAAGATGATAATCAATGCATATTCAACAAGACCTTGACCAGATTCATTTGGATCAAAAGACACGAAGGTTGTCCTCCTCCCGTTTCGAATATTTTTTTAAAGAATAGTCAAGAAATTTGGAAAAAGATAACGACCCTTGTAAAGGATGTTTTATTTTATTAATTTCAATTATCTGATTATAGGTTTTAATCCTGCAAAAAGCAATGGTACTATCCAAATCGTTCAGCAAATTCCTCTAAGGGTAATCGCATCGGACGTAATGCCCACCAGCGAACCCAATACAACCCAAACAACGTTAATAATGGCATAAAAAAGAATATTATTGGATCCAAATCAGGCTGAGAACCTTTATTGGCTGTATATACTAGTATTCCCCATAACCCAACCGTCATTATCAAAATTAATAGAACAATCAACCCTCGACCAAAACCACCCCAACGTTTATCCAATAATGCAGATATCAGGATTATCGCTGGATAAAGAATAATGTAATTTTCCAATGTTGTGTATATTCCAATTAGGTTATTAATAACAAGGGTCAGCAAAACGGTCCAATAGAACCACCGAAATTCCTTACCTAATGAATGGCGCCACTCTATTAATAATACTCCCACCATAATACCTGTTAGCGCCCACCCAACCTGTCTTCCAATTCCTGGCAGCCAATAAGAAATGATCGCTCCAGGTGTACTGATAAATTTCGATTCGCTGAAGAGAATTACCTGCCGGATGTTGTCAACGATCCAATTTGGAACTAATAGACTGCCCGCTGCGGTAAATAAAACCAAGAAACCAATAAGGCTCCAAATTAGGGTCCATCGATGGGTGGAAACAGCCCAAATCAAGATAAAAATGTATAAGATGATTACCATCTGTGGTTTTATGCTCGCCAAAGCGAGGGATATACCTGCCAGCGCGTCGACATTAGAACGGATCGCCAGTAGTGCAAGAACTATAAATAACACGCTTAAAATTGACGCATTACCGCTGAGAATTGGGCGCAATGTGTGATACCAGAGCGCGGTGAAGATAAATAAGAATATTAGAAGTACAGGAGATGGATGCCACCGACTTAGTGAAAGGCTGATCACAAAGATAGCAATGATTGACAACTCCAATACTGTCATCCAGAGTGCATTAGCTAAGACAAAATCATCGGTCAAAGAAAAAGGCGCATAGATTAAAAATGAATATAAAGGATATACAAAATATCCACGATCCTCACCCGACCGGGCTGAACGACCATATGCCATCTGTTGAATTTCATCAGTTGTCTGTTGACTATAAGGGCTCCAGCCCTTCATCATTAATAATCGCGTACCAGCCCAACGAGGGTAGAAATTATTCATGCTCTGATTCTGGGCGGTATAACGGTAATTTACCCAGGTGAGACCAACTATGATGAGGATTGAAAGAAGAAGTATAGCTCCTAATGACACTGAAACGCGTCGGTAATTCATTCTTCTTAGATTCCTCGAGAAACAATTAATAATCGATGATACTTCATATTATAGACAGGATCAAATACATTTACTTCCCCGAAATGAAAAAGCCTTCCGGCAGTATGTTCGGAAAGCTTCTTGCCTGGAAAAACACCGGACTGGCTTTCATTGCTTGTGATAATTGTCAATCGTTCACCCTAAATATTCGCGCAGTTTACGGCGAATAGAGGGATGGCGCAGCCGGCTGAGAGCTTGGGCTTCGATCTGGCGCACACGTTCCCGGGTTACTCCCATTTTTCGTCCCACCTCTTCGAGTGTGTATGCCTGCCCATCCGTTAAACCATAACGCAGCTGTAAAATTCGGACTTCACGAGGGGGCAGTCCCTCAAGCACTAAGTCCAAATGCTCCCGCAGCAAATTGTAAGTCGCGGAGTCGTCAGGGGCTGAAACTTCTTCATCTTTAATAAAATCACCTAATACAGAGTCTTCTTCATCGTCAGTAGGTAATTCGAGTGATAAGGGTCTTCGAGCAACTTGGATCATATTTTCAATTTTTTGCGGGTGAATCTCCAACGCATCTGCTAATTCTTCAACCGTCGGATCACGTCCCAACCGTTGGGTTAATTGGTGTTGGATGCGTAATAGTTTATTAATTTGGTCTCCCATATGGACGGGTACCCGAATAGTCCGCCCTTGGTCTGCAATTGCACGTGTGACTGCCTGGCGAATCCACCAGGTAGCATACGTGCTGAATTTATGCCCACGGCGGTAGTCGAATTTCTTTGCTGCACGTATTAACCCGATATTACCCTCCTGGATTAAATCCAGAAAAGGAACCCCCCGTCCCATATACTTCTTCGCAACACTGATCACTAAGCGCGAGTTTGCAGTAATTAAGTGCTCGCGCGCTGCCCAGCCATCCTCAATAAAAAGCTGCAGTTCCTGGCGTCTTCTGGGACGCACGTTCCCTTTTGCCAAATCCTCCCGCCCAAGTCGACCGCGTTCAATCCTTTGAGCCAGGTCAACTTCTTGCTCTGCTGTGAGTAAAGGCACTCGTCCGACTTCTTTGAGGTAGAGACCAATCGAATCATCTGTGTCAATGTTCGCCAGGTAATTTTCTTCAATCGTAATTTCCCGGCGTCCATCTTCTTCAGTTTCTTCTTCCTCTATCAGATCTTCATCACTGGGTTCACCTAATGTGGTGTCATCAATATAGGGTATTCCAGCGCTTAGAAGGGCAGAAAAAGCTTCTTCAAGTTGATCGACGTCTTGTTCCGCATCCGGAAACAACGCCAGAATGTCATCAATCGTGACAAAGGATTTTTGACGTCCTAATTCGATCAATCTAGCAATTGCTGGATTTTGTTCCTGCTCTTCAATTTTATCTAACAGCTTTTCATCAATCATACAAACTCCAACTTATGTGTTCGATATGATTCCAATTATCAAATATCAGAATACACCTTTTTCCCTCTAAAATCAATACCCAATTTCAAATTTACGGTTGTGGTGTGACGATTAGTGAAGGCATTCCAGTAAACGAGAGTAGAACTGGTGGTTGGTTGATCAATTTTGTAACCGCTTCCAATCCGATCTTATCTACTATTTTTACAAATCCATCATCCACTTTTACATAATAACCACTTCCGGTCGCTGTTTGAACCCCAACATTGACGATCATCTGGCGCCCGTCTTTTATTCGTAAGTGGATTTGATACTGCGGATTTTTCAGACCAGTTGCGCCATCTGGCGGTGCCGGATCGATTGTAGATATTACATGTAATGATACAAATTGGTTCACCATCCCATCGATGGCATTGGAGTCAGTTAGCTCCGACTTTGGAACTACAAGAATCCATCCGTTTCCTTCCACTCGCTTAATTTCAACAGCCCCCCCTTGATCATCTTCAATTCGTAGATTGGCAATCTCGTCTGATTTTATATCTAGCAACGATTGAACAACTGGTGAAGGTGTGACTTTTCCCTGATTGCCTTTGTTTCTATTTTGCCAAAAAAGGCTAAATGCCAGTAAACCAATGAATAATACCAGGACGATCCATGTGGTACGCCTGACCATTACCTTATCCCCTTTGACGCCGCTGGAACCAAACAAAGAATCCCGCCAACAGCGCCATCCCAGGTAAAATAATCACGGTGCTTAAAAGGATTAGATTCAACGTAATTTGCTGCGGCGGTATCATAATCCTTTGAGTTGGGGGCTTTGGAGTTAAATTAATTAGATCTTCTTGCCCTGCAGCCCAATCAATAGAATTGATGAACAAATCTCCATTCGCATACGCGTAAAAATTAGCGTCGCTTGCAAAATCGGAATCTCCAAAAACGACCAACCGGCTTTCCGTTTCGAAATTTTCCCCAATAACAGCAATGGAAAGTGGTCCTGGTGTATCTTGACCTTCTTCAAAAGTTGCTCCTTGAGGATCGTCCACAACTAAATCCAGGTCTTCTTCCGCCCACGATTGAGGTCCTGTTTTTACAATCTCAACCTGACTGATTCCACTCACAGAATCTCGCACTCGTACTGTCCGTACTGTAGGGAATTGTGAAGTCAACCTTTCAAATTTTGCAGTTATGGGATGGGGAGCATACTCTGCAGCAAACGGTGCATAGGGTTGTGTAGATGCTAAGTCGATGATTATATCGTCGCCAAGAATGATCCCCCACCTCTCAGCCAAATAATCAGCCAGCGGATCGGGTTCGTCTCCAAAATCAGTCGCGGGCAGCGGTTCCTGCATCACGAACAGCCCGCCGCCACTGTCCAAATATTCACTTATCTTTTTTACCTCAGCCGGGGAAACTGGTTTGCTCGGACCGGCAACCAGAACCACCTTCGCATCTTCAGGTATCTGGTCCACCGTCAATAAGTTTAACGTTTCGACCGCGTAATTCTTACTTTCCAGGGTTCGTTTTACCTGTGAATAACCCGCTTCTCCTGTATCCTCAGGGCTGTACTCGCCATGACCAGTCAGGAAATAAACTGTCCGTTCCTCAGGATTCAGCAAGCGCACCAAAGCACCAGTTAATTCCTGTTCATTCACCATCGTTAAAACCTCTTGATGATCGTCCATCCGCAGCACAACCGTGCCATCGCGTGATATCTTCGCCTGTTCAGCAGCAATCGGATCGGCATCTGGATCTATAAATTCATAATCGAAATTACCCTCAGAGTTTAATTTATACTGCTCCAGGAGATCTTTAGCCTGATCCGGTGATATCCGAGGTGTGTAAAATGCCAAAGCCATTACTTCTGAATCCAGTTCTTTCAGGGTTGCAAACGTTTCCGGCGCCAGGGTATGCATTTGATCTTCAGTCAAATCCTTTCTAACAGGATTTTGAAAAGCTAGATAATTAATAACAATCAGGATACCGATAAACCCAGCGCTTAATAGCAGTGCGTTGCTGCCGTATTTAGCCTGTCGACCAGTGAGCGCTTTTCTCACTCTATCTGGATCTAGAATTGCGTAGATTGCCAATCCAATTACAATTAAAGCCAAGCTAATTTGTAAGTACAAATTCCATTCACGCTGCACAAAGTAAATTGTGGTCGCCGCTAGAGCAGCCACCAAAGCCAGATATAACCCGATGGGGGCAAAACGTCGCCATTTTGGATTCATTATCGCCACCTTCCCATCTCGACCGAAACTGTTCCTAAAAACAGCGATAGTGCAGTTACGCTTAGATAAAAGATGATATCACCAAGTTCTATCACACCCCGAAACAGATTTGCAAAGAAATGATCGCTAAAATTCAAGTATCTAATCAGATCAATTCCGCTTCCCGCCGGTCCCATAACACGTGTTATGGGATCCAAAATCCACCACAGGAATATGAATACTCCCAGAGTGGTGACAAAAGCAGCTATTGGATTGCTGAACAATGAAGATATCGCCACACCAATCCCCACCAATGCCGCGCATAGCAGGATAATGCCGATGTAACCGCTAATAACCGGACCCTGATCGATGCCAGGTTTTACAAGCTGGTTCAACATCAGGGGGAAAATTATTGTGATCGCGACTATTGTGAGCAAAAACAAAAATCCACCCAGCCATTTTCCTATGACCAACTCCCAATCACGCACAGGAGCTGTCAAAAGTAGTTCAATTGTCCCCAGCCGTTTTTCTTCAGCCAGTAATCTGGTAGTCACTGCCGGGGTAATCATTACCAACATGGTCGCTAAAGGAGCCAGAAATACTTCCACGCCAGGCACAAAGCCTGGCTGAAATGCAGCCACCTGTAAATTCAAAAAGAAGAAAATCCCCAACACTAGCAACAGTACAAAAGCGATCATATAGGCTACTGGGCTAGAAAAATACAGTTTATATTCTCGACTTGCAATGATCCAAATATTTCTCATAA
This sequence comes from Chloroflexota bacterium, assembly GCA_030611505.1. Classification (GTDB taxonomy): domain Bacteria; phylum Chloroflexota; class Anaerolineae; order Anaerolineales; family UBA4823; genus JAUWPO01. The sequence goes on from JAUWPO010000051.1 coordinate 10,836, forward strand.
GTTCAATTTCCTTCCTGTTCAACCCCTTCTTCATCTTCGATGGGCTCATCTTCTGGAGATTCTGGATGAGAGGGTTCATCGCGTGTTAATTGCAGGAAAACATTTTCCAGACTTATTCCCACCGGTCGCATTTCCAACAGATCATATCCGGCAGAAACGATTGTCTTGGCAACTTCTGGTCGTGGTTCCTGTCCTGGGACCGTTTCGAATACAATATTCCCATCCACATTCGTACTTATATGTGTAATACCTGGGATATTATTGAGCACCTCTTCCAAGCCATCCGAGTCTCCCCCCACTTGAACAGAGACATGCCGAGCACCTGTAAGCCGCGCCTGCAGCCTTTCAGGTGTGTCCCCAGCGACGATCTTACCGTTATTTATGATTATCACCCGGTTGCAGACCTGTTGGGCTTCAGATAAGATGTGGGTAGAAAGCAGGACTATGTGCTCCCGACCAAGCTCTCGGATAAGATTTCTCACTTCAATAATTTGAGCCGGATCCAGACCGATCGTGGGCTCATCCAGGATTAATACTTCCGGATCGTGGATTATAGCCTGAGCCAATCCCACTCGTTGGCGCAAACCTTTAGAAAGACTGGATATAAAGCTGCTAGCCCGTTTTTCCAGATTCATTTTTTCTATCACACCATCAACGCGGTCTTCCACATTCTTCAGGTGCCGCAAGTCTGCCATATATTTAAGATAATCAAACACGGTCATATCGGGATATAGTGGCACCGTTTCAGGCATATAACCGACTCTTCGGCGCACTTCGAGTGACTGGTCCACGACATCATACCCGCTCACTTCTGCTTTACCCAAAGTCGGCGGCATGTAACCGCATAAAATTCGCATCGTTGTCGTTTTACCGGCGCCATTAGGACCGAGAAACCCCAGGATCTCGCCCTCTTCTGCGTTAAAAGTCAAATCGTCAATCGCCCGGTGCGGTCCGTAATCTTTGGTCAAACCCTCAACTCGGATCATTAATTGCTCCCGTTTTGGATAATCTGTCATACTGACATGAAAAAGCACAGCGGCATCCTTCGCCGGCAGTGCTCATTATAAGTCTAGTAACACTAAGTTTATACATTAATAAAATGAGCTTAGTCAAGGGGATTTGGGAGTTCTAATTCAATCCTAATTTACCACCACCTCCTGCAGCTATGTATTGACTCAATCAAGGCTTCCGGTAGAATAAATACCAGCGGTCGTAAATCTATCTTAAATCTACTCTTCATCTTCGACCTAAGCAAAACCAATGCTGAACAAATTTAAATCCACTTACAACGAATTCCCGCCCAGGTTTTGGATCCTGGTCGTTGCCAGTTTCGTCGACCGTGTCGGCGGCACCCTGATCTTCCCTTTCTTTGCCCTCTATATCACCCAGAAGTTCAATGTTGGCATGACCCAGGCTGGGGTGTTGATCGGGATTTTCTCATTTTCGGATTACTGGGCAACTTGCTGGGTGGCGCGCTGGCTGATCGTTTCGGGCGCAAGGTGATAGTTCTGTTCGGCTTGGTGTTCAGCGCTCTGAGCAGCGTGACGATGGGATTGGTGGATAATCTAAATGTGTTCTACATACTTGCGGTGGTAGTAGGACTGCTGTCAGATGTCGCCGGACCGGCTTGGCAGGCTATGGTCGCCGATATACTGCCCGAAGAAAAGCGCGCTGAAGGATTTAGCGTAATGCGTGTGGCTGGCAACTTAGCCTGGATCGTGGGTCCAAGCATCGGTGGGTTAATGGCAGCGCGCTCATTCCTGTTGCTTTTCGTGATGGATGACGTAAGCAGTCTTATAACGGCAGTGATCGTCTACCGCATGATCCCAGAAACGATGCCCGAGACAGAAGAGGATAAAGATGCGGAATCCATAATCCAAACACTGGCTGGCTACCGTAAAGTAATCGCCGACCGGTTGTTCATGGCGTACATCCTAACCTCCATGCTGATGCTGGTAGTTTACATTCAAATGTACAATACGCTTTCAGTTTACTTGCGTGACGTGCACGGGGTGTCTCCCCAGGGTTACGGTCTTTTACTGACGTCCTCGGCGATCACTGTAGTCTTTTTTCAATTCTGGGTGACCCGCCGGGTGAAAAAATATTCGCCTATGCTTATGATGGCCCTGGGATCGGGGTTTTACATGCTGGGCTTCAGCATGTTTGGTTTTGTTGGGGCATATTTCTTTTTTGTCTTCGCGGTTGTGTTGATTACCATAGGTGAGATGATCGTGATGCCTGTTTCGCAAGCCCTGGCCGTCAACTTTTCTCCCAAAGATATGCGCGGGCGCTACATGGCAGTGTTCAGTTTGGCCTGGGCGGTTCCCGCAACCTTCGGTCCCTGGGCAGCAGGTCTGGTCCTGGACAATTATGACCCCAATTTTGTTTGGTACGCTGCGGGAATCATTTGTTTCATTGCGGTGCTTGGTTTCCTCTGGTTAAACCAATCAACAAAAGAGCGTTTTGCAGCCCTCCCCACCGAGGAACCGGCTGCGAATTGAAGTATCGATAATTATTAGGTAAATCCGAAATCACTAACTCAACCATTAAAATCCCCGGCGCGATTCAAATATACAACCCGGCAAAGATGTTGCCTTGCTGAAAGGGAATCGTGCGAAAAAAGACCAAGCAATCTCCCTAGCAGCCGTATTTGCTGCCCAGCTGTGTTTGCTACCCAACGTACTTTGGTGCCCAACGTTCTTTGTTGCCCAACGTTCTTTGTTGCCCAACGTTCTTTGTTGCCCTCCAGGCCGGGTTCCCAATTCCCAGGAAGAGAATCATGCAGTTTGCCAAGCATACGGAGTATGCCAACAAGCAAATATGCAAGCATCTGTTATTTAGATGCCAGCTCACGTATTTTGAGCCGCCCACCGAAGGTGAGCCGCTTTTTAGATGCCGGCTCACGATTTTTGAACCGCTCACGCATTTTAAGCCGGCTCCCACGCCTAGGGGAACAACTAAAATTTTGCATTCTTATTTTGCATTCTTCCCTTGCAACTTTATAAAGGTTAAGGCATACTTATGGCACAGGAGCACACAAAAATATGGCAAATATTTCTTTAAGAACATACAATCGTGAAATTAGGAATTTAATTGATTCTGGGGATACCGAGGCTGCCATAGAGCACTGCCACCAAATTTTGCGCTATTACCCAAAACATGTGGACACTTACCGTCTGCTTGGAGAAGCATATCTCGCCGTCAAACAACACAACGACGCATCAGATATATTCCAGCGCGTCCTTTCATCCATTCCAGATGACTTCGTATCGCATGTGGGGATGAGCGTCATTCGCGAAGAGGACGAGAAACTTGACGAAGCAATCTGGCACATGGAACGCGCTTTTGAAGTCCAACCAGCCAACAACACCATCCAGGGAGAACTTCTCCGTCTCTATGGATTTCGAGAAGGTGTCAGACCACATAAAGTACGCCTAACTCGTGGTGCATTAGCCCGCATGTATATTAAAGGCGATCTTTACCAGCAGGCAATCGCTGAAATACACGCCGCTTTGTCAGAAGATCAAAATCGACTGGATCTCAAAATCCTGCTGGCTGATGTATATCAAAAGATGGGACAGGAGAACGAAGCCGCGGAAGTCGCCAGCGATGTGCTCACAAAACTGCCATTCAGTTTTGATGCCAACTATATCATGGCCAAATTTCTAATCGATAGCGGTCGAGATAAGGAAGCCCAAATATACCAGGATCGTCTTAAAGAAATTGATCCCTATGCCTCAAAAGCAATTATGCAAGA
>JAUWPO010000048.1 GCA_030611505.1 Chloroflexota bacterium
ATGCACCTTTCGATGACAGAATGGCAATCGCCATTTCGGACAAAGATGCAATCCCGCCCATCTGGGAGTCCATGAAAAAAGAGAAGCCGCCATTTGAAAGAGTTGTCGTCAATATGGTAAGCGAGCTCGCTAAACTTAATCCACAAAGCCACGTCCACGCCAGCGAACTGTATGCAGCTATAAATATCGTGCAGCGATGTCCACCTGGACCGCTGATGGCTTTACTGGCTTCACGCCCATGGTTCATTCATGTCGGAGATCTACATTACCGCTTAAACGACTCGAACAGCATCCTGGAATAATAGTATCAAATCCCATCAATGATCTCGACGGAGGGTAAAATTGATTGAAGTCAAGCGCATAAGTCTGGTCAAACCAACAATCCATACTCCATACCACATCGACTTTAATTGGTGGGGCAATCGTGACCGGGAATGGCGCGTTTACATGCGCAGCCTTCTTTGCCCAGAACATCAGGAGGCATTTTCAAACGTAGATATTGATGAACAGGTTGATTGGGTAGACCCTGATACAGCAGAAGTACTTCGTGTTGATGGTCTGCAGAATATTCTAATTACTCACTGTGCCAAACAGGAAACGTTTATTAACCGCCAAACCACCCTGGTAGATTCCGTGTTCCGGATATTCCTGGCAAACGGCAATTCACCTCTAACGCCTGAAGAGCTGGGCGGTCAATTGGGACGCGATGCAAACAATATTATGAGAACACTGTCTGGGACACGTGTTTATAAAGGATTACGTCCCTGCCCTGAAATATAGACGGACTGCCCCCGTAGCTCAACGGACAGAGCAGTAGCCTTCTAAGCTATTGGTTGTGGGTTCGAATCCCGCCGGGGGCGCAGGTTTATTGACAAAGCTTCTGAACAGATCAGGGGCTTTGTGCAATTAAAACCCAAGCCTTTCAATGCGCTAGAAGAAGTTTTGCTTGGTGAGTACGGATTGTCGTTGCCGGTTGGTTGTAATCCCGGCGTTATGATAAAATTAACAAATTGGTGAAAGTGGGATCAAAGATGAAGACTTATGCACCGTACAGGAGTTTAACGGATGACAGGAAAAAATTCCAAAGAGGATTCGCGCCACCGAATTGAGCGCCATGTGGAGGATATACAACTCATGGATACCGGAATTTCCCACTGGCACATGACGATACGCACACCGTCCTGGCATCCGCCGACTGATGTATTTGAAACTGAGGATGCAATCATCGTACGCGTCGAAATTGCCGGGATGCAAGAAGATGACTTTTCAATTGAATTGGATGGGCGTTCTCTATCCATCCACGGTGTAAGACCAGATGTGAGCGAACAGCGTGCCTATCACCAGATGGAAATCCGCTTTGGTGATTTTTTAATTGAATTCGAAATTCCGATTCCTGTCGATACAAACAAGATCGAGGCAGTTTATAATAACGGATTTTTGCGGGTTATCCTTCCCAAATCTAGCCCGCGGCAAATAAATATCCGCTGAGAAATTTGAACGTGTGAGAGTATTCATGACAGCAACACGATGGAAATCTAATGCCCTGGAAATGCTCGACTGGTTCGACGAAGAACCAGAAAACCTGATTGTTTCACTATCAAACCAGACGATACCAATTATTGAAGGTGAGGCAGAAAATCAGGACGAGCAAATCCCGGTAAATAGTGAAGAGGAGGAAGACCAGATCCCTCAAGTGCTGCCAATCCTTCCGTTAAGAGGACTGGTCGTTTATCCACATACTGCTGTACCATTAACCATTGGACAGGCTCGCTCAATTCGCCTCGTGGATGAAGTGATGTCGGGCGATGAGCGTATGATCGCTCTGGTTGCCTCAAGCAACCCCGAATTAGAAATCCCCAAACCGGATGACCTATACAAGGTTGGCACCGTGGCGATCGTCCATCGCATGTTTCGAACTCCAGATGGGACGATTCGCCTGGTCGTCCAGGGATTAGCACGCTGCCGCATTGAAAAATACATCCAAGAAAAACCTTACTTGAAAGCTGAGATTGAACTGGCTCCTGAGATTGTCGAGGAAGGCTTAGAACTCGAAGCCATGGCACGCAATACGCGTGACCAATTCGAGCATATTGCCGAATTGATTCCCTCAATCCCACGTGAGCTGGTTGCATCGGTTCTGTCTCTTGAAGACCCATTACAGACCATATACACAATCGCCAACTTCCAACGTATGGAACTGGAAGATGCACAGACTCTTTTAGAATTTGATTCGGCCTCCGAAAAGCTTCACAAGCTCGTCGGTATACTGGCACATGAAGCAGAATTGCTCGAAATGGGGCAAAAGATCCAAAAAGAAGCTCGCTCCGAGATCGAAAAAGTCCAGCACGAATATTACCTGCGGGAACAGCTCAAAGCTATCCAAAAGGAACTTGGCGAAGGGGACGAACAGACTGTGGAGGTCGAAGAATTCAGAGGTAAAATCGATTCCGCTGGTATGACCGAGGAGGCAGCCAAGCTGGCTCGGCGTGAATTGGACCGCCTCAGCCGCCTGCCAACAGCAGCCGCAGAATACGGTGTAATCCGCACATACCTGGATTGGCTGGTTTCGCTTCCATGGTCGCAGGTAACGACCGACAACCTCGATATTGCTCACGCCCGCCAGGTGCTGGATCACGATCACTATGGACTTGAGGACGTAAAAGAACGGATACTCGAATTCTTAGCCGTACGCAAACTTCGCCAAGAGCGGTCTGATGAATTAGAGAAAGAACCGGAAGATGAAATCCACCGAACCCGTGAAGGAGTGATCCTGTGTTTTGTCGGTCCACCCGGTGTGGGTAAGACTTCGCTAGGGCGCTCTATTGCACGAGCTTTGGGTCGCAAATTCGTTCGCATATCCCTGGGTGGGATGCGCGACGAAGCAGAAATTCGTGGTCACCGGCGCACATATATTGGCGCCATGCCTGGCAGGATCATCCAGGCTCTACGACGAATCGAATCACGAAACCCTGTTTTTATGCTAGATGAAGTTGACAAGTTAGTCTTCGATTTTCACGGAGACCCAGCCTCAGCCCTGTTAGAAGTGCTCGATCCGGAACAAAATAACGAATTCCGCGATCATTATTTGGAGGTCTCTTTCGACCTCTCCCAGACGATGTTTATCACCACTGCAAACTTATTGGAACCCATTCCTGGACCGCTGCGTGATAGAATGGAGATTATCTTTCTCTCGGGCTACACAGAGCGCGAGAAAATTGCTATTGCCAAAGGTTATTTAATCCCTCGCCAACTACGCGAGAACGGTCTGCTCCCTGATGAAATTGAATTTACTGCAGATGGTCTTCAGAAAATCATCCGCTCGTACACTCGCGAAGCCGGTGTGCGTAATTTAGAGCGCGAGATTGGATCCATCTGCAGGAAAGTTGTGACCCAAATCGTGGAGGGCAAATCAGCAGTCATTGAAATAACCCCAGAGCAGGTTAAAGAGCTTCTGGGGCAGCCTAGATACTTCAGCGATGAAGAAATCGCTAATCGCACATCCGTCCCGGGAGTCGCAACCGGATTGGCATGGACGCCTGCCGGAGGGGATGTTTTATTTATCGAGGCGACGCGCATGCCGGGCAGCAAGGGATTCCAGATAACAGGTTCAATCGGCAACGTTATGCAGGAATCGGCTCAAGCTGCTCTCTCCTATGTCAGGTCAAAAGCCAAGTCGCTTGGGCTGCAGAGTGACTTCTTTAAAAAATCGGACATTCATCTGCACATACCGGCTGGAGCGCAACCCAAGGATGGACCCTCTGCGGGCGTCGCTATCGCCACTTCTCTGGTCTCGTTGATCTCCGGTCGCTCCGTCCGTCCCGACGTTGGAATGACTGGCGAAATCACCCTGCGGGGACAGGTGATGCCGGTTGGAGGCATCAAAGAAAAGGTTCTGGCAGCGCATAGATCCGGACTCAAGACAGTTATCCTCCCGAAACGTAATGAGGCAGACCTGGAAGATATTCCTGAGGAAGTTCGCCAGGACCTGCAGTTCGTGTATTCAGAAACAATTGAAGACGTTCTCACCGCGGCATTGGAACCCGATGGTAAACTTGATGCCAAAACCGAAGAAAAAGAGGCCGAAAGTGCAATTTCTAAACAAACCGACGATTAGACAAAAAAACAGTTGTGCATTATGAAATGGTATACGATTGACTTACATAACCACACTCCAGCTTCAAGTGATTACCAGCAGGAAAATATTACCTTCATAGATATCCTGCAGCGTGCTGAAGCTCACAGTCTGGATATCATCGCATTTACGGATCACAATACCATAGCTGGTTACCGGCAAATGCAGGATGATATCCACAGGCTGGAACTGCTGGAAGAATTAAACCGCATCTTACCCGAAGAAAAATCAACTTTGGACGAATATCGCCGTCTTTTTAAGAAGATCCTTGTGCTCCCAGGATTAGAATTCACAGCAACCTTTGGTTTCCACATTTTAGGTATATTCCCCCCCGAAAAGCCACTGCGTGAGATTGAACATTTGCTGCTGGATTTACAAATCCCACCCGACCAGATGGACATTGGAAGCGTAACAATTGGGGCTTCGAGCGATGTATTAACCGCATATCGTCTTATCAATGAAGCGGGTGGGTTGGTGATCGCAGCTCATGCTAATTCAAACAACGGCGTCGCAATGCGCGGCTTTCCTTTGGGTGGTCAAACCAAAATCGCTTACACACAAGACGACCATCTTCATGCCCTGGAAGTCACGGACCTTGAAAATAAAAGCGGACGCAATACAGCCGCCTTTTTCAGCGGCAGGAAGCCAGAATATCCCCGGCGGATGCACTGCATTCAAGGGTCAGATGCACATCGACTGTCGATAGATCCTGATCGCAATAAGAATCTGGGTGTTGGTGATCGGACTACGGATGTGCTTTTACCTGAAGTGAGCTTCGCTGCTTTACTGGATTTATTCGAGTCTAATGATTTTGCCCGCACTCGACCAACCCGCCATACCACAGCGCCCGTTTATGATTTTTTACGCACCGCTCATGAAGAAGGTTCGAATATCATCCAAGACTTTCATGAGAACATGACCATTCGCGGTGGAAAGCGTTACGCCATCATTGCTGACGTTTGCGCCTTTGCCAACACCAACGGCGGCACACTATACATTGGGCTTTCAGCGGATCAAAAGAAAGCAGTATCTGGCGTGTCTAACCCGGTTCAAGCGATTACCCAATTGTCAAAAGAAATCGGAAACCGCCTCAGCCCACAACTGCAATGCGACCTGGACGTTCAAGAGACCAACGGTAAAAAAGTGGTGCGCATTTTGGTACCGCGCGGAGAAGACCCACCTTACGCTGTGGATGACAACAAGATTTATGTCCGCTCTGAGGCAGAAACCGGTCTGGCGGTTCGCGATGAGATTGTAGGCTTAGTGCTGCGTGGACCTGGGCGTGCTGCACAAATCACTGATGATGCTTTGGAAAGTGTGCCAGTTGTGAAAGCCGGTAAAGGGGAGCCGCTCGTTCCAGAGTCTGGAGTCCATGAGAAAGTGCCTGATGAGGCCCCACGAACAGGCGTTGAAGTGGTATCTGTCGAAGAAAGAAATGGAAATCACTACTACACTGTTCAAGATCTGCGCAATGGCAATGTTGTAAAAAATGTCACCCGTACCTCTGCGCGGCGGTTGTGGCATTACGCAATCACCAGATATGCGAAATTGCCTGAAGATCTCACGCAGGTTGATATTCAATGGCAAGGAAATTTCGGCCTGCTCCACAGCCGCAAACAGGCAAAGCGCACCCGCTATGACCTCGTCCAGCGTAAAAACGAGGATTACCGCTTCTACTTCGGTGTAACTGACGACGGGATCCATGGACCTTGGAAGAAGTTGGTCGGTCAGGAAGAGGACTGAATTATTCAAGGTGAATTTCCTTTCATCGGCAGAACTCTCATCACTGTAAATAATGACATCGGTATCAATTCGGGTTTTTTCTTTTCCAGATGACTACCCGGCAGTGTATGCGCTTTGGGAAAATGCCGGTACAGGCATTCAACTGCGTCGCTCCGATCAAATCGAGGAGATAGCTAAGAAACTGGAGCGAGATCCAGACCTGTTCTTGGTCGCTGAAATTGAAAAGCAAATTGTAGGATCGGTGTTGGGCGGTTATGATGGTCGCAGAGGCATGATGTATCACATGGCTGTACGAATGGAGTATCGCCGCCAGGGAATCGCATTGAGACTGATGGAAGAACTGGAAAGGCGATTACGAGAAAAAGGCTGTATTCGTTATTACATGTTGGTAACGGAGGACAACCAGAAAGCGATCCAGTTTTACGAGGCTCAAAGTTGGGAGCGAATGGATTTATTCGCCTACGGGAAAGATCTAGATTGAAACACTATCCTTATCTCCAAGATGGTTATCAATAATGTTCCAGCCAATTAATCACCGATGAGCATTCGTGTCGGCATTCTCACCGTTTCAGATCGCTCTGCGCGTGGCGAAAGAACTGATTTATCAGGTCCGGCGCTTAAAGACATCGTTATTGAGCAGGGTTGGTACGTAGTTCGTTACGAGATTATTCCTGACGATCTCCAACCGCTGCGCGATTTGCTGGCTGCATGGGCAGATTCGGACGATTTAGATATTATCCTGACGACTGGTGGAACCGGTTTCGGACAGCGAGATGTCACTCCAGAGGCTACCCGATCCGTAATCGAACGTCCTGCTCCTGGATTAACCGAAGCCATGCGAGCAGTCAGTCTTAAAGTGACGCCTCATGCCATGTTATCAAGGGCCTGTGCTGGTATACGTAAACGGGCGCTGATCATCAACTTGCCAGGCAGCCCAAAAGGCGCCGTCGAAAATTTGCAGGTCGTCCTCCCGGTTATCCCACACGCTGTGCAGCTCCTGACAGAACACCCATTAGCTGAAGAGGGTCACGGATCACCATCTCAGCCTTAACTCACCTCAGATATACCAATTATTGAGTTAATACTTGGCGCGCGATCACCATTCGCTGCATTTCACTAGTCCCCTCACCGATTGTCATAAGGCGCGCATCCCGGTACATTAACTCAACTGGATATTCGCGACTGTAACCATAGCCCCCAAATATTTGCATCGCATTTCGGCAGACACGTTCAGCCATTTCGGTGGCGAACAACTTTGCCATAGCTGCCACTTTCGTGTAAGGGCGACCCTCTTCCTTTAACCAGGCGGCGTAGCGTATCATTAACCGCGCCGATTCGATTTCAGTGGCGGCATCTGCCAGCATCCACTGGATAGCCTGGTGATCGGCTAGATGTTTGCCAAAAGTCTGGCGTTCTTTGGCATACTGCAGCGCTTCTTCAAAAGCTGCTTGCGCCAGACCGACCGAGATTGCGCCGATACCTATGCGACCTCCGTCTAAAACTATCAGAGTTTGCTTGAGCCCCAGACCTTCTTCCCCTAACAAATGATCTGCGGATAGGCGTACACCTTCGTATGTCACTGCATGGGTGGGACAACCTTTTAATCCCATTTTTTTTTCAGGTGGTCCGATATGCAGTCCCGGGGTATCAACCGGCACAATGATCATACTCAATGAGCGCGATCCTTTATTTGGATCGGTACGCACAAGCGTTACGATAAAATCTGCAATGCTGGCATTTGTGCACCACATCTTCGCTCCATTGATTACCCACTCGCTATCCTGCATTTCCGCCCGGGTGCTGATTCCCCCCTTCAAGTCCGAACCTGCACCGGGTTCAGTGAGCGCTAAGGCAGACAGCCCTCCGTCGCCGCTGGCAGCCCTGGGTAAAAAACGTTCTTTTTGTGCTTCTGTCCCAAATAAAGCGATTGGGGCACACCCCAACCCATTATGGGCGCATACTGAGAGGGCAGTGCTCCCACACCCCCAACCCAACTCCTCTATAGCAATCGCCGCGCTGATCGCGTCCACGCCGGCTCCCCCATAACCTTCCGGTACATTGAGTCCCAATAAACCCAAAGATCCCATCTTGCGGACTGCGTCCCAGTTAAATTGGGCACTCTCATCCACTTCGTGGGCTTTTGGTTTCACCTCACGCGCTACAAAATCATGCACCGCCTTGCGCCACATGCGCTGCTCATCAGTGAGATCAAAATTCATGCGAACCTCCTATAGCTATAATCTATTTAAGTTGGTATCTACTTTTTAAGTAAATAATTGCATCATACTGTGAAAACGGGTAAAAATCATGGCGACCCAAGGGGCGCCATCGCTCCTTCCGGAACCCAACCAAGGATGCTGCCAAAAGCAGCTTTCCACCAGAATGCCCCTTTCGCCATTATGCCGTTAAGCTGGTTTGAGTGCTCGACGATTACACCTCCTGAATTTGGGGGGATGAAATCGATAGCAGCATAATTCGTGCCAGGACCCAGCCTGATGGCGGTTTCTTCCGATCCTACAGTCCTGACGCGATCTCCAACCCCAAAGGTCGTAGACCGATCTTCGGGTTGGGCAATGACCATCATCACCCCATTCGCTACTACATGTTCGGCATTATCCGGATTTATATCCGAACGGTTTTTAACCTCGCCATTTACCACCATAGTCGAGGAACTTCCCCCATCCAGGGCTATCCCCCACGTCGCTCCCAGAGTATTTTTCACAAACGCTGCCAATTCTACAATGCTCATTCCCACGTTGCCGAATGGATCACGGTCAGCAACAACGATAAAATACACATATCGCTCATCAAACGCTATAACTGTGCGTGCGTTGCGTAATATAGCTCCCAGATCATCAAGTTTTTGCAGAACACCGTCTTTCATAAATATGAAACTCCCACCCGTGCCGGCATATGTTTTTGACCAATCGAATGGATTTGGTGTCTGGCAATCGCTTTCAAAGTGCTTAATTTCCTGCGATATACCTATTTGATCACCTATTGAAAAAATGCTGCGAAGATCCTCTGCCGGTGACCCCTGCGCCGACAGCACAACGTGATCAAAAGGGATAAGAGTGGAACCCGACCTATCTCGAATTTCCCTGATTGTTCCAGTTGTCATAGCGGGGCTCGCGATGATTAACATGGGTTGGCTCAATTCAACCAATATCTCAATACCATTATCCTCGCTACGGGTGCTGGCATCATATTGGGGCGTATAAATGATCAGTTCATCTTCCTCCCTCGGGACGTTGACTCCATCGAAAGGTATCGTTTTCCCGGTTGTGACGTGGGTGATGAACTGTTTCGCTGGGCGATGAACGACACAACCGCCCAGGAACAGGCTGCGGTCCAATTTCCAGGCAAAACCGCTGCCGCTCTCCAGATCATCAAATCGTTTCAGGTACCACCCCGAATGTATCTGCCCCTGCCAGGGCACACCCGTCTCTGTATCATAGAAATAACCATTAATCGCTACAACCACTTGATTGCGCGCTCCCCATGATCCGCCCCAATAACTGAGCGCCTGGTCGTATCGTTCCGCCATTCCACTGACCGTTTCCAACCCGCCGTTTATCCTGCCCTGTGCAATGCTGGTTTCAAGGGTTAAATTGGCATTGTTTCGATCCATGCGGGCAACAAAAAGATGGTTCGGTCCCAGTTGGTAAAACTCACGATACTCGATCCCTTCTACCACAGATTGCCATTGGGGAGACGAGCCTTGAGCATACTTTGTTGGAAATAAGAACAGGAGGAATAACGTAGCATTAAATACGAATCGTGAGACTTTCATGGTGTGAAAAGAGTTGCAAAATTTCATTAGTCGAAGGTAACATATCTTCGCTAAGGATTCACAAGCATATATCAAAGCCCATTTTACATTGATTCAACATTTTTAGGGATAAGGCTTAACTGGTATCAGAAATAATAAAATTCAAATTAGCCGCCAGACACTTAAACCATCATTTTGATTGATTGATCGCAGTTCAGCAGTACAACATTGAATATCTTAGCTGCCCGGGATATCACGCCCATGGTAGATCATGCAGCAGTTGTACTGCAGCGTTATTCTGATTAATCGATCGCAGTTCAGCAGTACAACTACTGAACATCTCGGACCCGGTTATTATCATGGTACACTTTGTAGAGATTAACCACAAGGGGTTAATATGAAACTGAGCTGGGAAACAGCCACTTTGAAATTGGTATCACCTTTCCGAATCGCTCACGGCACCAGTACGCAGCGTGAGACTGTGTTTGTTAAGCTGGACGAAGGCGTTGGCGAAGCCGCAGTTGTCCCGTATTACGGTGAATCAACCGCAGGGATTATCGAATACCTATCTGGATTGAAAGTAACGGATTGGGATGTCTTTCAATTCGAAACAATCATCCAGGGGCTGCCTCCTGGCTCGCAGGCTGCCAGGGCTGCCATCGACATTGCCCTGTACGATTTGTGGGGGAAGCGGTCAGGTTCGCCATTATTCAAACTGTTTGGACTTGATCCCGATAAAATTCCCCAAACATCGTTCACAATTTCGATCGATTCGCCGGTTGTTATGGCTGAAAAAGCAAGCAAATCGATTTGGCCCATTCTTAAAGTCAAGTTAGGGGAGCAAGATGACGAGGCCGTGATCGCAGCAATCCGCAAGGCAACACAAGCCAGATTACGCGTAGATGCAAACGCTGGCTGGAGCCGCGAACAGGCAGTGGATTTATTACCCCGGCTTGCCCAATATGACCTTGAACTTGTTGAACAGCCTCTGCCTGTTGGGGACATCGAAGGTCTTCGTATACTGCGATCGTTAAATCTTGGCGTACCAATCTTTGCAGACGAGAACGTGAAAACAGCCCGCGATGTGGCCGCGCACGCTGGAGCTGTCGATGGTGTAGTTGTCAAACTCATGAAGTGTGGAGGAATTCATGAAGCACTGCACGCTATCGAAACGGCGAAATCGCTCGATATGCAGGTGATGATCAGTTGTGTGGTCGAATCTTCGCTGGGCGTCACGGCTGCCGCGCATATAGCTCCTTTGTGTGATTTTGTGGATTTGGACGCACCGTTATTGATCGATAATGATCCCTACCAGGGAGTGTCTTACGTGGGTGCCAATCTGGTATTACCGCATACACCCGGAGTGGGAGTGATGAAAAAGGAATGTTGAAAATTTTTTTAATGAGAAAACATGATTTTCGTTTTGTACAATTTCAATTTTTCATTTATAATTACATAACAGCAGGTTGGATATCTTGATTTACTGGTCTTACGACCAATGAAAAAAATGGCCAGGTAGCTCAGTTGGTAGAGCAGCGGACTGAAAATCCGTGTGTCACCGGTTCAATTCCGGTCTTGGCCACTATTTTATTTAACCCTGATTAACACAGCTTTGTATTCTTGCTCAGCAGATACAAATACAATAACTCCGGAGAGTGGCTTGTTATGAAAGATAAATGTTTCTTGATTTTAGGGGGCGGGGGAATGGTCGGATTCCAGGTTGCCCACCGCATCGCACGACGATTAGAACCTGAGAAAGTCATCATCGCTTCCCTTTACCAGAAAGAAGTGCGCGAAGCTATTAACAAACTTGAAAAGAATTATCCTGATATCGAGTTTGTAGGTTTTTGGGGCAATGTATTTGTACGTCGCGAATTCAACATCGGAGACCGCCAGCAGCGTGTAAGCCGCAACCAACTGCTGGAAAGCCCCGAATACCGGGCTTCACTTTTTGATGACCTGTTCGGGGATGTCGAAAAAGCATACCAAAATTCCCACCTTGTGCAGATCATCCTGACACACAAACCTGATGTGATTGTTGATTCGATAAACACTGCCACTGCCATCAGCTACCAGGATATTTACACCTCCACCCACATCGCCTCCAGAGACCTGATCTCTTTGGTGAAGGGCTTAGATCAAAGGGACGAAATCGGATTCAAAGATCAGCTTGAGGATGCAAGAGGATCATTTGAGATTCTGATGATTTCTCAGTATATCCCGCAGCTAATTAGACATGTGATTTTATTAAACAAAGCCATTCGCGAGGCTGGAACTCGGCTTTACCTGAAGGTGGGCACCACCGGCACCGGGGGAATGGGCTTAAACATCCCTTACACCCACGGCGAAGATAAGCCAAGCGCAAAGCTGATGTCAAAAACCGCGATGGCTTTCGCTCATACAGGATTGATGTTCCTTATGGCGCGCACACCCGCTGACACTTATAAGGATGCCCCTCCCATTATCAAGGAAATTAAACCAGCAGCCATGGTCGGCTGGGTCAATATCACAAAAAAGACCATCCAGCGACACGGCAAACCATTGTATCTCTGTAGCAGTCAAACCGAATCACTGGATGAACGCCTAACCTTACAGGTTGAAGAAAGTAAGTGGCAAAGAACTGGGAAGCTGCAAATCCCCGTGGTTGATACGGGAGAGAACGGGCTTTTCACCAAGGGCGAATTTGAGACCATTACTTCCCTCCGCCAGATGGAATTTATGACCCCCGAGGAAATTGCGCGTGTTGTAGAACTCGAAATCAGAGGTGCAAACACCGGAAAAGATGTAATCGCTGCAGTCGACGGCGCCATCATGGGACCTACTTACCGGGCGGGTTATCTGCGCGGGCAAGCGCTAGAAGAACTCGACCGCCTGGAAGCCGAAACCCGAATCCCCAGCGTTGCATTGGGCGAGCTTGGCCCTCCCGAGCTTTCCAAACTGCTTTGGGAAGCCTACCTGCTCAAGATAAAATTTGGCACATTAACAGCGGTCCTTAAACGCCAGGAAGATGAAGATATAAATTTAAAAACCGGTGATAAAATACAGCGCCAGCCAGGAGAAATCTCCGCCAGCTTAGAAGAATATTTAGGAGGGAATGCGGAATTAAAGCAGATCATCACCTCGGTCGGGATTCCCATTCTCCTCCCGGATGGCAAAACGCTCATACGCGGACCTTTTATTCGCATCCCGGAAGTGGCAGGTCAGTATGATGTTCCCATTGGCGATGGAGATATCGACCGCTGGGCAAATAAAGGATGGGTGGATCTGAGAGAGCAGAACATGGCACGCTGGCAGAAGAGGTTTGAGGTCATGCAGCGCGGCCAGCTCAGAATGCGCGCTAAAGGTTCTGCTGACGTTGTTCGAGAAGCCTACCTGCATGAAGAAATATACATCGGTGAAGTGGTTAGCTGGGTTTTCAGCAACGAAATGGGCGGCTACCGGTTGATGTAGAATTGATTAAATCCCTACTTCGCTGCCGCGCTCCATCCTACATATTTATATTTGCATGTCTTATCCCCCTTAGTCAAGGCAGTATTAAATACACCTTTGGCAGTGGTTGGTGAAGTAAATTGACCTTGGACATAAATTTCGTCAGATCCGATTGCGAAAGTACTGTTGGTAATTTTTAAGCTGACCCGGGAAAGATTGAGCTCAAACTGCTTTCCAAAGCACAAATATCCGACACGTAGATTCGTCACTCGATCGCCTTCCGGGTTGATATTAAATACGATCACTCCCCCGTCAAAATTCCCCTTAAACTTCGCACTAGCACGTGGTTGGATATAACCTACCAATTGTGTCGGCGCTACCGTAGCTGTAAATGTCCCGGAAATGGTTGGAAGGGAGGTCGAGGTAGGAGGGACAGTAACAGTAGGGCTGGGGGTAAACGTGTACGTGGCTGTTGGGATAGTTGTTAGCGTCGCGGTTTGGGTTGCAGTTGGGATCAGGGAAGGTGTCGCAGTTGGCGATGGAATGAACTTCGGAAGAATCTGACTGCATCCTATCAGAAAGATAGACAAAGAAAGCGGAAGAATTCTTTGACAGAAACGCCTGAACGTGTTCATTATTTTCCTCCAGATTATAAAATTCTCATCATCCAGATTCAATTCACAAATGTACCTTAATAGTATAACGGAAAAGTAAGCTGGGGTAAAATCAATGACCCTCAGACATCACGAGGAATAATCATTCCTGAGAACCACCACGTAGCATACCAACAAAGTTAACAAAATCCACTCCTGATACACCCTAGATACAATCACACACCCCCAAACCTTATCCCCCATAGTGGTATTTTGTCTAAATCCCCCCATTTCACCCTTGCATTCCTAGAACTTTTGTGCTATTAATAAGGCTCTATGCTGTAACCAATTTTAAATGAGGAACTCCCATGACCGGTTCAACTCTCACGGCCCTAGCAGCCAACCCGGCGTCCAGCCTGGAAACCTCAACGCTGTCAAGCACGGTTTCTACAGCCGCCGCTTCAACAACCGCCGCTTCAGCGACCGTTACCTCTCCGGCCAGGAACACCTGGATCCCGAATCGCTTAGTCAAGACAGTCTTGACAGCGAAATTGCCATGCTGCGCATCATTACTCGCAGAGTTTTTGATCTCTCAACTGGGGTAGAAGATCTCGAGACTGTCTCCAGACTTCTTGCTCTTCTCAGCTTGGTATCCGGTCGTATCACTGCTATGCAAAGAGTACAAGTGCACTTGACTTCTAATCGGCTCGATGAATAAAAAACCATCTTTTCCGAGGCTATTGATGAGGCTTTACATGAAATGCAGAATGCCGAATTACACAATGAGAAAGCATCTACTCTTTAAGCATCCGCTTAAGCATGCGTTCTTTGCATGCCGGATGCCGGATGCCCCCTATCCCAGCTGAGGCGGCTCCCACGCCGCCTTGCCCTTTAATGACTAATTTCCTGGTTTCTCGTCTTTCCTTCTTCGTCCGTCGTCTGTCTTCTGTCATCCGTCGTCTATCGTCTATCGTCCTATTATTCGTTCCTCTTCGTTTCGCTATTATTTTTTACTCAAAAATATTTAGCATTGAACCTACTCATGGAGAGCACCACCTGCCCCTAACCGGCGAACAATGGGCTAAGCTTGAGCCTCTCATCCCCCAACCTAAATCCGCTGCTACTCGCGTCCGCCCACCTATCGACGAGCGCCTCGTCTTGGACAAGCTGATTACACCAATCGAGCTAACTAGATGCACCCGATTTATCCATACAAACTGGTTCTTCAGATTAATATCCCCACATGAACAGTCGTAAAAAAACAAAAACCCCCATATACGGGGGGTTA
>JAUWPO010000039.1 GCA_030611505.1 Chloroflexota bacterium
GTGCTGCTGCTGGGAGGGCTGGCTTTCCTGCTGCTGCCCAGGTCAAATGCGGGAGGGGAGATTGCAGCCGCTGGTGAGGAAAGTGGATCAGTAGATGCAACAGCATCATACGTTGCGCAGGTGGAATATCCTGCCCCCAGCCTGCACCTCTCAGAGATCGATGGAGACGAGGTGTCGTTAAAGGATTTTCTAGGGAAGGTGGTGCTAGTCAACAACTGGGCGATCTGGTGCCCGCCCTGTAAAGCCGAGATGCCTACCCTGCAGGCTTATTACGACGAACATCGCGAGCAGGATTTCCTAATTATCGGGATTGAAGCCGGCTCGCCGCCTTCTGAAGTAACAGCTTTTGTGGAGCGCTTCGAGTTGACCTTCCCTATCTGGTTGGACCCGGACGTCAAGGCGCTCAAGGTCTTCCAGAACTTCGGGTTGCCCAACTCTTATGTGATCGATAGGGACGGCACAGTACGCCTGGCGTGGAGCGGCGAGATAGACCGTGAAACCTTGGAAGAATTCGTAACGCCTTTGTTGGAGGAGTAGAGATGGAAGCGAAAGTAGATTGGAAAGGCAGGCTGACTTTCACGGGCACGGCGGATTCGGGCTTCAGCGTTCCACTGGGCGCCAAAGCTGCGGTTGGCGGGGACGATGACGGATTCCGCCCGATGGAATTGATTGCCATGGGTCTGGCGGGCTGTACGGCTATGGATGTGATGTCTATCCTGCGAAAGAAGCGCCAGGACGTGACCGATTTTGAGGTCCAGGTGCACGTCGAACGAGCTCAGGAGCACCCCAAGGTTTTCACCGAGGCGGAGATCGAATATTTCATCACTGGTCACGGTGTGGACGAAACTGCTGTGCTGCGAGCGATAGGGCTATCGGCGAATCGCTACTGCCCGGCTCAGGCGATGTTTAACCAGGTAATGACGATTGAACTGAAGTACCACATTTTTGATGATGAGGGAGCTGGAAAACGTAGTGAGGTTAAGAGCGGAGTATGTGTGGTTGAAGAAGGGGCTTAGAGAGGTAATACTGGCTGACGATTTTTGAAGTCAGAAAGATGAAGGGGGAACCTGCAATACCCCCCAGAATGAAGCCCAGGGCACCTCTTAAGGCGTTTACGGCGTTATTTCATGGTTTGAGGTAAATATTTCCTGCTTACCGGCTGTGGACATAAAAAGACAACCCCCATCGTGTTTTAGTTGATGAAGGATAATCTTATCATAAGACAATTAATGGTGAGTAAGGATAATTACTCGATGAATATCTCGACGTGTTCGCCGTCTTCCTCATCGATCACATCGATGATCTTGCCTTGCGCACCATCGTTGATGGAGGCGATCAGCTCGTCAAAGGCGATATCGGGGGCGTATTTCGAGGCGATGTTCATACCGGCGTCGACCAAACCGAGGGGCAAATTTACGGTCGCTTTGGGTTTACCGGTCACCATGTCGGTCACGCGCACACGCAGCCAGCGCGCTCCGCCGGTCGTCGAACGCACGGCTGGTTTGCTCTTGCTCTGGCGGCTTTCGCTGAGCGCCGAGAGCAGTTTGGCGCCTTCCTCGGCGTTGATCTTGCCATCGTCTATCATTTTGAGGATTTTTAATCGTTCTTCACTGGTTGTCATGTTATTGTGCTCCTTATGTCATACACTATCCGATGTAGATTTCAACCTTTTCTCCGTCCTGCCCTTCGTCCACCTGGATGTAAATTGGGTTCTTGGTGTCTGTCGAATTGGCAACAGCGAGAATGACCTCGTCTATCGAAGTGCCGTTAAGGCTTGGGATTCTGTTCCCAAACATCCGTAAGAACCAAACGGTTGGTTTGACTGGCAAGGGAAAACTCAATGTGAATTGCTGTGGCTTCTGCCCCGGTTTTTGCCTGATGCGCAGGTAAAGCCAGGGAGAGCTGCGGGATTCCCAGGAAAGCAGTGTGATGAAAATGCCGAGGAGGGATAATAAAACTGCGCATAAGAACCACAGCCCGAGCCCGTTTGACTGCATCGCCTGATACATAAACAACCCGCCCATGATTGTGATGCTAACGCCGACCCAGAAAGGGAACATCCACCAATAGTGCCACTTCTTTATATTCGCAGGAGGCGTGCTGGTATCTTGGTGTTTGTTATTGGTAGCGTCATCATGCCTGACTTCCAAGGCCTCATGAATTTCTGTTTCGTCCGACAACATTTGCAGCAGTCGTAAACCCTCATCAACACTTACTTCACCGCATTCGATGTGCTCCAGAATTCGCATTCGTTCTTTTTTTGAGTCCATGATTAGCCTTAATTTTACTATCCCTCCAACGCAGCGAAGAGTTTTTCGGCTTCTTCGACGCTGATCTTCTTCTGCTCCAGCATGTGTAGTATAGCCAGTCGCTCCTCCCCTGAAATGGGTTCTGGTGTCTGAGGTTGTGAAAACCGCGTTTCTCTACCGGGTGCCACCCCCTGGACTTTGGCGCGTCGTTGGGCAATCTCCAGCCTGCGTTCTAATTTTTCCTGGTCCAGCCGCATCTTCTCGCGCGCTCGGGCAATACCTCTCTCGCTGGCTTCATGTGCCTGACGCATGATCCTTTCTGTTTGCTCCGGGGTCATGCCGGCATCCTCGATCTTTTGTGACAGGCTCGCCATGTTTTCGTCCAACTGCTGGGTCACCGCTTCCATCTGAGCTTCTATTTGAGTTTCGACTTGCTGGGCAATTTGCTGGCTGAAATCATCGGGTAAAACGCCGGTTCCTTTACCGTAGTCGAATTCCCCATCGCCAGTCCTGGTCCATCCCCCTTCGCAGGAGGCCAGGAATAGATTGCCGTCACAAGAGAAATCCATTTGTATGTCGCCATCGCCCAGGATTAATTCCCCCTGTTCTTCCTGGTAAGATTTTCTTTCGTCAGGCAGTTTGACTTTAATCGATTTGGCACCGCTCACAAGACTTATCCTGGCATTGGCATCTTCTGGGATGCGGCAGTGCAGATTACCGCCGGCGTGGATATGGTAATCATCTCCTGCCAAATCGGTCAGACGTACACGGGCGTTCCCTTTGGCTGCTACTTTTATATTGCCATCCACTTGTCTCAATACCAGATTGCCGGAGACTTCATCCAGGGCGCATTCGCCCTGTACTTCCCGTACAGCGGCGTTGCCGTTGACCTGGTTTACATGTAGATTGCCTGAAATCCCTTGCGCAGATAAGTCACCGTTAATAGTATTGATCTCGGTTCGGGCGACCTCCCGCAGATTCAGCGAACCTTTAACCTGATCGATTGCGAGACTGCCTTCCAGAAGCTTGAGACTCGCGTTGCCGTCGACCTTTTCGATCTGGATCTTGGCACCGTGCGGAACGCTCAGCTTGCACGCGCCGCGGGAGCTTAGGTGAACGACGTCGTCCTGCTCATCGAGGGATAAGTTCTCCGGGTTGGCTTTAACCAGAACTTCCGAGTGCTCCCAACCTCGAACCTGAAGCTCTCCCTGAACTTGTTCGATAGTCACATCTGGAGTTGCGCTGGTGGATATTGTCGTCTTGTTCATGTTATTCCTCGTATTCTTTTAATAAGCGCATGGCTTCTGCGGCGCTGATAAGACCTTCGTCCAGTTTTTCCAGGATGCGCTGTCGTTCTCCATCTGTGAGTCCGACTGGTTCTTCAGCCCCGCCTGGTTCGTAGCCCAAGGCGCGAATGATCTCGTGCAAGCGGTTGCGGATCGTGGGGTATGAGAGACCGATTTCGCCTTCCATGCGCGTGATCTTGCCTTCGCTGCGTACGAAAGTTTCCACAAAATCAAGCTGTTCGCTGGTGAGTTGGTTGAAAGGTCCGCCTGCGAAGCGACCCTCTACAGTAGTATCGCAATCACGGCAGTGAAAACGAGTAATGGTGATGTCGCCACCGCATAGCGGGCAATTAGATGGAAGTGTGTGCATAACCAATATCCTTAAACCATTGTTTATAAATTTAACGTTATTATACAAAAAAAACGATAAATGTCAAGTGAGATATTAATAATATTAAACATTACATGAAATTTATTGATATTAACGATTACGATTGTTGGATTTACTGTAGTGCTGTTTGAATAAACCGAAACCGGGGTTCTAATACAATAAGGGGCTATCTATACGAAAGCGGTAGATGATCCCATAGATGGAGTGCGCTCACTTTTTCGTTTAACATATCCCTGCCTTACAGATATACAACGACGGTCACAGACTGGCTGCGAGCCGCTAAATTATCCCCTCTGAAATTTATACACGCCTATTTATCATCCTCTGGCTTTTGCTCCTGCTCACCCGCTGGTACCAGGCGGTCGCTTTTGATGAAGCTGGCTGCGTTTGAACATGTGCAGGCGGTTACGGTTAAGCTGCCGCGTGTCAGTGTACCCAAGTAGGGCTGGCTGCCATTGTGAGCCGTCCAACCTTCGAGGTTGTATCCCATGACATCTTCGGCGGGCATCCACTCACCATTGAATTTGCGGGCGATGTGTATGTGGGTGCCGGTGCTTCTCCCGCCTTCGCAAGATGGGTGCCCGATTCTGTCGCCCTGCTGTAAAGTAGCTCCTAATGGGATGCGATCTTTTGTCGCTACGTGCATATAGAAGACGTTCCAGCCCGTGCGCTCGTCTCCATCTCCATCAAGATCGAGCATGACTTGACCGTATTCAGAACGCACGACGACACCAGGAGCAACAGCGGTGGTAAAAATTGAACTGGGAATACATCCAAAACTAACAGATGGCGGGGCAAAATCCAGGGCAG
This sequence comes from Chloroflexota bacterium, assembly GCA_030611505.1. GTDB lineage: Bacteria > Chloroflexota > Anaerolineae > Anaerolineales > UBA4823 > JAUWPO01. Next base: position 4,737 of record JAUWPO010000039.1, read on the forward strand.
CAAAGGGTTCTCCTCTGCCGTATCCGGCATGAGGACCACCTGTGAGCGCCCAAACTTCCCCTGGTTCGAAGGGTAGAATAAATTGCGGCTGCGTCAGGCTGCCGGGAATGTGGGGCTGGACGTTGTCCCAGGGATCTCCGAACAGGTCCTTGTAAGTCTGTGCGATTCCTTGCGGGGCGATAGCGTGTACGAAATCATTGTATTCGTAAATGGTGTTGAAATAATTCTGCAGGCTGACTGTGGCGGCATTCTGCCAGGGATCAAAGCGCTCCATACGCCCGTCGCGGAATTCAAGGGACATAAGTTTAGACAGACGGTAGTTGTAGTATCCGTTATTCAGAAGATTGGCAGCCCAGGTCAACTGCAGGTAAAGCCCTTTGTGCTCCCAATCCGGGTTACCTAGGGGAAAATCTTCGATTTCGGTCGACATGACGGGTTGGGAGAGCGCCTCAGACTGGTGTTCAAGCAGTGCCAGCAGCAGGAGCGGGCTGACACTGTAATTGCGCGCCACCAGATCAACGATCTCGGCACCGCTGCGGTTGGTTCTGCCGGCGAAGCTCTTGTAATTTTTAAGCCAACCCGGATTCTGGGCGACAAATTCCCTGGTATTAAAATTGACCTGGCTGGGACCATTTACAAAAAGGCTGTCGGGAATAATCTGGTAGGGCGAACCCCATAAGGGCAGGTAGTAGATCGGAATCTGCATCGGCATGCCAGGGGGCATGGTTGTGGCAGATTGAGGGATGAAGGGATTAGCTTCCAGGATCCCTTCCACAGTAGTGTTGAAACGCACCGCCAGGAAGGGCAGCGTATCGCCTGGCTGGGCAGTGTAATCAACCAGTTGACCAGGCGAATAGCGTGGTCTTTTGGGGAATGTCGTGACCGGGGATTGGTCTGACGAGGATTCTTGAGCTAAAGAAACAGTTTCCGGATTCCGGAGTTGGTCTTCACCGAATGCGCTTGCGCCAGATGATATAGACACCACTTGAGGCTGGCATGCGCTTAGAATTAGCGCGGTAATGACAGCTATAACGAGCCAGGTGGAACGGGCGGAGGGATAAAAGATATTAATAATCAAATTGATCATCTTGGGCAGAGTCTGCTACGGCGGTTGCCGTTAATTCTGGTTTTATTTCTTCATCCGGACGCCAAATCAATGTCTCAAAAGAACCGTATGGATGGGCGATGACGGTTTCACCATCTTTGGTGAAGGTGCCTTCATACGGTTTTGGACCAGCATGGGCGATCCAACCGCTGAGATTAAAAGGCAGTGGACCATCGGCGGCGATCCATTCACCGTTGAACTTGCGGGCTATATGCAGGTGCGTGCCAGTAGCTGGACCACCTTCGCAGGAGGGATGTCCGATTGGATCACCTTGTTTCAGGTAAACACCCGTCTGTACCTTATCCTCATTGGCGATGTGCATATACAAGACAGCCCAACCGGTTTGCTCCTTTCCATCGCTCGGAAGCATTTGTCCATGTGGGTCGATATAGTCGAGATCCTGTATGACATAGCCATTACCGCTGCGCACCACCGGTCCATCCGCGACTGCGACCGCCCAGGCTTTTGTGGGAACACAACCGCTCCATTTTGTCGAAGGTGCCAAGTCTAAAGCTGCCAGTGCATTCTCGGTTTGCCAGGCTTTATGCGGTCCACTGGTGTAGCTCCATACGTAGCCTGGTTCGAAGGGCAGTTCCATCTTGGGCTGTTCCAGACCGGCTGGGAATAGCGGTTCGACAGTACCCGCTCGCTCCCAGGCGCTCCCGAACATACGCTCATACAGGGCGGGAAACCCTGTCTGCGGGTCGACTGCCTGAATCCAGGAATCGTCAATCGGAATTGGTCCCAGGATCGATCGCAGTCCAACCGGCACTTTTTGAAGCGCTTTTTGAGCTGCCAGGCTGGCAAAATAGTAAAGTACTGCCACGCTACCGGCATTTGAATCGGGCGTGGGACGTATTATTATACCATTTGGGAGCGGAAACTCGGTTAATGACCCCGTACGCCACCCGTAGTAGCCAATGGAGAGCTGGTTAACAGCCCAACCGAGCTGCAGATACAGCCAACGGTGTTCGAACTGCTCTACGCCGAGCACATAACCTTCTCTTATCATGCCGGTTGAGTCCCCCAAGACGCATCCGCATTCGTGCTCTATCAAGGCGATCAGCAGGCGCGGATTGATAGAGTTTTCCAGGGCGATTCGTGTGATCACATCAGCGGCGCTAGTCCATGCTGTGGTGCCAAGATATTCGCGGTGCTTCCCCAAATATCCACCAGCCCTTTTGAGGTATTCATCCACGTCGAAATCCACTGCTGAGGGACCATTTACAACCTCGCTGTCGGGCATCAATTTTGTCCCGTTGATTACGATATGATGTGGTGATGGTAGGGACTGTCGGGGCGGCAGCACAAGCAGCTGTTCGGGTACGAGCAGCCCGTCTTTCGGCAGCGGAGATGGGGAAATAATTTCATCTGGCTGGACTCCAAAATGGGCTGCGACACCCTCCAATGTGTCGCCGGATTGAGTGTAATAACGGGTGGGTGGATGCGCTAAAGAGGGGTTGATTGACGTGGGATTTAGCGTACCTGCGAGGGGTGCTGGTTGTTCGGTCACCTCCATCTCCGCAGATACTTGGGTGGGTGTGAGCAAAGGAGTGAGGCTTGCGATAGGAGTGGTTTTGTGCTCCAATTTACTGAGTTTGGCGCTTGGTTGAATGAACTGTATCTTATCTTCTGTGCGGGTAAGTTGTAGAATTTCTGATGGGTGCACTTCGTCCTGCGCAGATGCAGGTTGGGGTGTAGGCTGGCAGGCGCCCAGTAAAAAGCTTAAAACAAGAAGAACTGTAAAAAAAAGGGGACTAAGGTGTCGGATTGGGATAAGTGTTTTAAGGATCATCATCGCCGCGGGTGATAAAAGATGGGGCATTGCTGCAGGTGCAGGCAGTTACGGTCTCTCCGTCACGGGTTAGTGTGCCTTTATAGGCTTCCTCCCCAGCGTGGGCGATCCACCCACCAAGGTTAAACGGAAGCGGTCCATCTGCTGGTACCCATTCACCATTATACTTGCGTGCGATGTGCAGGTGCGTGCCGGTCGAAAAACCTCCTTCACAGGAGGGATGACCCAATTTGTCGCCCGTAGCTACCCAAGTTCCAAGCGGGATGCGGTCATTGCTTTCGATATGCATGTATACCAGCACCCAACCGGTTTGCTCGTGACCATCACCATCCAGGTCCAGCACGACGAGTCCGCTGCCGGTGCGCACGACCAGACCGTCGGCGGCGGCTAGCGCCCAGGTGCCCGACTCAACACAGCCCGAGGTTTGGATACCTGGTCCGAAATCCAGGGCTGCATAGGCTCCATCGCGCTCCCATGCTCCATGTGGACCGCCGGTATAGCTCCAGGTCCAATTCCTTTCAAAGGGTAGGATCAAGGGTGGTTGTTGGGCGCCGGTGGGGTATAAGGGTTCCACTGTCTTGGCGCGTTGCAACGGGTCTCCGAACATACGTTTGTACAGGGGGATGAATCCTCCTTCTGAATATAAAGCATCATGCCACTCCTGACCCTGGTAGAACTGAGCGAAATAATACTGCAATGCGGCGGTTCCGGCGTTCAGGTCTGGGGCTAATCGGGCGGTGCTGCCATCGGTGAATGTGATTTCGGTAAAGCGTCCTTCGCGGTAAGCATAATAGCCGATTGAAAGTTGGTTTACGGTCCAAACAAGCTGGTGGTAAAGATGTTTCTCGTTGGGGACTTCCACTCCCAGCGGGTATACCTTCTCCTCAGGAGTCGCAGGCTGCCCGTACACCCAATTGCTGTGATATTCGAGCAACGCCAGCAGCAAGCGCGGGTTGATCGAATTCTCTGTGGCGACATGCGTGACCATCTGGGCGCCAGACAGTACGCCTGTGCTTTTGAGAAAATCGCTGTGGCTGTTCAGGTAACCGCCGGCTTGATTGGCGAAATCCTGTGCATCAAAGTTGACGGCGGATGGCGAGAATACCACTTCGCTGTCGGGCAGCAGGAGTTCTGATGAAGTTGTGTCAGATAGGCGGCGAGGAATTACCAGCAGTTGACCGGGGTTTATGAAGCCGGTCTCCGGGATTGGCTCCTGTGAGGCGATCTCGGATGGCAGGACACCAAAGCGCACAGCTACCACTGGCAGAGTGTCAGCAGCCTGGGCGTGATACAGGATGGGAGATGAATCTACGGTGGATATTTCGGTTGTGGGAGTGGAATTCGTTAATGTGGATGGATTTATGTCCACTTGCCCCGGGTAGCCGATGTTTGCAGGCAGGGGGGTGGGGTCTAGTTCAGGATCAGGATTGGCTGGTTCGTCTTGGGAGTTTGAGGACTCAAGTGGGTCATGGTCTTGCGGAGTGGGAGAGATTAAAGCTGCGTCTTCCTTGATACTGGAGAACAGATCAATATACTGGATTTGCGCGGGTTGTGCGCTCGGCGGGATCCAATAACCGCTGGTCGCGCAGGATGACATTAATGCAGCCAAGAGCAGGGAGATCGTTGTTATGCAGCGGGAGCCAAACATTCGCACCTGGATCAACGCGTAATGGCGTTCTTGGGTGAGCTACCGGCGTAAGCTTCTACCTGATTCCGGCCTCTTTCCAGATAGCCATCGTATTGCTCGCCTGTCCCGATCGAAACCCAGCGATCCAGAACAAAGGGGATCGTTTGGTCAGCGGGAACCCATTCCCCATTATACCGCCGCGCCAGGTGTACATGCGTGCCGGAGGAGATGCCGCCTTCACAGGAGGGGTGACCAATATGATCGCCGGCTCTTATGTATGTACCAGGTTCAACCCGGTCGCGCGATTCAATATGCATGTAAAGCACCACCCAGCCGGTTTGTTCCAGACCGTCACCGTCCAAGTCCTGGATGACGGCGCCGTTACTGGCGCGCAGGATCAATCCATCGGCGACTGCGACCACCCATGCATCGCTCTCTACACAGCCTAAAGCGTCGCCAGGAGGGGCGAAGTCCAGAGCAGCCCAAGCCGAACCGTCTCCCCAACCACCGTGCGGACCACCTGTAAAGGACCATTCTTCGCCTTTACCGAATGGTAATTGCATGGGAGGCTGGATCAGATTATCAGGAAGGATGGGTTCGATGGCATATCCAAAGGGATTGCCAAAAAGCGCATAATAAATGGCGAATAACCCCCCATCAGAGACAGCATGATCCCATTCTTCACGCTCTAATAGGGTGGAGAAGAAATGCTGTACACCGGCAGTACCGGCGTTGATGGTGGGCGCGCTGAGCAGGATGGTTCCATCGGGCAGCACCCAGGCACCAATACCGCTGACCCGCCACAAGTAATAGCCGCGGTTCAGATTATTGGCGGCGTAGGCCAGTTGGTAGTACAAGCCTTCCCGCTGGGGGTTTTCCAAACCGACGGGATAATTTTTGGCTTTTTTATTTAGGTCAGAATTTCTAACCCAACCGCTTTGGTATTCCAGAATCGCTAAAAGCAGACGTGGGTTAACCGAGAAATCTTGGGAGATACGCTCGACAATCTGTGCGCCGGTGAGCGGTTCGTTGTTGACTTCCTCTTTGTAGCCTGCCAGGTAACCACCCTGGCTCTGGATATAACTTTCGAGGTCAAAGGACACGTTGGAGGGACCATAAACCAGCTCCGAATCGGGAATGATCTTGAAGTCGGGAGCCGTCCCGTCCGGAGTGGGAGGAGGAACGGATAAAGCCTGACCAACATGAAGAAAGTTGGGATTTGCAAGCTTATTGGCGTCTTCGATCTGTTCCAACCCTACACCGTACCGCTTGGCGATAGTCCCTAGCGTGTCACCTTCTTCGACAGAGTAGTCTACAGGATCAGCCCGTAATGTCGGCATCAGGTGGGGTTGGTCAGGGGTGGGTGTGTGGAGCGGACCGCTGGGAGTGAGCTGGGCGGGTAAGCCTGCCGCTTGTGCAACAGGCGCCGAACCGGATTTAGAAGAAGTTACTCCTGGATCAGAGACACTCCAGAAAGGAGTGTCCTCGTCCTGTACAGTGCGTGCGCAGGCTAACGTAGCTGTGAGCAGCACGAGGAGAGCGATTAGAATGAACGCCAGGTCCCGGCGTAAAGATAATTTTTTCATATATCAGCCCTGAAAATTCTATCATAGGGGCAGGACGTAAATGTAATGGTTAATCGTTAACGCGTTGCAAGATTCGGGCCGTTCATCCTAGAGAGTGGTTGCTTCGATTCCCCACCTAACCCCCCATCTTTGATCTGCCTGGTATTTCACTATCCGCTAATCGGAATGATGGGCTTTTGCTAATACATACTCAAGCGAATCAGAATCGCTTTTCTCGCTTAATTGAAGTGGTACAAGAATTTTTTCGGCAGGTTCTTTCCAAAGCAGTTGGTCTGCTAGACGGCGGCGCAGCACCTCCTCGGCAGCCGATGGAAAACACTGACGCAGACCAATAAGAGCTAGCTGTTTGATCGTATGGAACATTTGCACCATCAGTTCAAGATTTTGCCAGCTAGGAGCCTGCCGGAGGAGTTTAATTTGCAAGCGTTCTGCATCCGGGTGAGTGTCTGCGATCGTGGAGAAGGTCATTGGAATATTTAACCTCAGGGTTGCCCGGAAAACGATTGGTTATGCCCATAATCCAAGAGTATAATTGTCGAAAAGGAAAACTTTGAGGTACTCATGATCACAACTATTGTCGAATGTGTAGCAAATTTCTCCGAAGCCCGACGCCCGCAAGTGGTGGAGTCTGTCATTGATGCGATCACTTCCGTGGGTGGTGTTGCTCTGCTAGACCGGCACTCCGACCTGGATCACAACCGTACGGTGCTGACTTTTGCCGGACCATCAGATGAGATTGAAGAAGCTGCTTTCCGGGCGATCGCGAAGGCTGCCGAGCTGATCAACCTGGACGTGCACACTGGCGAACATCCCCGCATCGGGGCGACCGACGTGGTGCCGTTTGTACCCATTTCGGGCGTAAGTATGGAGGAGTGTGTAGAGATCGCCCGCCGTCTGGGTCAGCGGGTTGGCGAGAAACTGGAGATACCGGTCTACCTGTACGAAGAAGCCGCAGCACGACCGGAGCGGCGCAACCTGGAGAACATACGCCGCGGCCAATACGAAGCTCTGAAGGAGGAAATCGGGACGAATCCTGAGCGTGCTCCGGACTTCGGACCAGCGTGTATAGGTCCGGCGGGTGCTACGGTGATCGGAGCGCGCCACCCTTTGATTGCCTACAACGTCTACCTGACAAGCGATGATGTTTCGATCGCCAAGAAAATCGCAAAGGCAGTCAGGCACTCATCAGGCGGACTGCGATATGTGAAGGCGCTCGGAATGTTGGTTGAAGGACAGGCGCAGGTATCTATGAACCTGACCAACTTCCGCCGCACACCGCTTGCGCGAGTGGTGGAGATGATACGACGAGAATCCGTCCGCTACGGAGTGAACGTGCATCACAGTGAGTTGGTCGGCTTGATCCCCCAGGAAGTGCTGGTTAATACAGCTCAGTGGTATTTGCAGTTGGACCAGTTCGAGCGCGACCAGATATTGGAGTACCGCCTGGCAGACGTTTTGAAGAAGACTACCGGAGTCGCAAGTGAACCGCAATCAGACTTCAGAAGTCTTGATATGGGATTCCTTGATGCGCTGGCGGATGGCAAACCCGCACCCGGCGGCGGCTCGGCGGCGGCATACAGCGGGGCTGCTGGTGCGGCGCTGGTGGCGATGGTTGCTCGTCTGACGATGGGTAAGAAAAAGTATGCTGCTGTGGAAGCGCAGATGACGAACATACTCGATCGGGCAGAGCAATTACGAGACGAACTGACAGAAGCAGTTGTGCGCGATGCTGATGCTTTTAATTCCATCATGGCAGCGTATAGAATGCCGAAGGACACTCCCGACCAGAAGAATACCCGTGCGGGAGCTATCCAGAAAGCGACCAAAATCGCGGCTAGTGTGCCGTTAGAAGTTGCCGGCATGGCGATGGAGGTGCTCGAACTGGCGGCAGATGTGGTCGCTGACGGCAACCTGAACGCTATCAGTGATGGGGCCACTGGCGCGGCACTAGCGAAGGCAGCAATGATTGGGGCGGGTTACAACGTGCGGATAAACACTGCCAGCCTGAAAGATGAGGGGGTAGTAAAATCGCTGTTGACAGAGATGGAAGAATTGGAGCAGCGTGCCTTATCCATCGAAGCTCAAATCCGGGGCGATCTCATCAAGCGGGGAGGGTTGCGCCTTTCATGAGGCTTCCTCCCTGGGTAGCACTCTTGATGGGAAGTTTATTTCTATTTTCTGCTGCCGCCTGCACGCCCGCGGCAGACTCGACCAGCCGCGCCGAATCACCAACGGAGGGTCCTCGAAAGGAGCTTAAAAGCACATCAGCGACGTTGAATCCTACCATTACTGAAACGCTTACTCCCACTGTAATTCCCCTATCCTCAACCCCCTTATCCCCCACCCCAAAACAGCCGACAATAACACCTTCTTCTTCCCCTACCCCAACTCCATGCTCTTCCGATGTATGTATCTATTCGGGCCAATTTTTCCTGGAGCGACCGATTAAAAAGCCAGGGGATGACGTTGTGGACCCCACCTATCGCTTCGGCACCACCCAGGGCAAGAGGCGTGAACCGCATCACGGCGTCGAGATGGTCAATGGCTTTGGGACGCCCGTCCATGCCGCGGCTGATGGGATTGTGGTGGTGGCTGGCGATGATCTCGAACCGGTATCACCTCAGGGTGAGTGGCCTTTGGTTTATATTGGATCGTTCTCCAATTTCTACGGCAACCTGGTCGTCATCGAGCACGAAGTGCCGGGGGAACTGTTAATGGTAGTACGAGACTACCCTCAATCGGTGTACACGCTTTACGCGCACCTGTCTGAGATTTCGGTAGCACAAGGTGAGCTGGTGAAAGCCGGTCAGGAAATCGGCAAGGTGGGCATAACTGGTGTGTCGATGGGCAGCCATCTGCACTTTGAAGTGCGCGTCGGTGAGAACTCTTATGAAAGCGCCCGCAACCCGGAGCTGTGGCTGGCGCCTCACTTGGATGATAATAAGCAGCCAAATGGTGGAATTGCCGGACGGGTGGTTGACCAGCATGGAAATGTAATGGCGGTATCCAGCGTTGTCGTCGAGCACCTGCCAGAAGGTCCTGACCAGACTTCTGATTTTGAGATTTACCTTCTGAGTTACGAAGAGCCGGACTTGATCGGTCAATCTCCATGGAAAGAGAGTTTTGCTGTCGGTGATCTGCCGCCCGGTTCGTACCGCATTTCGTTTCCCTACTTTGGTCGCCAGGAGTTTACCATTGAGGTCAACCCCGGGAAACTGAGCGTGGTGACGATGAGGATGGGCGATTAGGCGATTAGGCAATAAGGCAATAAGATACAATCAGGAAGAACCCTGACCCCCAATTACCTTATCACTAATCAACTATTATCCTTTATACTTAAACGAATTTACACTCAGGAGGAGATTATGGGACTGAAACCCGATCATTGGATAAGAAAGATGGTGCGCGAAGAGGGTATGATTGAGCCGTTTGCTGATAATCAGGTGCACGATGGTGTTATCTCGTACGGGGTGTCCTCTTATGGTTACGACATCCGCGTGGCGAACGAGTTTAAAATTTTCACCAATGTCTACTCAGCAATTGTTGACCCGAAGGATTTTAAGAGTGAATCTATGGTGGATTTCAAGGGCGATGTGTGCGTCATACCGCCGAACTCCTTCGCCCTGGCGCGCACGGTCGAATATTTTCGTATACCGCGCAGTGTACTTACCATATGTGTAGGGAAATCGACTTATGCGCGCTGCGGCATTATTGTCAACGTGACGCCCTTTGAACCGCAGTGGGAGGGTTTTGTCACGTTAGAAATCTCAAATACCACCCCTTTGCCAGCCAGGATTTACGCAAATGAGGGCATCGCCCAGGTGCTATTCTTCCAAGCCGATGAGGAGTGCGAGACCTCGTACGCCGATAAGAAAGGCAAGTATCAGAAACAAGAATCGATCGTCCTGCCTAGATTGTAAGAGAATCCGCTAATCTTCGCGAATTTCCGCAAACATTGAAAAATTAGTCATACTCGGTGAAGATTAGCGCATAATGAGTGAAACATCCAGTTTGATCCATGTAAACATTGTTGGATATGAGGTGCTACGGTGGTAGGACTTGAAACAATATATAAAAATGTAATTGCTGGTCAGGCTCAAGAAGTTGAGCAAGGAGTGCAGGGGGCGCTTGATCAGGGTATAGATGCTGATGTAATTCTAAATGAATCACTCATTCCTGCAATGGGAGAGGTCGGCAAACGATTTGAGGAGGGCGAATTTTTTGTACCAGAGATGTTGATATCGGCGCGTGCCATGAAGGCGGGATTAGCTATCCTGAAGCCATACCTGATTGACAGCGGGGTTGAGTCTGCCGGAATAGTGGCGATTGGAACGGTTCAGGGGGACCTGCACGATATCGGAAAAAACCTTGTGGCGGTTATGCTTGAAGGAGCAGGGTTTGAGGTGCGTGATCTGGGAGTGGACGTACCGCCGGAAACGTTTGTGGATGCTGCAAATGAAGGTGCCCAGGTGATCGGATTGTCTGCTTTGTTGACGACCACAATGCCCAAAATGGAACAGACCATCCAAGCCATGAGAGAGGCGAATGTGCTCAATAAAGTTAGTGTCATTATCGGCGGCGCGCCGGTGACCGAGTCATATGCCCAACAGATTGGAGCGGATGCTTTTGCACCCGATGCTTCCAGCGCGACGCGTGTGGTACGCCAGTTGATTGAATAGGTAGGGAAGGTGTAAAGGAAACTACAAAGAAGCAGATTAAAACCGGGCAAAAACCTGCTTGATGGGCAAAAGATGAAATCGTATGGACGGGCAGCATTGAGTGATTTTTTAGGCGATAGTGTCGTCTATCGCAATCTGGTCCCTTGTGACCATCGCCTGCCGCCTTTGGAAGAAATTCGCGCCCAATTGGACCTGCCGGTTGGACGTGTCCCACGTAAATCAGAAAGTGATTATGCTCGTATCTTAGCCCGCCTGCTGCGTTTGGCACGGGAATTAGATGCTCCTGGTGTCCAGATCAAGCGGTTGATCTATTTTGGCGACACCAAGTTGCTGGATGGGACCGCTTTTGAGAATATCTGTTTGGCCGGGAATTGGCCCGGAATAGCTTTTATCGGTTCAGAAAATGATTTACCGCAATCCATAGAAATCGTTCCCTTGGTCGGTGAGCAGACCTTGTATCTGTCCAACCGTTGGGCAGCTTTGTCGGAGTTCGATCAATATTGCTCTTCGGTTAGTTTCGCTGTGGATGAGTCTACGGCTGTGTTGATCGACATTGATAAGACTGCTCTCGGGGCGAGGGGTCGCAATGCGCATGTCATCGACCAGGTCCGCATGCAGGCAGTGGAAGACACAGTTGCAGACCTATTGGGTGGTGATTTTCATGAGGAGACCTTTAGAGAAACCTACGTACAGTTGAACCAGGTCGATTTTCACCCCTTCACCACCGATAACCAGGATTACCTGGCTTATATCTGTCTGATCCTGGGAAGCGGCTTGTATAATTTTAAGAATATCCTGAGGAGGGTTAGAGATGGTGAATTGGCCTCATTCTTGGAGTTCATAAGTGAGGTGGATTCGAGGAAAACTGGCTTGCCACCTGTTTTAGCTGAGATACACGGCGAAATTTACACAAATGTACAATCCGGCGACCCCACCCCATTCAAAGCTTTCCGGCGTTCTGAATACCTAACAACGATCAGGCGCATGGGCTTCTTGGATGACAATCTGCCCGTTAGCAGAATGCTGGCTGAAGAGATCTTAATCACTCAAGAAGTACGGGAATTGGCATTTGTGTGGAGGTCGCGCGGCTCTCTGGTCTTCAGCCTGTCTGATAAACCTGATGAAGCCTCCGTTCCCACTCCTGAGTTTGCAGCAAGTGGCTACCAGCCTATTCACCGAAAAGAAACACACGTCGTTGGAGACGGATAGAAGCAGGAGTGATTTACGATGAAATCGATTTTTGGATTATTAATCCTCGCCCTTAGATTCTTCAGTTGACGACTCTGGTTCAGCCTGTTCTTGTACAGGAGGTGAAGATGTCCCCTCCAGCGGCTCTTCGGGCACAATGAGAAGCATAACCAGGTAGACCAGCACTCCAGACCCACCAAAGATTGTCAGTAAGACGAATAACAGGCGAATCAAGGTCGGGTCGATGCCAAAGAATTCGCCAAGCCCGCCGCATACGCCACCGATCATACGTTCATCCCGCGAACGATATAACTTTTGAGTTTCAGTAGACATTGTATTCACTCCTTATTAATTCAGAATCACTTCTTCCAACATTTCAATTTTAGGGGGTAAGATGGTCGGCGTCGCCATCTGACGGGTAATTATATCAGGATCTTTCAGACCGTGTCCAGTACACACCGCGACGATGCGGTTCTTCTTTGGATCAAGTTTCCCAGCTTGAATTTCGGTCTGCAAACCCGCCAACCCGGCGGCAGAGGCAGGCTCAACCCAGATACCCTCACCTGCCAGCCTGCGTTGCATAGACAGGATTTCCTCGTCACTCACGGCGATGATCCTGCCTCCGGACTGTTCGGCTGCCTGCAGGGCACCCTCGCCGCGCGCCGGTTTGCCGATGCGGATTGCCGTTGCGATGGTTTCGGGATTCTCCACGGGGTGACCGAGTACAAGCGGTGCCGCACCGCGAGCCTGCACGCCGAGCACGCGCGGCAGCCCCGTTTTTTTAATTGTGTTGTACTGCTGGAATCCCATCCAGTAGGCGGTAATGTTCCCAGCATTGCCCACTGGAAGGCAAAGCCAATCAGGGGCACTCCCCAGGGTATCGCATATTTCAAAAGCGGCTGTCTTTTGACCTTCCAAACGGTATGGGTTGAGGGAATTGACAAGCGCGAGGGGGTGCTTTTGGGTGATCTCAACGACAAGGGACAAGGCATCATCAAAAGAGCCCTGAATCTGCACCACTTGCGCGCCGTAAGCGACTGCTCCTGCCAGTTTACCAGTTGCAACTTTTCCCTGCGGGATGAGGACGATAGATCGAAGACCGGACCTGGCTGCATAAGCAGCGGCCGAAGCGGCGGTATTGCCGGTAGAGGCGCATATCACCGCCTTAACCTGGCGCCCGACTGCTTCGCTAATGGCGGCAGTCATTCCACGGTCCTTGAACGATCCGGTTGGATTTAAACCTTCATACTTCACGAATAATTCGAACCCACCGCCGAAATCTTCTGCAAGCCGGGGGACAGGAATCAGGGGGGTGTCTCCCTCCAGTAGGGTAATCGGGGTGGTATGTTCGGGAAGGTCTAGCAGGTTGCCATAACGAGAGAGAACGCCGGAGTAGTTCATAGGATTAAGGGGATAAGGAAAATGGGATAAGGTGGCGGATAACCAGTCGCCTCACGCTGTAGATGCGCTTGTGTTGGCTGCTTTGTTCCAAAATATTGGACAAGATGGCGCCTGACGGCATGTTGTGCTCCCTAATACAGATCTTCAACTGTTATCAGACTCTTCAGGTTTTCAAAAGTCTTTGGACCGATCCCAGGCACATTTTGAATGTCTTCAATTAACCCAAAAAAACCGTTGGACTCCCTGTATGCAATTATTGTCTGCGCCTTCACCGGACCAATGCCGGGTAGATTTTCC